>DATBPS010000141.1:0-9579 GCA_036561225.1 Terriglobales bacterium
CTCCGGATGAGCCCTTCGGCCTGCTCGACTTTCACCACCAGATCGAAGGCATGGGCGGCACCAGCCTTTACATGCCCGCCGGCGGCAGCCGCCGCCCGGCCAGCGCCGAGACCGTGGCCCACCGTGAACACTTCGTCCATCAGGAAGGCCAGTCGGTCTTCAAGTACGCCGTCCTCAAGATGTACGAGATCTGCCAGACGGTGCTCGAACGCAACGGCTACACCGCCGCCGATCTCGACTGCTTCATTCCTCATCAGGCCAATTTGCGCATCATTCAGTCCACCGGCGAGCGCCTCGGCCTCGACCCGAAGAAGGTGCTGGTCAATATCAACAAATACGGCAACACCACCGCCGCCACCATTCCCCTGGCCATGAAGGACGCCCAGGATCAGGGCCTCCTCCACCCCAACGCCCTGGTCCTGCTGGCCGCCGTCGGCGCCGGCTATACAGCCGGCGCGCAGTTGCTTCGCTGGGCCATCTGAACCCCCATTCCTCACCCCTCATCTAAAATGGGGTCATGCTCCCTCGGCGTTCCCGCCCGCTCGCCTGCCTCGTCGTCATCCTCGGCGGTCTGCTGGCCGCGTGCAGTGCCGGCGGCGGCCCACCCAGGGCTTCGGTGCAAGCGCCCAACGGCGGTGCCAGCTACTACAACCCGCCCTGGAACATGTACTCGCCGCAAACCGACGTTGAAGTCGGCAAGCAGGCCGCCGCGCAGGCCGAGAAGCAGCTTCCCATGCTGCACAACTCCAGCGCGGCCCACTACCTGACTCAATTGGGCGACAAGCTGGCGCAGCATATGCCCGGTCCGCAGTTTCCTTTCAACTTCCACTTCGTCAACCAGAAGGAGATCAACGCCTTCGCGCTTCCTGGTGGCCCCATCTTCGTCAACGTGGGCGCGGTCTGCGCCGCCGCCAACGAAGCCCAGTTGGCGGGTGTGGTGGCGCATGAGGAATCGCACGTGGCTCTGCGCCACTCTACCTCGATCGCCTCCAAGCAGCAGTTGGCGCAGGTCCCGCTGGCCATTCTCGGGGGCGTCGCCGGCAGCGGCGCGGCCGCGCAGATCGCCAACCTGGGCGCACAGATGGTGGTCGGCGGCGTCTTCCTGAAGTATTCCCGCGACATGGAGAGCCAGGCTGATGCCCTGGGCGCACAGGTGATGAACGCCGCCGGCTACGATCCCCGCCAGATGGTGCAGTTCTTCGAGACGCTGGAAGCCCAGGGCGGCAGCCAGTCCCTGCAGTTCCTCTCCGACCACCCCAACCCCGGCAATCGCCGGGCGGCGATTGAGGAGGAGATTTCTCAGCTCGGCGCCCATCCGCCTTACCGCGACGACTCGCCGCAGTTTGAGCAACTCAAGTCCGGTCTTTGTGGCAGGCACTAACCCGCAGCCCGGGCCGGTGGTCAGAGCCGAAGCGGTGAGCAAGCGCTACGGCGCCGGCGCCGCCGCCACCGAGGCTCTGCGGTCGGTGACGCTGGCGGTCACCCCCGGCGAGTTTGTGGCCATCATGGGCCGCAGCGGCGGCGGCAAAACCACGCTGCTCAACCTGCTGGGCGGCATGGACGTGCCTTCCTCCGGCGTCATCTACCTCGACGGCCACAACACCGCCACCCTCTCCGACGACGCCCTCACGCTGCTGCGCCGCCGCACTCTCGGCTTCGTCTTTCAGGCCTTTCATCTGCTCCCCACCCTCACCGTGGCCGAGAATCTTGCCGTCCCGCTCTGGCTCTCCTCCTCCGCCGACGTGCCTGAGCGGGTGGCCGCCGCCGCCGCGCGCGTGGGGCTTACCGCAAAACTTCCCTCGTTCCCCAACCAACTCTCCGGCGGGGAGGCGCAGCGCGTGGCGGTGGCCCGCGCCCTCATCCACGCCCCCCGTCTGGTGCTGGCCGACGAACCCACCGGCAATCTCGATACCACCGCCGCCGCCGTGGTGATTGACCTGCTCCACCAGCTCAGCCGCGAGCAGGGAAGCGCGGTGGTGCTGGCGACCCACAGTGCCGAAGCCGCCCGCCACGCCGACCGCACTCTCTACCTGGGCGATGGCGTACTGGGCGCCGCCCCCGCATAATGTTTTTCCGCGCCCTCATCGCCCGCCCTCTGCGGCACGACCTCGGGCGCACCCTCCTGAGCCTGGTCGCCATCGCCCTCGGGGTCGCGGTGGTCATTGCCATAAGAATTGCCAATCGCGCCGCCGTCGCGTCGTTTGCCTCTACTACCGCGGTGCTGGCTAACGGCGCCGATCTGCTGGTCACCGGCCCCGCCCCCATCCCCGCAACACTGCTGCCGCGGCTTTTTCCCCTGAACGCCGAAGCGGAGATCTTACCCTTCCTTCATCGTCGCGCCTACGATCCCGAGCACCACGATGCTCTCGACATACTTGGACTCGACCTGGTGGCCGAGGCCAGTCAACGCGGAATCGCTCTCTCCGCGGAGCAATCCCAGTCAGGTGTGGGGTATCCGCCTCTACTACTTGTTCCCCACGACTATCTCACCCGCCACTCCCTTCACTCGGGCGACACTCTGCGCCTCGCACTCTCCGGCCGCCTTCACGCCTTCACGGTGGCTCCGGCCCCGTCCGGCGACTTCGCTCTGCTCGATCTACCCGATGCCCTGGAGGCCTTCGAGCCCAACGCCGCCCCCACCTTCGACGGGCTCCGGGTCACCACGGCCGGCAAAGCAGACGCGCTGGCGGCGCGCCTGCAGCGGGCGATTCCCGCCGCCGACACAGTATCGGCGCCGTCGGCCCAGGTCGCGAATCAGGCGCAGATGCTCGCCGCCTTTCGCGCCAATCTGGCAGCGCTCAGCTACGTCGCCCTGTTGGTGGGATTGTTCCTCATCTACAACACCGTCTCCATCTCCGTGGTTCGCCGCCGTCTCGCCATCGCCACCCTGCGCGCCCTCGGGGCATCGCGCCGCTCCCTGCTGCGTCTCTTTCTCGCTGAAGGCGCGGCGCTGGCGCTGGTCGGCGGCGCGGGCGGCGTGCTGCTGGGATGGCTCATCGCCAGCCGTGCCTTGACCCTGGTGCAGCGCACCGTCGCCAGCCTCTACGTTCCCGGCGCGGCTGTGGCTCGTCCCATGGCTTTCCTGGCCTCCTCCGACTGGCTCTGGGGCCTCGGCCTCGCTCTCGCTGCCGGACTGCTCGCCGCCTGGGCGCCGGCCCGCCAGGCGGCCGGCCTCCGCCCGGCCACCGTGCTCCGGCCCGGCGCCGCCGAAGCCGCCGTCCGCGCCCGCGCCGCCTGGGGATGGCCCGCCTCGCTTGTCCTCGCCGCCGCCACCGTGGCCTTCGCGCGACTCCCCGCCGTACATCATCAGCCCTGGTTCGGCTTCGCCGCTGCGCTCACCGCCGTGCTCGCCTGGGCCGCGCTCACTCCCTGGATACTGGCCCACATCCTTCCTCCTTTGCGCCGCGTTCTGCTCCGCCGCCATCACACCCTTTCCGGCCTGGCCGCGGCTTCGCTCGCCGGCGCTCTCCGCCGTACCGCCATTCTGGTCATCGCCGTGGCCACCGCCATCGGCGTCATGCTGGGCGTGGCCATCATGGTGGGCAGCTTCCGTCAGACGGTGAACCTCTGGCTGGCGCAGCAGTTGCAGAACGACGTCTTCGTCCAGGCCGCCGACTGGGATCGCAATCACCCCGTGCCCCTCCCGCCGGCTGTCCTCGCCGCCGCCACCACGGTTCCCGGCGCCGCCTCAGTCGCCGCCAGCCACACCCAACCCTGGACCTTCCGCCAACAGCCCATCACCATCAATACCCGCTGGTCGCTGCGCGGTGCGGCCGCGCTACCCCGCTACCGCTTCCTCGCCGGGGGCCCCGGGCAGGTGATCGTCTCCGAACCCTTCGCCCGCCGCTTCCGCCTCTGGCCCGGCGATCGCTTCACGCTGGAAACCCCCAACCGGCCGCTGTCGCTAAGCGTCTCGGGCGTCTTCTACGACTACTCCAGCGATCGCGGCCTGCTCACCCTGGACCCCGCCACCTTCACCCAGGGCTTCGGCCCACCGACCCCCACCGAACTCGGCTTTGATGCCGCCGCCGGTGTCACCCCCGACCTGCTCCATCTGCAACTGCAGCAGCATCTCCCCGGCGCGCTGACCTTCCTCGACAACGCCACCCTGCGCCGTCAGGCGCTCGGGGTCTTCGATCAGACCTTCCGCATCACCTACGCCCTCGAAATCATCACCCTGCTCGTCGCCATCCTGGGGGTGGGGAATACATTGCTGGCCGTGGTTCTGGAGCGCGCCCGCGAGTTCGCCATCCTGCGCTTCCTCGGCGCCACCCGCACCCAGATTCGCCGCCTCCTCCTGGCGGAAGCGGGCGTCGTCGCCCTGCTCGCCCTGGCCATCGGATGGGGCATGGCTATGGCCCTCGCCTACATCCTGGTAAGGGTGATTAACGTCCAGTCATTCGGCTGGACGATCCAGCTTCATCCGCCGGTGGCGTTTCTCCTGCTCGCCTCCGCCGCCGTCTGGGTGGCGACGGTCGCCGCCGCCACCCTGCCGGCCCGCGCCGCCCGACGCCACGCCACCCCCGCCGCGCTGGAGGCCGAATGATGCGCTTCGCCGCCGCCCTCCTGGGTCTCTTCCTCTTTGCTTCAGCGCCGAGCTTTCGTTTGGCGACCCCCGGTTACCAGTGGCATTTTCCCGCCGACGACTTCGCCCATCCGAATTACTCCACCGAATGGTGGTACTTCACCGGCAACCTGCGCTCTGTAAACGGCCGGCAATATGGTTTCGAGCTGACCTACTTCCGCGTCTCCCCCGCCCCGGACACACCCCTCGATCGCCAACTCTACTTCACCCACTTCACCATCACCGATGCCGCGGGCCATCGCTTCCTGCTTCACACCCGTGCCCGCCGCGGCAACTGGCAACAGGCGGGCATCAAGCCCATCGCCGGTGGCTTCGAGCTATGGAATGAAAACTGGCAGGCCGATTTCGACGCCTCCGGCCCCCGCCATCTCCACGCCGTCTGGGCCGACATGAACCTCGACCTTTCACTGACCCCCGGCCCGCGCATGCTCAACGGCATCAACGGATGGAGCCAGAAAGGCCCGTCCCCGGGCCAGGCCTCGTACTATTACTCTTTCCCTCATGTCTCGGTGCAGGGAAGCGTGCTCGGTGCCCCCGTCCAGGGGCTCACCTGGATGGATCACGAGTTCGCGACCAACCAGTTGGCCGCTGACCAACAGGGCTGGGACTGGATGGGCCTGCACCTGCCCCTGGGCGACCTCATGCTCTTCAACCTGCGACTCACCGACGGACGCCGCGATCCGCACTCAGCCGGCACCTGGCGTCCGCGCACTGGCCCGCAGGTCGCCCTCACCGCCTCCGATTTCCAGATGACCCCGCTTCGCCGCTGGCACGATTACCCCGTCGCCTGGCGCGTCTCCATCCCCCGCCTCAACCTGCACTTTGAAGTCCAGCCGCTGCTCGACGACCAGGAGGTCCGCGACCCCGCCATCGGCGTCAACTACTGGGAAGGTGCAGTGTGGATCTCCACCGGCGGCATGGGCTATCTGGAACTCACCGGATACGGCAAAAGGTTCGGGTTATTGCAGACATCACCCGATTGACCTATCATCACCAAGACGTATGTCAGCTTCATCTTCTCCCGCCATCGTCTGCGAAGCCATTCACAAATCCTACGGTGATGTCCGCGCCGTCGAGAACCTGAGCCTCACCGTCCCCACCGGCGCGGTCTACGGCTTTCTCGGTCCCAACGGCTCGGGCAAAACCACCAGTATCCGCATGATGGTGGCCATCCTGCTGCCCGACAGCGGCCAGATTCATATTCACGGCCTGCCTGTCGGCGATCACACCAAGGACCAGATCGGCTATCTCCCCGAGGAACGCGGCCTGTATCAGAAGATGAAGGTCGGCGAGCAGCTCGAGTTCCTGGCCGAGCTCAAGCGTGTCCCGAAGAGCGAGGCCAAAGGCCGCGTCACCCGCTGGCTGGAGAGGGTTGAACTGGGCGCCTGGGCCGACAAGAAAGTAAACGATCTCTCCAAGGGCATGCAGCAGAAGATTCAGTTCATCGCCGCCGTCATCGCCGATCCGCCCATCCTGATTCTGGACGAGTTCTCCAGCGGCCTGGATCCGGTCAACGCCAACCTGCTCAACGATATTCTGCTCGAGCAGCGGGCCAAGGGCAAAACCATCCTGCTCTCCACTCACCGCATGGAGGAGGCCGAACGCCTCTGTGACCACGTCTGCCTGATCAACAAGGGCCATAAGGTGCTCGACGGCCGCCTCTCCGACCTCCGCGCCGCCACCGGCAAATCCACCCTGCGTGTGGACTACACCGGCGACCCCGCTATCCTGCGCCAGGCGCCCGGCGTCGCCAGTGCCGAAGACTTCGGCAACTACGCCGAGCTCAAGCTCCGCCCCGACGCCCAGTCTCCGCAATCGGTTGCCGAGATCATGCGCTTCCTCGCCCCCCGCTTGGTCATCACCCGTTTCGAACAACTCGAACCCAGCCTCAACCAAATCTTCCTGGACACGGTTGCCTCGACCTCCGTTCCCGCCTCCGCGTCTGCCTGAGCCCTAACCCCTGAATCCTGACCCCTCATCCCGAATCCTGACCCCTCATCCTGAATCCCGACCTCTCATCCTGAATCCTGGCCCCTCATGAAGATTCTCACCGTCATCAAGCGCGAGCTGCTCACCCGCACCCGCACCAAGGGCTTCGTCTTCTTCACCTTCGGCATTCCGCTGCTGGCGGCCGGCTTCCTCTTCCTCGAGTATCAGATCGTGCAGGCCAGCCAGAATGTCTCCAGCAACATCGCCGTGGTGGACTTGTCGCAAAGCCTGTATCCCGAACTGAACCAGGTCATCACCAAAAGCACCGCCCAGGCGGCCACGGATGGCGGTTCCCGCTTCCACCTCACACAGGTGGAATCCACCGCCGCCGCCCTGCCGCAAACCGAGGAGAGCCTCCGCCAGCGGGTGCTGCACAAGTCTCTCGACGGCTATCTGGTCATCCCCGCCGACGTGCTCACCAGCCGTACCGCCCAGTACCATGCCCGCAACGCCGCCGCCTTCGCGGTGCGTGCTGATCTCTCCAGCTCACTGCGTCAGGCCGTGAACCGTGCCCGCATGCTGGCCGCCGGCATCCCCACGGCCCAACTCGACAGCATGGCCGGCAGCTTCGATCTCAACCAGCTCAAGGTGTCGGCCACCGGCGACAGCCGCGACAACGGCCAGACGGCCATCCTCGCCATCGTCCTCATCTCCGCCCTCTATCTGGTGATGCTGCTCTACGGCGTGGTGGTCATGCGCGCCGTGACGGAGGAGAAGACCACCCGCATCTCCGAGGTTCTGCTCTCGGCCGTGGACCCCTTCTCGCTCATGCTCGGCAAAATTCTCGGCGTGGTCGCCACCGCGCTGGTGCAGCTCGCCGTTTGGGGAATCTGCCTCGGTCTGTTCGTGGCCTATGGCTTGACCATGTTGCAGGCCGCCGGCATCAACTGGACGCAGTACATGCCCCACGACGCTTCCTGGCTCTATGTCTGCTTCCTGCTCTTCTTCATCGCCGGTTTCCTCCTCTACGCCAGCATCTACGCCGCCATCGGTTCGGTGGTGTCGAGCGAACAGGAAGCGCAGCAGACGCAGTTGCCCTTGACCATCGTCCTCATGGTTGGCTACTATCTCGCCTTCTACGTTATGGCCAACCCCACCACTTGGCTCAGCGTGGTCTTGTCGTTCGTCCCCTTCTTTGCCCCGGTGCTGATGGTCACGCGCGTGGCCGTCTCCAACCCGCCCGTGTGGCAGGTGCTGGCCAGCTTCGCCCTCTGCCTTGCGACTTTCTGGCTCTGCACCAAGATCACCGCCAAGATCTACCGCGTCGGCATCCTGATGACCGGCAAGCGTCCCACGCTGCCCGAGCTGCTACGCTGGCTGAAGTACGCGTGAAGCTGCCTCCGGAAGAACTCGATCAGCAATGGATGTTGGCCGCCCTGGATCTGGCCCGCGCCGCCGAGCTGGCGGGCGAGGTGCCCATCGGCGCGGTGGTCCTTGCCGCATCGGGGGACCTGCTCGGCCGCGGCTACAACCGCACCTTGCTGGATGTGGACCCCAGCGCCCACGCCGAAATCGTCGCCCTGCGCGAAGCCGCATGGCGCGCCGGCAACCACCGCCTGCTGGGCGCGACCGTCTACGTCACCATCGAACCCTGTCTGATGTGTGTCGGCGCATTGATCCAGGCCCGCATCGCCCGCCTCGTCTATGGCGCCGACGAACCCAAATCCGGGGCCCTGCGCTCCACCCCCTCGCTCGCCGCCCACCCCGCCCTCAACCACCGCTTCGCCGTCACCCCCGGCGTCTGCGCCCCCGCCTGCGGCGAAATCGTCCAGTCCTTCTTCCTCCGCAAACGCGGCACTCGAACCGATTAGCGTTCGCGTCCAATTACAGCGATTAACCCGCGGGAGCGATGGCGGAGAGGGAGGGATTCGAACCCCCGGTACCCGTTAAGGTACACACGCTTTCGAGGCGCGCGCCTTCAACCACTCGGCCACCTCTCCGGCTGCGGCGTGAATTGCACCGTTATTTTACCACTGGCGGCCCCTGTGGGGTCGTCGGCCCCACGCCAATCAACGTAACGCGTTACAATCATGTCATGGCCACCGCCGCGGAACGGATGAAGGCCCTGCGCCATCGGCGTCGCGCGCAAGGGTTGCGCGAACTCCGCCTGCTGGTGCCGGACGCCCGCCTTCCGGCGGTGCGCCGTCGCATTGCGCGGCACGTGGCGGCTCTCGACCGCGCCGATGAGGAACGTTCTATGCGCTGGATCGAAGCCGTATCGGAATTTGACCAGCCTGACCCTTCCTGACCATGCGCCGCGGTGACGTTGTCATAGTGGCGGCGTCAGGCGATTACGGCAAGCCCCGCCCCGCGGTGATCATCCAGACCGACGCCCTGCCCGCCACCCACGAGTCGGTAGTGGTTTGCCAATTGACCACAGATCTCGCCCCGCCCTCCGTATTTCGCCTGACGATCGCCCCGACGCCCGCCAATGGGCTCCATTCTCCAAGCCAGATCATGGCGGATAAGCCGGTCACCGTGCGCCGCTCGCGTGTGGCCGCGCGAGTGGGGAGATTGGCGCAAAACGACCTCGCCCGCCTCGATGTCGCCCTGGCGTTTGTGATGGGCCTGGCCGATTGATGCTCCGCGCCGCCCCTCGCGGCAGCTCGGAGGCGCCCTGAACAGAGCGGGCGCCCGCTGCCGGGGAGCGAAGGCACGGCGCCGAGCGACCGTAGGGAGCGACCCAAGTCAGGTGTGGAGTATCCACCGCCCCCACTTACCTCCGTTTCGTGCTGTAATTTAGGCATGAAGCTTCTCGCCCTCCCTCTGGCCGCCGGCGTCGCCGCGGCTGCCCTTGCCGCGCAGGCCGCGCCCAAGCCGCCCGCCGCCGCCAGCGCCGACCCGGTGGTCATCTCGGCCGGCAGCGAACACATCCGCGCCAGCCAGTTCAACGCCATCCTGGCCAACGCCCCCGCCCAGAACCGCGCCGCCATGGAGGCCAACAAGCGCGCCGTTGCCGACGAGTTGGGCAAGATGCTGGCCCTCGTCCAGGAAGCCCGCCGCCG
>DATBPS010000142.1:0-8164 GCA_036561225.1 Terriglobales bacterium
CACACCGGCTACTGGTTCGGGAACCCGCAGTACTTTGCCTACAACCTCTCCTCCACCGCCGCCTCGTTGCCGCGCATCGGACTGGCACTGCTGCGCCGCAGTTGGCAGTTGGCGATCTACGACGGCACCGGTCTGCTGACGCTGTTGGCTCTGGTGGCATGGTGGGGGGCAGGGAAGCCGCGTAGCCGTGTGCCTGGCGTGTGGTGGGCGATTATGGGGGCCTATCTGGCTTTTCATGCGCTGGTCGGCGGCGCCGTGCTAGCGCGGTATCTGCTGCCGGCCCTGGCGCTGTTTTACATTGCGCTGGCGGAGTGGCTGATACGGCTGCCCAAGCCGGGCCTGTGGGCTGCCGGGTGCGCGGCCTGGCTGGTGGCGGGATGGTTCTGGAACCCGCCATATCCGTTTCCCTATGAAGACAACCTCGCCTACGCACAGTTCGTGCGCTTGCACCAGGCGGCGGCGCGCGAGCTGGAATCCATGCCTTTGCCCGGGCCGATCTATACCGCCTGGCCGGCCACCGACGAACTGACCCGGCCCGAGTTGGGCTACGTCACGCGGCCGCTGCCGGTGCGGCGCCTCCCCGACTTCACCCCCGACACGCTGATGCACCTGGGCGACCCGCCGCGCCTGCTCTACCTCTATAGCCGCGACTACCAGCCCGGCGACGACTGGGCGCGCTGGCCGCTGTGGCAGCGCTGGGCGCAGCGTTACTTTGCTTACACCCCCGCAGCCCCGCCGTCCGCGTGGGAGGCCAGGACAGGCCTACGGGTGACTTTCCGGCGCGCTGCGGCCGGGCAGTGGGTGGCAGTGGCGACCGCCCCGTCACCCGCCCGCCTGCGGCCTTGACGCCGCCGGGGCACGACAGCCAACAGCCAAGAGCTACGGCGCGCCCCCCACTCCACGGGGCTATCGGCGGCTAGAAAAAGCCCACCGGCCTCAGAGCCCCGTCCGGTCGTCCAACCCGGCTTTTCCTAAGAGCCAATAGCTAAGAGCCAAGAGCTACGGCGGCCAACATCTAAGAGCCAAGAGCTACAGCGCGCCGCGGCGCTTATCGCTATCGGCTGCTAGGAAAAGCCCACCGGCCTCAGAGCCCCGTCCGGTCATCCGACCCCGTTTTTCCTAACAGCCAACAGCTAAGAGCCAAGAGCTACGGCGGCCAACAGCTAAGAGCCAAGAGCTACAGCGGCCAACAGCTAAGAGCCAACAGCTACGGCCCGCCGCGCCGTCACTCGTAGCGCAGCGCTTCGACCGGGTCGAGCTTGGCCGCCTTGACCGCCGGGAAGAGCCCGAAGAAGACGCCGATGGCCACCGAGATGCCAAAGCCGGCCAGCACCGACCACAGGGGCACGGAGCTGGGCAGCGAGGGCACGGCGACTTTGATCAGCTCGCTGATCAGCCAGCCGCCGATTATGCCCAGCAGGCCGCCCACCCCGGTGAGGAAGATGGCTTCGCTGAGAAACTGCTGCGTGATGTCGGCGCGGCGCGCGCCGATCGCCTTGCGAATGCCGATCTCGCGGGTGCGCTCGGTCACCGATACCAGCATGATGTTCATCACCCCCACGCCCCCGATGAGCATGCCGATCGAAGCCACCGCCACGATCACCAGCGCCACCTGGCTGGTGATGTCGTGGAACTGGCCGATGATGCTGTCGGCGGTGGCCATCCCGAAGCTGTCTTCCGCCCCCCATTTGTCGCGGCGCGAGCGGCGCAGCGCCATGCGGATCTGATCCTCGGCGATGGAGAGCATCCCGGGGCGCGCCTGGGCGGCGATGGAGTGCTCGCGTTCGGCGGGATAGAGCTTCTCAAAAGTATGGAAGGGGATGCGGGCGGACAGGTCCTGCTGGTTGGGCCCCGCCCCCTTGCGCGGAGCGAAGACGCCGATCAGGCGGAAGGTGGTGCCGTTGATCTGGAACTCCTTGCCAATGGGGTCCTGGTTGGGGAAGAGCGCGTCGGAGACGGAGTGGCCCACCACCACCACATTGTCGCGGTGCTCGTCTTCCAGGGGGGTGAAGAAACGCCCCTCCTGCAGCGCCTGGTTGGTGGCCTGCGGAAAGTTGGGGTCGTTGCCGGTGAACTGCAGCCCGTCCACTTCATGGCCGGAGGTGCGGGCGTTGTAGCTGCCGCTGCCCGGCGGCCCGAACGCCCCGGAAGGAATGGCCTGGGCGCTGATCGCCATGCAGGCGCCGCAGGACTCGCGTACCGCGGTGATGTCTTCGTCGCTGATCGGCTTGCGCATCCGCTCCTCGCGCGACAGCCGGCCGAGGTGGATGCCCGGGGCGAACTTGTACACGAAGACGGTGTTGGTGCCGAAGCTCTCGATCTGATCCACCACGGTGCGGTTCATCCCGGTGAGAATGCTGCCGATGGCCATCAGCGTCACCGTGCCCACGAACACCCCCAGCACCGTCAGCGCCGAGCGCAGCTTGTGGGTGCGCACCGTGTCGAAGGCCAGGGCGAGATTCTCTTTAACGTGGGCCGCCATGGTTCACTCCGCGCGCAGCGCCGCGATGGGCTCCAGTTTGGCCGCCTTGTGGGCCGGGTAAATGCCGAAGAACAGCCCCACCGCGGTGGAGATGAAGAACGCCGCCGCCACCGCCAGCCAGGGCAGCGAGAACGGCAGCGGGGTGAAGCTGGAGGCCAGCAGGGTGAAGATCCAGGCCAGCAGGATGCCGATCAGCCCGCCCACCGAGGACAGCACCGCCGCCTCCACCAGAAACTGCGAGAGGATGTCCTTGCGCTTGGCCCCCAGCGCCTTGCGGATGCCCACTTCGTACGTCCGCTCGGTGACCGCCGCCAGCATGATGTTCATGATGACGATCCCGCCGACCACCAGGAAAACGGCGCTCACCCCGATCATCACCCCGGCGATGACCCCGGTGAGCTGGTGGAAGAGGGCCATCAGCGAATCCGCGCCGATGATGCCGAAGTTGTCTTCGTCCTGATACTTGAGGTGGCGCAGGCTGCGCATCAGCACCCGCGCCTCATCGCCGCTGGCGGCCAGCAGCGCCGTGTCGGGGGCCTTGATGGAGACCTCGAGCGAATCCTGGGTGCCGTAGAGATCGCGGAACAGCGTCAGCGGGATGTTCACGAAGCTGTCCTGCGATTGTCCGAAGACGTTCCCCTGCGCGGTGGCCTGGCCGATGATCTGGTAGAGGTGGCCGTCAATGTTCAGGCTCTGCCCAATGGGGTTGGAACCGGGGAAGAGCTGGTTGGCGAGGTCGGCGCCGATGAAGGCCACCGGGCGCTCATGGCTGACATCATCGGGGGTGAGAAAGCGGCCGACGAGGATCTTCCAGGTGGCGAAGTCGGCCTGGTTGGCGGTCACGCCCTGGACGGACACATCGGTCATCGAGCGGTCCCCGGCCTTGAGCATGGTGCCGCTGGTGCGGCCGTCGCCGGCGGCCACCTGCGCCGCCAGCTTCATGTGGTCGCGCAGGTAGTCATACTCGTCCATGGTGATCCGCTTGTTCCGCCGCTGCGCCTGGCGGAAGCGGGACTGGTCGGTCATGTCCTCCAGACTGTACTGCTGCACCGAGATGGTGTTGGAGCCCAGACCGGCGATCTTTTCCCCCACGTACTGGTTCACCCCCTGCACCAGCGACACCACCGCCACCAGCGTCCAGATGGAGATGATGATCCCCAGCAGGGTAAGGAAACTGCGCAGCTTGTGCGCCCACAGCGTGTCGAGAGCCAGCAGAATCGCTTCGCGCAGGGGCACAGGGGGGCTTACAGCTGGGGTTTGCGCGGCGCCTGTTCATGGCCGCGCCGGGTGGGTTCGTCGCGCGCCACCTGGCCATCGCGGATGTGGATGACGCGGTGCGCGTACTCGGAGATGTCGGCTTCGTGGGTCACCAGCACGATGGTGTTGCCCAACTCCCACAGCTTGTCCATCAGCCCCATGATCTCCTTGCTGGTGGTGGAGTCGAGGTTGCCGGTGGGTTCGTCCGCCAGCAGGATGCTGGGGTTGTTGATCAGCGCGCGGGCGATCGCCACCCGCTGCCGCTGGCCGCCCGACATCTCGTTCGGCTTGTGGTCGCGCCGGTCCACCAGGTCCACCTTGCGCAGCGCCTCCAGGGCGCGCGTGGCGCGCTCGGGGGCGCTCGTCCCGGCGTAGATGAGCGGCAACTCCACGTTGTGCAGCGCGCTGGCGCGCGCCAGCAGGTTGAAGGTCTGAAAGACGAAGCCGATCTCGTGATTGCGGATGTGCGCCAACTGGTCGTCGTCCAGCTCGCTCACCAGCTGGTGGTTGAGCCAGTACTGACCCTTGGTGGGCGAGTCGAGGGCGCCGATCAGGTTCATCAGCGTGCTCTTGCCCGATCCCGACGGGCCCATGATGGCCACGTACTCGTTGCGCTTGATCGAGATGGATACCCCGCGCAGGGCGGCCACCTGCTCCGTGCCCATCTGGTAGATCTTCCACAGATCGTGGGTCTGGATGATCACATCGGCGGCGGGCTTGACGGAGGTGGCTTCGGGTTCGCTGAGAGTGGGCGCGGTGGGCATGTCGGGTTCCAGGCGGACGGTTAGTTGTTGCTGCTGCTGCTCGTGGCCGCGGCGGCCTGGGCGAGCAGCGAGTTGTCCACCTTTATCTTGGCGTGGTTGGCCAGTGTCCGCAAGGCCGTGTAGGGCCCGGTGACGACCTCGTCACCCGGTTTGATCCCGTTCAGCACCTGGACCTGGTCCACGCCGGCGACGCCGGTGGCGGCAGGCACAAACACGGCCGTGTCGCCGCCCGCCGGGACTACAAAGAATCCCTGCACAGGCGTCTCCTTCTTGGCCGTGGCGCTCACCGCTTTCGGGGGCGCATTAGGATCAACGACGGCCAGCTGGCTGGGGTTACGCTCCACCACCGCTTGTAAGGGCACGGTGATGGCGTTGGCGGCGGTGGCGGTGGTGATTTTGGCCGTGCAGGAGAGGCCGGGACGGATGTCCGGGGGCGGATTGTCCAGCACTACCACCACTTTGAAGTCCTTGGCCTGCTGCGAGCCGGTGTCGCCGGTGGCCGCCGCCCCGGTCGAGCGCAGGATGGCCGTATCGCCGACTTCGGTGACGTGGGCGGCGAAGTTCTGGTCGCCAAAGGCGTCAATGGTGATGCTGGTGGGCTGGCCCACCTTGACGTTGGCGATATCGGACTCATCCACCATCACCTCGGCCGTGACCACCGACATGTCGGCCACGCGCATAATCACGCTGCCGGGTGAGTTCTGAATGCCCATCACCACCGTGTCGCCCACATGCACCGGCAGGTAGGTGACGATACCGGTCAGCGGGCTGCGGAACTCGGTGCGGCTGAGGGCGTCCTCGGACGACTTCAGGTTGGCCTGTGCCTGGTGGATCTGCGCCTCCAGGCTCGACACTTGGGCGGTGGTCTGCTTCAGCTGCGCTTCCGACACCTGCAATTGCGCCTGGGCGGTCTTGTAGGCCGCCTGCTTGGTGTCGAAGTCAGAGCGGGCCAGCAGTTTGTCTTCGTAGAGCGCCTGGGTGCGGCGCCAGTCCTGAGTCACCTGGGAGAGCTGGGCAGTGTCACGGGCCACATTGGCGTGGGCGGTGCCCAGGGCGGCCTGCTGGGCGGCCAGGTTGGCTTCGCTGGTCTTCAACCCGGCCTGCATCCCAGAGACCTGGGCCGCCTGTTGCACGTTCCACAGCTTGGCCAAAAGTTGCCCGGCCTTAACGTGGTCCCCCTCTTTGACATACAGATCGGTGATCTGGCCGACGTTGTTCGGGCTGATGTCGGCGTAGGTCTGCGGGGTGATCTGGCCGCTGGCGGTGACGATCGAGGCAATGGTCTGGCGCTGGGCGCGGGCGGTCTGCACCGTGACCCGGTCGCGGCTCTGCTGGGTGAGCGATACCGCCACCACACCCCCCAGCACCACCACCATGACAATGAAGATAATGAGCTTCTTGGTCGAACTCATAGACTTGGTCGCAACCTGACTACCCGTCTTCCCAGAATATCTGAATTTGTGGGTACGCGGACGGCCCCGGCCAAGTTCATTATTCCTTGACCAAAAACCGCGCCGCGACTACCATAACTACAAGGAATTACGGTCGGTTGCGGGCGGCTCGCTTGCCCGTTGCGCCTATGGCTTCCCGTTACGCATTCTGGCTCACCCCGCTGGCCGCCGCGCTGCTGTGTTCCGGTCTGGCCACGGCGCAATCGCCCTCTTCCTCCTCTTCTTCCAGCGTTTCGCCCCGCCCCGCTCCACAACAGCAGGCTGTGCCTCCGCCCAAGCACGCGCTCACGGACAAACAGCGCAAGCAGCAGCAGAAGGAACTGGAGAAAGAGCTCAACCCGGAAGACAAGAAGTGGCTCAACGAGGATGTCGCCTACATCATTAGCGATGAGGAGCGGCAGGCCTTCCTGCAGTTGCAGAACGAGGATGAGCGCGAAGCCTTCATCGAGAATTTCTGGCGCCGCCGCAACCCCGACCCCGACTCGCCCTACAACTCCTATAAGGAAGACTATTACCAGCGCTTCGCCTACGCCAACCAGCACTATGGTTCGGGCGTGCCGGGGTGGAAGACCGACCGCGGGCGCATCTACATCACCTGGGGCAAGCCGGACGTGGAGAACGACCACGACGGCGGCGGGCCCTATGACCGCAGCTTCGAGGAAGGCGGCGGCTCCACCACCGTCTATCCTTTCGAGGATTGGACCTACAACTACCTGCCCGGCATCGGCACCAACATCACCCTGGAGTTCGTCGACACCTGCCAGTGCGGCGAATTTCATCTGACCATTGATCCGGGCGAGAAGGACGCGCTGCTGCATGTACCCGGCGCCGGCCTGACCCTGGGCGAGTCGTTCGGGGATGTGAACAAGTCCGACCGCTTCCAGCGCAACGACGGCACCACCATGCCGGGCGACACCCTGATGACCGCCTCCACCAACGAGTTCAGCCGCATCGAGACGCTGGCCAAGGTCTTCGCCCCGCCCAAGATCGAGTACAAGGATCTGGCGGCCGTGGTGGACCACAACATCAACTACAGCCTGCTGCCCTTCAACGCCCGCACCGACTTCGTCAAGATCACCGATGACACCGTGCTGGTGCCCATCACCCTGCAGGTGGCTTACCGCAACATCACGCTCAAGGACAACAACAGCGTCGAGCAGGGCAAGATCGAAGTCTACGGCCGCATCACCACCATCACCGGCCGCCTGGTCGATCAGTGGACCAACTCCGGTACGGTGAACGTGCCCAGCGAACTGCTGCCCACGGTGGTGAACAAGAGCGCCCGCTACTGGCACGGGGCGCTGCTCAAGCCCGGGCGGTACAAGGTGAACCTGGTCATTAAGGACGCCAACAGCCCCGACAAGATGGGCACCCGGGCGTTCGCCATCGTGGTGCCGGCCTACAAGGATTCCGAGCTGGGGTCGTCGAGCATCATCCTGGCGGACAGCATCGAAAAGGTGCCGGCCAAGAACGTGGGCACGGGCGAGTTCATCCTCGGCGACACCAAAGTGGACCCGGTGATGGGCGGCATCGGCTCGCCGGCGGCCTTTAAGCAGGACCAGTCGCTCGGCATCTGGCTGCAGATTTATAACCTGCAGACCGACAAAATCACCCACAAGCCCTCGGCCACCATCAAGTACGTGATTCAGGACCTGGCCACCTCCAAGGACGTGCTGGTGCACACCGAGACCTCGGCCGACATGAGCAATGCCGCCGACCAGTTGACCATCGAAAAGACCCTGCCGCTGGCCAGCTTGCCCCCCAGCACGTATAGGCTTACCATCACCGTGACGGACAACTTGGGGCATCAGACCATCAGCCCGCAGTCGAACTTCATCATCCTGCAATAGGGAAGGGATACCAACCGCCTCCATGCGGCCAGCACTCACCAGCAGCGGCACCACGGCCCTCATTCTGCTGGCCCTGTGCGCGCTGCCCGGCGGCGCCCAGACGGCCCCGTCCGCCCCGGTGCGCACCCCCGCCGAGGTGTTGTTCCTGGCCAATGCGGCGGCCGGCCCGGTGGCCCGCGACCGCGGACAATTGCTCGGCTATGTCAGCGACCCGCAGGGACGTCCCCAGCCGGGTGCGGTGGTCGAGGTGCGCTCCGAGGGGCTGCGCAAAGCGCCCCTGCGCTCGCTGACCACCTCCGCGGGTCTGTTTCAGCTCTCCGGCCTCGATCCCGGCACCTATTACGTACAAGTGGGCAAGGG
>DATBPS010000143.1:0-61337 GCA_036561225.1 Terriglobales bacterium
CATGCTGGGGGTGCCGGTGATCGAGCACGCCGAGGACCTGCACCTGTCGGCGGGAGGATCGATGCACGCCGGGGCGGTGGCGCTGCGGCTGGGGCTGCGCGGCATCAGCGGGGCCAGCGAGGCGGCGATGGTGGCGCGCGACCTGCTGCTGGCGGAAGAGAGCGGCGCGCATATCCACATTGCCCATCTATCCACCGCCGCTTCCGTGCGCCTGCTGCGCGATGCCCGGGCGCGGGGGGTACGGGCCACGGCCGAAGTCACGCCCCACCATCTGGTGCTGGCGGATGAGGACATGGCGCCCTACGACACCAACTTCAAGATGAACCCGCCGCTGCGCTCGGCCGCCGACCGGGAGGCGGTGCTGGAAGCCCTGGCCGACGGCACGATTGATGCCATCGCCACCGATCACGCCCCGCATGCGCCGCACGAGAAGCAGCAGGAGTTCGACCGCGCGCCGTTCGGCATTATCGGACTGGAGACGGCCCTGCCGCTGGGTCTGCGGCTGGTGCGGGAAGGGAAGCTGACGCTGACCCGGCTGGTGGAGGCGTTCAGTTGCGCGCCGGCGGGCATCTTTCATCTGCCGGGCGGCAGCCTGGCGCCGGGGAGCCTGGCGGATATCACCGTGTTCGATCCGGCCGAAACCTGGACGTATGAGGCGGCGCGGGGCGAATCCCTGAGCCGCAACTCGCCGTTTGACGGCTGGAAGATGCAGGGGCGCGCCGTTTACACCATCGTCGGCGGGCGGGTGGCGTACTCGCGGCGCGGCTAGGGCCGGCAAAGGGCGGCCGCCATTCAGCGCGTTTCCCGGAGAACTGCCGCCGGATCCGCGCGGGTGGCCGTGCGGGCGGGGTACATTAAGGCCAGAATCGCCACCCCGACGAACAGCATGGCATAGCCCAGTACGATGGCGGGACTGCCGGCTCCCACGCCGAACAGCAGCGATCTCGAGAGCCGGCCCAGCGCCAGCGCGGCCACGATTCCGGCCACCAGCCCGCCGGCGACCGGCAGCAAGCCGGCCCCCAACACGGAGACAAACAAGCGCCTGCGGGTGGCGCCGAGCGCCATGCGAATGCCCAGCTCGCGCCAGCGCTGGCGGACGGCATAGGCAGCGGCGGCGTAGATGCCGATGCACGCCAACAACGTGGCCAGGGCCGACAGTAATGACAGAAGGATGGCGCCCATGCGCTCCGCCCAGAGCGAGCCGGCAATCGCGGTGGTTGCGGTTCGCGCCTGCCAGGTGGCGAGCTCGGGGTTGACTTCGGCCACAGCCCGCGTGAGTTCCGGCAGCAGCGCCGCCGGCGATCCCGAGCTGCGCACCGCCAGCCCTAGCGCGGTTACGGGCTCCTGCGCCAGCGGTAGATAAGCGAAGGTGATCGGACCCTCGGTCAAAGAATCGTAGATGCTGTCGTGGACGACGCCGACGACCGTGGTGGGTGCGTCCTCGTCGTGAAAGATGATGCGCTTCCCGAGCGCATCCTGGCCAGGCCAGAGCGTGCGGGCCATGGTTTGATTGACGATCATGACCCGCGGCGCGCGGGCGTTATCGGTGGGCAAAAAGTCACGCCCGGCGAGCAAGCGGATGCCCATGGTACGAAAGAAGGAACCGGGCCAAATGGACTCAAGATTGACAATGCGCCAGCCTTGATCGGGGGTCCCAGCCTGTTCAAACAGACGAAAGCCGCGACGCCCGGAGGTGGCGGCCATGGGTGCGCCGCCGGCCACGGTGGCGGAGACGACGCCGGGGAGTTGGCTCACCCGGTCCAACAGGGCGCGATCCAGGTTGAGCAACCTGCTCTGCGCGTCCGCCGAGGTTAAGGAAAATCCGGCGCCGGAGGCGTCGAACTGCACGCCGGCAAGGCGGGGGGCGTCGAAGCCGGCACCGGTGGCGCGCAAATGCCGCAGACTGGCGACGAACAGGCCCGCAAGAATCAGCGCCGTGATGGAAAAAGCCGTTTCACCGCAGAGCAACCAGGCGCGCAGGCGGGCATGGTGTCCGCCATCGCCCGAGGGCGTCCGCAAGACCGGCGCCGGGTGGGAACGCGCGGCCAGCAGTGCGGGCGCCAAGCCGGACAGCAGGGTGGTGAACAAGACGAGGCCGGCGGCAAACCAGGTTACCGGGCCGCCCCAACCAGCCTGAATGGCCGCGCGTTCGACCGCAGCCGGACGGTAGGCCCACAGCGCACGTTGGGCCACGACGGCCAGGGCCAGACCGGTGGCCCCGGCGGCCAGACCCAAAAGCAGCGATTCGGCGAAGTGCTGGCGCAGCAGCCGGCCGGGCGTGGCGCCCAGCGCCATGCGGACCGCGATCTCGTGCCGGCGGCCGTGCACCCGCGCCAGCAGAAGGCCGGACACGTTGGCACAGGCGATGAGCAGCACCAGTCCCACCACGCTCAACAGGACGGCAAAAGCGAGCGTGTACAGTTGCCGCTGGTTGGGATCAATGCCGGTCTGCGGCAGCGGCAGCGTGGTGGCGGTGAGGAGGCGGTCGGTCTTGGGGTATTCGCGCGCCAGCCGCTCGCCCATCAGGCGGACAGCCACCCGTGCCTGCTCCTGGGTGGCTCCGGGTCGCAGGCGGGCCACCACGCCGAAGAACTGTGCGTTGCGCGCCAGGTAATTGGAGTCGACAGGGCCGCGCAGCAGCGCGGCATGCATGCTCATCGGCGCCCAAAGGTCGGGCGCTTGCAGCGCGCCGGTGCCGGCAAAGCCGGCGGGTGCAACGCCGATCACCGTGAAGGTGGAGCCGTTCAAGAGGATGGGCGTACCGAGCACGGCCGGATTCCCTCCGAACTGCCGTTCGAAAAAATCCTGGCTGAGCACGGCCAGTGCGCCGGCGCCGTCCACACCGGTCTGGGCGGCATGAAAGAGCGCGCCGCGGGCGGCCCGTACTCCCAGAATGTCGAAATAGCCGCCGCTGACGACATCGGCGATCACCCGCACCGACCGGCCAGGGAGGCCGAGCGCGACCGGGTTCTGGAACAGGGCGTAGGCGCCGCTGAAAACCTGCTTTTCGTCCGCGTAATCGAGGAAGTCCAGGTGGGAAACGCGCATGTAGCCCGTGCCCGGCACGGTCGGCGCCAGGTTGTAGACGGCAACCAGGCGATCGGGCCGGCGCACCGGCATCTGGTACCGCATCACTGCATGCCAGACCCCGAAGACGGCGGTGGCGCCGCCCATGGCAAGCCCCAGCGACAGTACCGCGGCCAGGCTCAGCCACGGGCGCTGCAACAGTACCCGCCACGCATGGCCCAGATCGGCGATTGCGGACCGCATGCCGCTCAGTCTACCCCTTCCCGCCGGATGGACTGCGGGATGTGGGGCCGCCGGGGCTACGTCACCGGTATTTTCAAGTCCAGGCGGACGTCGGGGGCGTTGGAGTACTGCGAGGCGGTGCGGGCGGGACTTTTATGGCCCTGCCACTGCGCGACCAACTGATAGCTCACCCGCGGCTGCAGATCGTGGAAGGCAAAAGCGCCCTGGGCGTCGGAGATGGCCGCCTCCTGCGCCTTGCTGCTGAGGTTGGTGCAGGTGACGATGGCCGAGGGAACGGGGCGGTTGAGGGCATCGAGTACCAGGCCGTGGACGCTCCTTCCGAGCTGCGGCTGCTGGCCGAGCGCGGCGGTCAGCGCCAGCAGCCCAGCCAACAGCAACCAGGCGGCGCGGCGGCTACTCTGCGTCCTCGCCCTCGTCACGCCCGAAGTCGTCGTCTTCGTCGTCGTAGCCGTCTTCTTCCTCGTCGTCCTCGTCTTCGTCCTCATCATCCTCGTCGAGATCCTCGTCGTCCTCGACGTCTTCGTCTTCGAGGTCGTCATCCTCATCGCCGCCCAGGCGCTCCAGTTGGAGCGGGTTCACGTTGACCACTTCCATGCGCACTCCACACCCATCACAGTTCAACACGCCGCCCTCCTGCAGTTGATCTTCGTCCAGGTCCATACTTGCTTCGCAAGCGGGGCAATACACCATTGCGTCCTCCCGGCACAGGTGGGGTTGCCACTTCCCCTGCCTACGATTAAGATACACAGGTTCAGAGCGGAACGGAGGCGAGATGCTAAAAACGCAAACGGCGGCTGTGGGACTGGGACTGATGCTGGCATGGCTGGCGCCGGGCGCCGGCGCCCAGCAGAGGGCGGCGGCCGCGGAAGCGCCGCAGGCGGCGGTCTTCCCGGTCACTGAATTACACGCCCGTCCGCGTCCCCACGATGCGCGCCTGCGGCAGATTCTGAGCTCGCCCTCGCCGGCGCGCATCAAGGCCCTGGACAATACCCTGATCGGGTTTGGGACGCGGGTTTCGACCTCCGACTACCATCCCGGCGGTCCCGACGATCCGGGCTCGACCACCGAGAGCACGGCCACCCGCGGCGTGGTGCCCGCCCGCAAATGGATCGCCTCGCAGTTTGAGCAAATCTCACGGGAGACGGGCGGACGGTTGCAGGTCCGCATTGACACGTTCAAGGTTCCCAAGCAGCGCCGTGTACCCGAGGACCAGACCATGAGCAACGTGGTCGCCACCCTGCCGGGCACCGACCCCAACGACAAGCGTATTTTTGTCATCAGCGGGCATTACGATTCGATCCCCGCCGATTTCAAGCTGGACGCCCCCGGGGCCAATGACGACGCCAGTGGGACCATCATCTCGATGGAGAGCGCCCGCGCCCTGGCCCGCTACCAGTTTCCCGCCACCATCGAATTCATGGCGGTGGAAGGCGAGGAGCAGGGTTTGATAGGGAGCAAGCACGAGGCCGACACCGACAAGGCCAAGGGTCTGGACATCGTCGCCATGCTCAACAACGACATGGACGGCGGCGATCAGACACCCGGTTACGAAAACCGCAATGTGGTGCGGGTCTACAGCCAGGGCGTGCCGGCCAACGCCACCCCGGAGGAGCTGCGGTTTATCGCCGCCAACGCCTTTGAGAACGATTCCCCCTCGCGCGAGGTGGCCCGCTTCGCGGCGGAAGTGGCGGGCATGTACCTGCCCCACTTCGAGGTGCTGCTGGAGTTTCGTCCCGATCGCTTCCAGCGTGGTGGAGACCATGAGTCCTTTGTCAACGCCGGCTATCCAGCGGTGCGCTTCAGCGAGTTCCGGGAGAACTCCAACCATCAGCACGTGCCGCTGAGCGTCAACGCCGAAGGCGTGGAGATGGGGGACCGGGGCCAATGGATCAGCCCCACCTATATCGCCAACGAGGTGCGGGTGAATGCGCTGACGCTGGCCAGCCTGGCGGCTTCGCCGCTGCCGCCGGAGCATGTGTATTTCCAGGGCGGGCAGCAGATCGGCACCAAGGTGGATTGGTCGCCGGTGGCGGGCGCGGCCGGCTACCGCCTGCTGCTGCGGGCCACGGCTTCGCCCAACTGGACGCTGCGCATCGCCGCTCCGCCGGTGCCGGCGCCGCCACCGGCGCCACGGGCGGGAGCGCCGGCGCCGGAGACGCCGGCCGAGCCGATGTACCAGATCACCATTCCGCAGTCACCCGACAACTACATCATCGCGGTGGTGTCGGTGGACAAGGACGGACATGAGAGCCTGCCGCGGCTGGGGACCACGCGGCCCTTCCGGCGGCCGGCGGCAGCCGCCGGCCGGGGCGGTCATTAGGAGGCGGGCGGCATTCAAAAAACGATCTTGCCCCCTGTTGCCAGGGCAACTCGGGCTCTGCCGCCAGCTGAGCCGCCCGGACGGCGGTGTTGGGAGTCAAGCAGGATCAATCCGGGTCCCACTCATCTTCAGGGATGATCGGAGCCAGCAAGTCGCCGACGATTTCGAACTTTCCCTTCAGGCGATCCAGAAAGGGCTCTGGCTTGGCCGGTCTCTCTACCGGCATCAGACGGGCCACCGGCTTGCGGTGTTTGGTGATGACCAGCGGCTGGCGGGTGGCGGCCACCTCATCCATCGGCCGCAGGCACTCGGCCTTGAACTTCGAGGCGGCGATGGTGCGCGGCTTCATATGGGGTCACCTTATCATGACCAGTATGCGGGAATACCCAACCGGGCCGGTGGTGGGAGTAGGGGTGGTGGTGGAGCGGAGCGACGGCGCCATGCTGCTGGTGGAGCGCGGGGCGCCGCCGCTCGAGGGGTACTGGAGCGTGCCCGGGGGCAAGGTCGAGCTGGGGGAGACGACGGCGGCGGCGGCGGTGCGGGAGGTGAGGGAAGAGACGGGGGTTGAGGTGGCCGTCGAGCGGCTGCTGACCGTGGTGGACCGGATCGTGCCCGCGGCCGACGGGCGGGTGCAGTATCACTACGTGCTCATCGAGTACCTGGCGCGGCCGACCGATCCGGCAGCGGTGGCGCGGGCGGCGAGCGACGCACGGCAGGCGAGGTGGATGGCGCGCGGCGAGGTGGGCCAACTGCGGCTGGTGCCGGGCCTGGAGGCGGTGCTGGGCCTGGTTTCCCCGGTGTTATAATTGGTTCTCCCACTATGTCCGGACACTCCAAATGGGCGACGATCAAGCATAAGAAGGCGGCCACCGACGCCAAGCGCGGCAAGATTTTCACCCGCCTGATCAAGGAGATCGCCATCGCCGCCCGCGCCGGCGGGGGCGAGGTGGACAGCAACCCGCGCCTGCGGACCGCGGTGCTGGCCGCCAAGGCGGAGAACATGCCCGCCGACAACATCAAGCGCGCCATTCAGCGCGGCACGGGCGAGCTGCCGGGGGTGATGTACGAGGAGTTCTCCCTGGAGGGCTACGGTCCCGGCGGGGCGGCGGTGCTGATGGATATCACCACCGACAACCGCAACCGGACGGTGAGCGAGATCCGCCATCTGATGAGCAAGAACCACGGCAACATGGGCGAAGCCGGATGCGTGGCCTGGATGTTCAAGAAGCGGGGCACCATTTCGGTCGCCAAGGCGGCCGCGGCCGAGGATCAGCTCATGGACCTGGTGCTGGAGGCGGGCGCCGACGACCTGCGCGATGATGGCGAGAGCTGGGAAGTGCTGACCGCGCCGGATGCCTATGAGACGGTTCTGCAGGCGGTGAAGGGCGCCAAGATCGAGCCCGAAAACGCCGAAGTGGCCATGGTGCCGCAAAACTACGTCAAGCTCGAGGGCAAGGAAGCCGAGCAAATGATCAAGCTGCTGGAAGCGCTCGACGAGAGCGACGACGTCACCCATGTCTACTCCAACTTCGACATGGATGCGGAACTGATCCAGAGCTAATACCTGGCGGTGGTGGGATCGACCTCGTCGGCCCAGGCGAGGATGCCGCCATGCAAATTGCGCACATCGGGGAAGCCGTGATCACGCAGCAGGTGCGCCGCCTTGAGCGAACGCACGCCGCTGCGGCACTGGGCGACGATGCGGCGGGACTTGTCGAGCTCGCCGAGGCGGTCGGGCAACTGGCCGAGCGGGATGAAGACGGCGCCGGGGATGCGGGCAATTTCGATCTCGTGCGGTTCGCGCACGTCCAGCAACAGCGGCGGCTGGGCGCTCTGCAGTTCGCGGCTGAGTTCGAGGGCGGTGATCACGGGGATGGGCGCCCCTTCGGTTTCGGGTTTCTTTTCTTCGCCCCGCAGGCCACAGAACTGCTGATAGTCGATCAGCGCGTGGATGGTGGGATGCGGTCCGCAGATGGGGCACTCCGGGTTTTTGCGCAGCTTCAGCTCGCGGAAGCGCATGGCCAGGGCGTCGAACAACAACACACGACTTTGGAGCGGTTGCCCCAGGCCGGTGATCAGCTTGATGGCCTCGGTGGCCTGGATCATGCCCATCAGGCCGGGCAGCACGCCCAGCACGCCGCCCTCGGCGCAACTGGGCACCAGGCCGGGCGGGGGCGGTTCGGGGTACCAGCAGCGGTAGCAGGGGCCGTCGGGGAGGGCCAGCACGGACGCCTGGCCTTCAAAGCGGTAGATGCTGGCGTAGACGTTGGGAATGCCGCTCAGCACGCAGGCATCGTTGACCAGATAGCGGGTGGGGAAGTTGTCGGTGCCGTCAATCACCAGGTCGTAGCCGCGGAATATCTCCAGCGCGTTGGAGCTGTCCAGGCGGGTCTCGTAGCCGACCACCTCCAGGCCGGGGTTGATGGCCTTCAGGCTCTCGGTGGCGGAGACCAGCTTGGAGCGGCCGACATCACTGGTGGCATGGATCACCTGACGCTGCAGGTTGGTGAAGTCCACCACGTCAAAGTCCACAATGCCGATGGTGCCCACGCCGGCCGCCGCCAGGTAGAGACCGACGGGTGAGCCCAGACCGCCGGCGCCGATGGTGAGCACGCGGGCGGCTTTCAGCTTGCGCTGGCCCTCCATCCCCACCTCGGGGATGATCAGTTGGCGGCTGTAGCGCAGGATTTCATCGTTGGTCAAAGCAGGTAACGAAGCGGTCGCCATGGGAAAACACCTTTTCCGGCCGCCGGGGCCGGGATCAAGCCAAGTTTGAAGGGAAGGGGAAACGCGCGCGGGAGCGGGCGTCTAACATCGCCCGGCGGAGTCGCCGGGCCGGCGCATGGATAGGGAGGTGCGCGTCATGGTCCGAGGCCAGTATAACAAAGGGGTCAGAATTCAGGGGTCAGGATTTAGGGGTTAGGGGTCAGGGGTTCGGGGAGAAAGCGGGAGCGGTCGTCGGCGAGTTCGAAGGAGTTGGCGGCGTCGCTGGGGGCGCGCCGGCCGCGGGCGATGGAGACGATGAGGTAGGAGTAGCCGGGCCAGGCGGCGTGGTCGAGGTCGAATTGAGAGGGATGGGCGGGGTGATCGGGATGGGAGTGGTAGAAGCCGATGATCTCGAGGCCGCGGGCGCGGGCGCTGCGCTGGGCCGCCAGATGCTCGCGCGGGTCGAGGTCATAGCGGGTTTGGGGCGAGGTGGTATTGGCGTTGCGCATGCGCTCGGCGGCCGACACCCGCCGGGCGCCCTGGGCAAAGTTGCCGAGCAACAGGCCGCAGCACTCATAGGGGTAGGTCTGTTCGGCGTGGCGGAAGACGGCTTCCAGCACCTCGGGAGGACAGATCAGCGCCACGATGGTGGATCCTGCGGCAGCGGGCGCACCAGCAGCCAAGCGCCCAGGACGGCGATGGGGAGCAACTCCAGCGGCGCCAGCGCCTGGGCGAGAGAGGCGGGTTCGGCCAGTCCCGGCGGCAGGCCGAATACCGGCAGACCGGTGGAGAAGCTGACGGTACTCATCAGACCGTAGTAGCCGAAGGCAATGCCGGGGATGAGCAGCACCAGTCCCAGGGTGGTGCGCGCCGCCGGCTGCCGGCGGGCGGCCCATATGCAACCGAGCAGCGCTCCCGGGACCAGCCAGGCGGCGCCGCCGGAGAGGCAGACGCCGGCGCCGGCCAGCATCAGCAGCACGCCCAGCGCCGCCGCGCGCTCCAGCACCAGCGCCCCGACGATGGCCAGCAGCGCCATCAGCGGTATGAGAACGCCGTGCAGGCCGCCGGCTGCGGCATCGCCGTCCAGGGGCAGCGGCGGAGGCGCCAACACCCAGGCGTAGAGGATGGTCAACACCGCTCCCAGCAGCATGGTGAACAGAGTCAGGCGCAGCCACAACCCACGCGGGGGCGCCGGTCGCGGTACGGCCAGCGGCAGCGGCACGCCCGCCAGAGGCGGTGATGGGGGACTGTCAACCTCGCTGGACATCGCTGGCTGGATTTTAACAGGCCGGGAGGGGGTCGGATACTATGGAAGACGATGGCCCGCATACGACCGTTTTCCGCCTTCCGCTACGACCTCAGCCGGGTCGCGGCGGCCGCTGTGTTAACCCAGCCGTACGACAAGATCAGCCCCGATATGCGGGCGCGCTACCTGGCCGCCAGCCCCTACAACCTGGTGCGGGTGATCCTGGGCGAGAAGCACGACAGCGACACCACGAACGACAACGTCTATACCCGCGCCGCGGGATATTTGCAGAACTGGATCGAAGCGGGGGTGTTGCGGGCTGATCCGGAGCCGGGCATCTATCCCTACACGCAGACCTTCCGCTCGCCGGCCAGCGGCGAGACGTTTACCCGGCGCGGCTTCATTGCCCTGGGGGGTCTGGAGCCGTACGACAAGAAGGTCGTGTACCGGCATGAGCAGACGCTAAGCGGCCCCAAGGCGGATCGGCAGGCGCTGCTGCGGGCTACCCATACCCACTTTGGGCAGATCTTCATGCTTTACAGCGACCCCACGCAGAGCGTGGAGCGGGAACTGCTGGAGCGTGCCCGGACACCGGTTCTCGAAGCCAGCGATGAGTACGGAACCGAGCACCGGCTGTACCGCGAGACCGATGCGGGCGTGCTGGAGCGGCTGCGCCATGCCATGGCGCCGTTGCCGCTGGTCATCGCCGACGGCCACCACCGCTACGAAACCGCGCTGCAGTGGAGCGCGGAACAGACGGCGCAGGCTGCCCACCGTCCCGACCGGCCGTGGGAGTGGGCGATGATGACCTTCGTCAACCTGGATGCACCCGGTTTGGTGGTTCTGCCCACCCATCGCCTGGTGTATGGGCTCAAGCCCTGGAACGCGGCGACGGTGCGCGAGAAATTGCGCGCCTATTTCGACTTCGCCGACACCGGTTTGCCGGCAGCGCCGGAGTCCTGGGCGCGGCTGCGCCCTCAACTGGAAGCGGCGGCAACGCAGGGGATCGCCTTTGCGGCCGCGCTGGCGGGAGAGCCGCACGTGCACATGCTGCGCCCGCGCGCCGATCTGGACCTGGCCAAGTTGCTGCCCGATGCACTGCCCGAGCAGCGGCAGCTGGATTTGGTGGTGTTGCACCAACTCGGCCTGAACCTGGCGATGGGGGTGACGCCGGAGATGGTGCGCGCCGAGCAGCACCTGCGTTATGTGAAAGAAGCTGCCGAGGCGCTGCAATCGGTGGCGGTGGGGGCGGCGCAGGCGGCCTTCCTGCTGCATCCCATTCCGGCCAAGCGGGTGCGCGATGTCGCCCTGGCGGGCGGAGTCATGCCGCAGAAGTCCACTGACTTCTTCCCCAAGTTACTGACCGGGTTGACACTGCAAAAAGTAAGCTAAGCGCGGGCCGGTCGGGCCCGCGCTCGGCGCGGAGTCAGGCTTCGCGATTTAGCGGAAGCTGGCGACGGCGGCGGCTTCGTCGTCGTAGACGTCGAAGACGGTGAGCAGCTTGGTGATCATCAGCAGTTCGTGGAAGCGCTTGGTGATGGCGGCCAGCTTCACCTTGGCGCCGCTGGAGTTGGCGGTGCTGTACAAGCCGACGAGCGCGCCCAGGCCGCTGCTGTCGATGAAGTCGACGTTGGCCAGGTTGATGACGATCTTCTTGACGCCGTTGGCGAGCAAACCTTTGACGCTCTCGCGCAGGTCATTGGTTTCCTGGCCGAGAATAATACGGCCGTTTGCCTCGACTACAGTGATGCCCTCGACAGTGCGGGTGGATAGTTTAAGAGCCACGCTAGTCTCTCCTCTGAAACGCTAAGCTGCAATTAGACACTAGTGGCGCATCCGGGTCAACCTTGGATTTGCCGTCTTTCGGCCATTTCGTGGCGAATGGCAGTCCGGTCAGTGGGCTGCAGGTAAGTTCGCAGGGCGGGAAAGACCACCCGTTCCTCCAATTCCAGGTGCTCCTGCCAGGCGGCGTCGAGCCTTTCCGCGGTGGCGGCGGTCTCGGGGGCGCGCTCGGGATGGTGGCTGAGTCCGGCCCATTGCGGCAGCAGAGTGGCCACCAGCTTGTCTATGGCAACATGCTGATCCACCATGGCCTGGTTGGCTTCGGCGGCCAGCGTGGCCCCGGCCTGGAGGAGAGCCGAGCGGAGGCGCGGGTATACGGACTGATTTTCATCGGCCTCGTGCAGGGGCAAGGCTACGCTGTAGTAGCGATGCACGGCCTGAGCGGCGGCGCCGATCTGGTCCGGGGGCGCGCCGGGGACGGCCAGACGGCGAGCCATGGCGGTGAAGTGGCGGATGCGCTGATGGCAGCCGAGCAATAAATCCACCGCATCGCTGGTGTCGCCGCCTTTTAAGGCATCGGCCAGACTGGCACCCAGGGGCGGAGCCTGCTTTCCGGGAGCGATATGGGTGAGCATAGTTCCAGTCTAGCGCCCGCGCTGGGCAAACCAGCCTTCGAGGCTGCCGCGGTAGGCTTCGGGGAACTCAGCGAGAACGCGGCGGGCGAGAACCAACTCCATGGCGGCGGCGGGCTCAAAGCCCAAACCGCACAACACCGCGGCCGCCGCCAGAGGTCCGCGGTGGATGCCGGCGGCGCAATGAACGTAGACCTGGGACTCCGGGTCGCGCAAGGCAGTGACGGCGAAGCGGGTCGCCTGCTCGAGCAGCTCCGGAGCCTTGGGGGCGAAGTCATCCTCGACCGGAAGCCACAACACCTGGATGCCGAAAAAACTGGCCAGTTCGGTGTCGTCGAACTCCGCCTGCAGGTCAACGACATGGGTGAAGCCCAGCCGCGACACCTCACGCATGGCCTCGATCGTCCAAATTCCTCCGCCCACGGCGAGGCGGCGATCCAGGATATAGTCCAGGTCCACGGCTTGTGCTGAGATGCCGGGCAGAGCTGGTGCGTCCGCCCGCGGCGGCTAGCGCTTCTTGCGCGCCGGCGACTTTTTCTTCGCCGTCTTGCGTGCCGCCGGTCGCGAAGTCTTGCGGACCGCCTTGGCGGCGGGCCGCGATTTCTTCTTCGCGGCGGCCTTCTTGCGCGCCGGCCGGGCCACTTTTTTCGCGGCCTTTTTAGCGCTGCCGCGTTTGGCAGCCACCTTGGCCTTGGCCTTTTTGGCGGCCGGCCGGGCCGCCTTTTTCGCGGGCTTTTTGGCCGCCGCCTTGGGGGCCGCCGGCTTTTTTGCGGCGGGCTTGCGGGCGGCGACACGACGCGCCGGAACGGCGGGTGCGACGGTCTCGAAGGTGGTCACGGTGACCGGGGTTTCGGTCAGCACCGCGAACGCATCCAGCTCGTCCGCTTCTTCATCGTCATAGCTGTGGGCGGCTTCGTTGCCGAAGCTGCCAAAGGGATCTTCGGGATCGCTGGCCGCGGCCCAGCGCGGCTTCAGGTTCTCATCGTCGCAGTGCATCTGGCCTCCTAGCTGCTGCCTTCGTAACCATCCTATGCCCGAATCCTTTGGGCAGTGTCCAGTATTCTGGCAACTCCGGGCCGCCTCCGCAAGCTCATCGGCGGCTGGAGGGCGCCTTTTTTCGCGTCGCCTTGACCAACACCGGCCCGCGCGGCAGGGCGAGTGGCGTGCCTGCCAGGGGGGCCGATCCGGCGGGGAGGTGGTTGGCGGTGCGCAAGCGGTCGGCGGAGAGGCGATAGCGGCGCGCCAGTTGGGACCAAGTCTCGCCGGCTTGTACCCAGTGCATCCGCCAGAGCAAGCGCCCGGCGGGGGGGACCTGCCGCATGGCCTCCAGGTATTGCTTCTGGGTGCCCTGGGGCAGCTTGAGGGTGTACCCGGGAGGCGCTTCAAAGTGCAGCAGGGCGGGGTTGAGGTGTTGTATATCTGCCACAGTGACGCCGGCGCATTCCGCGGCCAGCCGAATGTCAGTGGCGACGGTGATCTCTTCCAGGTCGGGGGCGAGGGGTGGGTCAGCGTCGGGCACGGTAATGCCGTATTGGCCGGGGTTGTCGGCAATGATGGCCATGGCCAAAATCACCGGCACATAGTTGCGCCAGCTCCGGGGCAAAGCGCCGGAGTCGTAGAGCTTGAAAAAATCGGCGTAGCCGGTGCGCGCCACGATAGCCTGAATGGTTGCCGGCCCGGTGTTGTAGGCGGCCATGGCCAGGTACCAGTCGCCGAACTCGCTGTACAGGTCCTTGAGATGGTGGGCGGCGGCCTGGGTGGCGGCTTGGGGATCGTAGCGCAAATCCAGCCAGCGGGTACGCTTCAGGTCGTAGTCGTCGGCACGGGCTGCCATGAACTGCCACATTCCGCGCGCGCCGGCGCTGGACACCAGGCGTGGGTCAAAGTCACTCTCCAACTGCGCCATGTAGATGAGGTCGGAGGGGATGCCGACTTGCTGAAAGGTTTTCTCGATCATGTCGCGGTAGCGGCCGGCACGGGCGAAGCCATGCAGCAGATCCGCTTTGCCGCGGGTGGTGAAGTACTGGATGTAATGCAGCACCGGGTCGTTGAGCACCAGCGGCAGATCGCCCTGGCGATTGCGGGTGACAGACTTCTGGCTCTCCGCCTCCAGCCGTGCCTTGGTGGCGGCATCGAGAGGGAAGGTGGGCTCGGGAATTCGGTCGAGGGGCGAGGCGGGGGCGGGCGCCTGGTTGAGGCCGCCCGCCGCCAGGGCATCGCTTTCCATGGCCTGGATGCGATCGAGGAGCGAGTCCAGTTCCTTCTGCAGAGGAGGAGTGGCGGGTATGTCGAAGGGGCTGGCCAGCAATTGGTCGAGAGTGGCGTCGAAGGCGAGCCGGGCTTCGTCGAGCTGGCCCTGGCGATCGAGCCGCAGAGCCGCCTGGTACTTGGATTCGAGGGAGGCAATTAGCTGCGTTATGGCGTCGTTGGGGGCGGAGGGCGCCGTCGCCAGCGGCGGCGGCTTGGCGGGGGTGGGATGGGCCGGCGAAGTCGCCGCGGGCAAAGCTGGCGAGAGCTTCGCGGGGGCCGGGGGGTGCGGAGGCGCAGGGGTGGGAGCCTCGACTGCCGGCGGGGGTGCAAGCGGGGGGGCTGGCTGGGTGCGACACCCAGCCAGCGCCAGTAAGAATCCGCCGCAGAGGGCGGCGCGGAGCCCCTTCATGCCTCCGATTATGCCTGTTGTGGAAGGACGGCGGAGGACCGGGATCGGCGGGAAGGCCGTCGCGCCGCTTGCTGCAGTGGCAACTGGCGCCGGAGCACACCGGGCAGATCGGTCATGGCTTGCAGTGCGGTCTCGGCGGCGGTGAGCGAGGCCCGCACCTCGCTTTCATCGCGCCGGGTAAGGCGGGCCAGTTCCAGGGGCCGGAAACCTTCGAGCAGATAGAGCACCAGGTCATGGCGTTGCTGCTCGGGCAGGGGGCGCAGGGCGGCGGCCAAACGGTCCATGGTTTCGACTGCGGCGGTGGCCTGCTCGGGGTCGGCATCGTGGGCAGCCAGCGCTTCGGCCGCCTCCGGATCGAGGCTCTCGACCTCCAGACCATGGCGGCGGTCGCCGTAGTTTTTCACCGCCTGGCGGATAGCCTGGGCGGTCAGCAACAGCAGCCAGCGGCCGCGGTTTTGCCCCGCCGCGCCGGGGCGTTCGCCCAGAGCGGTGGTCACCACCTCGTTGAGAATTTCGGCCGGTTCGAGCCAGCCTTCGGGAATTTCTCCCAGGCGTTCCCGCAGCTCCAATTGGCGACGGACGAAGGCCAGCAATTGGGCGTAGTGATGGCCAAAGTAGGCGGCCAGATCGGCGGTGGCGGCGGCACGGGCATCGGCCCCGACCGCCGAGGGCGAGTGCCGGCGGGCGGCGCGCACGCGATGGAACCGTGGGCGGGTTTCGCGCAGCCGCTGCTTGTGCTTGTTGAGCTGACGGATGAGTTCATCGCCGGCTCCGCGCAAGGCGATCTGCGCAGTGGCGGCGGTGCGCTCGCTGCTCAACTGCCCGGTGGGCAGGTGCAGGGTCAAGCGGCAGTGGACACCTTCGCGGCTGGTGTGGCGCTGCACCCGTCCGTGCAACTGCACCAGATCAGGGTGGAAGACAAACAGCAGGGGGGAGAGTTTATGTTGAAAGCGGTCGAGGATTTGGTTGAGTTCGGGGGAGCGGGGAACCTGCACGGTAAGGTGAATGTTCATCTTGGCCCTCTAAAGTCACTAAGCAATCTGACGCAAGCGCCGGGACGGAAGTTTCGTCTGGAGTGGAGCAGCGGGGGCGGAGCTGCGCCACAGCGCCATGCCCACCGACCAGGTTCCGGAATAGGCAATGCCGGACTTGGCGGCGAGGCCGAATCCGGCGGGAATCAAACCCACCAACTCGCGGGCCAGCGCGCGCCACCCGAGGCCGCCGGCGACGATGGCCGCCACGCGGCCGGATTGCGCGCGCCACCCGACCGGCTCGCCGCGCAGCGCCGCCAGTTCGAAGGCCAGACCGATCTGGTTGGCGGTGAGCAAGACCGTGTCCGAACCCATTTCGCCCAGGGCCAGCACCAGGCTCAGAGGATTGGGAAAAACTTCCGGCAGAGCGCTGATCGCCGCCAGGGAGGCATTGCGCACGGCCACGGAGCGGATGAGATCCATGGCCAGCAGCTCGCGCAAGGCGGGATAGGTTCGCCCCAGCGCCAGACGGTAGCGCGGATGGGCGGCCAACAGCGCGCGCAAACCCGGTTCGGGATCGTCCGGATGCACCACCACCACGTCGGCGACGGGCGCGGACGGGCCGCAGACGCGAATTTCAGCCGGCGGGTCGGCGGAGGCATGGAAGTGTGCCACGGCGCGCTCCCGCTCTGGACCGCTTAATCCGTCGGGGACAAACAGGCGGCTCAGAGCTTCACGTTCGGCCTCATGGCCGCTGAGCAGTTGGAGGCGGAAGCGCCGCTCGGCATCCTGACGGATGCGGGACGGCCTCAGGCTGCGTGCCTTCTTCAGGCTTTGTTTTACCGCGCCCATCTTCGCCCAGACTTCTGTGGCTATGATGCGCCCATTTCCTTTCCCGTCGGCCCTACAATTCGTGTGTGGCCTCAGCGGCACGGTTTGATGTCTATGGCATAGTGCAAGGAGTCGGCTTTCGGGCCTTTGTGCAGAGGGAAGCGCAGCGGCTACAACTGCACGGCTGGGTACGAAACCGCGAAGATGGATCCGTGGAAGTGCTGGCCACGGGAGAGACAGAGGCCATCGAGCGGCTGGAAATGGTGCTGAACCAGGGCCCGCGGATGGCAGAAGTCGAGCGCGTGGTGCGCCATAATGCCGAAGCGCCTTCGGCATCTGGATTTCACATTGCCTAGTGGAAAGGACAACTTCATGGCGACCTCCTCCGCCGGTCTGTGCGACGGCCTGAAGCAGTACATTCGCGAAGTGCCGGACTTCCCCAAGAAGGGAATTCTTTTTTACGACATCACCACGCTGCTGAAGCAGCCGAAGCCGTTTGCCCAACTGGTGGATACGCTCGCGGCCCACTACGCCAACCAGAAGATTGCCCTGGTGGCGGGCATCGAGGCGCGCGGGTTCATCTTCGGACCGGCGCTGGCGTACAAGCTGGGGGCGGGCTTTGTGCCCATCCGCAAGCCGCGCAAGCTGCCGGCGGCGACGGCGGCGGTGGAGTACAGCCTGGAATATGGCACCGACAAAGTCGAGATCCATCGCGATGCGGTAGAGCCGGGGCAGCGGGTGCTGATCGTGGATGATCTGATCGCCACCGGCGGCACGGCGGTGGCCAGCGCGCAACTGGTGGAGCAGTTGGGCGGCGTGGTGGCGGGGCTGGCGTTTGTGGTGGAGCTGACGTTTCTCAACGGACGGCAGCGGCTGGGCCAGTACGACGTGCTGTCGCTGCTGCGCTACGACCAATGAGCGAGCGGCCGCTGGCGGGCATCCACGCGGTGCGGGAGGCGCTGCGCGCCGGCACACCGTTGCGCTTTGTGGCCATCACGGGAGAGCGTCAGGATGCGCGGGTGCGCGAGCTGGTGGAGCTGGCGCGGGCGGCGGGAGTGGCGGTGCGGCGGGAGCCGGCGGCGGCGCTCGACCGGCTGGCGCAGGGGGAACGGCATCAGGGGGTGGTGGCGATGGCCGCGGCACGGCCGCTGCTGGCGCTCGAAGACCTGCTGGCGGATGCGCCGCGGAAGCTGCTGCTGGCCTGCGACGGCATCGAGGATCCGCACAACCTGGGGGCCATTCTGCGCGCCGCGTGCGGAGCGGGGGTGGACGGCGTGCTGCTGCCGGCGCGGCGTTCGGCGTCGCTCACCGCCGCGGTGGAGCGCGTGTCGGCGGGCGCGGCGGAGCATGTGCGGGTGGCGCAGGTGGGGAACCTGGCGCAGGCGCTGGAGAAGTGCAAGGCGGCCGGGTGGTGGACGGTCGGCCTGGAAGGCGAAGCCGGGGCGAGCCTGTGGGAGTACGATTTTTCCACGCCGACGGTGCTGGTGATCGGCGCCGAAGGGCACGGGCTGCACGCCCTCATCCGGCAGCGGTGCGATGTGCGGTTGCGGATTCCCCTGGCCCCCGGCGTGGATTCGCTCAACGCCGCCACCGCCGCGGCGGTGGCGCTGTTCGAAGTCGCGCGGCAGCGGCGCTAGATATTATTCCAGGCGCAGCGCCGCCAGCGGGTCGGCGGAGGCGGCGCGGCTGGCGGGGAGGAAACAGGCGAAGAGGGCGGTGGCCAGCAGCAACAGCGGCGCCGCGCCGAAGGCCAGCGGATCGAGCAGGGGCGTGGCGTACAGCTGGGCGCCGAGCGCACCCGCCAGGCCGCGGCCGAGGGCCCAGGCGGCGGCCAGACCGGCGACGGTGCCCCAAGCCGCCATCGTCAGCCCCTCGCGCAGCACCAGGCGCACCACGCTGGTCCGGTCCGCCCCCAGCGCCATGCGCAGGCCGATCTCGCGCCGCCGCTGCGCCACCGCCTGCGCCATGACCGCATAGAGGCCCAGGGCGGCCAGCAGCAGGGCGAGGGAGGCGAACAGCGCCAGCAACGTGGCGCTGAGGCGCGCCGCCGCGAGCGAGCCGGAGAGATAGTCCGACAGGGGCTGCAGGGCGAAGGCCGGCACGTCGGGGTCGAGGTCGTGGGTGACGGCGCGCACCGCCGCCGTGGCGCGCGAAGCCGCGCCGGGCTCGAAACGCACCACCAGCGTCATGCCGCCGAAGGGCAGTTGATTTTCGGGCAGGTAGAGCATGGCGGGATCGGGCGCGCTGAGCGCCGACTGGCGGGTGTCACCCACCACGCCCACCACGGTGTAGGCGGGGTCGGGTCCAGGGTAAGAACTCAGGCTGGGGGTGAGGCGCGCCCCCACGGCCCCGCGGCCGGCGAAAAAGGTGCGGGCGAAGCTCCGGTTGACGATGGCGACAGGCGGGCTGAGGTGGCGATCGGCAGCGGTGAAGTCCCGGCCCTGCAGCAGCGGTATGCCGAGGGTGGCGAAGTAGCCGGGAGTTACGATGCCGACGTGGGTGCTGGGGCGTTCGGCCGGCGGCAGGGGATGATCGGTGAGATCGAAGTTGACGCCGATGTTGTAGCCGGTGAGCGGCACACCCAGGGCGGCGGCGGCGGTGCTGACGCCCGGCTGGCGCCGCAACTGCGCGATCAGCCGGGAAAAATAAGCGGATTGGTCGTCGGGTTGCGGGTAGCGGGCGTCGGGCAGGAAGAGCGAGGCGGTGAGCACCTGCCGGGGCGAGAACCCGGGCTCGATGGCCAGCAGGCGGCCGAGGCTGTGCAGCAGCAGCAGCGCCCCCACCAGCACCGTCACCGCCAGCGCGAACTGCGCCCCCACCAGGCCGCGGCGCCAGCCGCGCGGCCCGCCGGTGGAGGAGCGGGTGGCGCGCAGACGATCCTGCAACCGGCCGCGCTCCCCGCGCGCCAGCTCGAGGGCGGGAAACAGCCCGAACACCACCGCCGTCAGCAGGCCCAGGACGACGGCCAGCAGCAGCGCCGCCGGGCTGAGCCGGGCCTGCTGGAGCCGGGCCACGCCCTCCGGGCTGAGGCGGAGCAGCAGGCTGAGGGCCAGCTGCGCCAGGCCCAGCCCGGCGGCGGCGCCCAGCAACCCCACCGTCAGGCTCTCGCACAACAGTTGTCGCAGCACCGCCGTCCGGCCGGCGCCCAGCGCGGCGCGCAGGGCGAACTCGGGCCGGCGCCGCACGGCGCGCGCCAGCATCAGTCCGGCGAGGTTGACACAGGCGATGAGCAGCACCAGCCCCGCCGCCGCCAGCAGCACCCAGAGCACGGGCGCGACCGGGGCGCTGTAATAATCCCGCAGCGGTTCGACCACCACGCCGAGATGGGCGTTGTCGGCCGGATACTGGCGCTGCAGGCGCGCGGCGATGGTGTCCAGTTGTCCCGCCAGGCCGGCGGCCGGGGCGGCGGGCGCGCGCCGCACCACCGCCCGCAGAAACGCGGCGCCGCGCTGGGCCGTCAACGGCGGGCCGTTGGCGCTGACCTGGAGCGGGGCCATGGTGGTCCACAGGTCCTCATGATCGTCGAGCGGAAACCGGAACCCCGGCGCCATCACCCCCACCACCTGATACGGGCGGCCATCCAGGGTCAAGGACCGCCCCAGAGCGGTCTGACTGTCGCCGAAGCGGTCGCGGGCCAAGGCCGCCGACAGGATCACCGCGTCCACGCCGGCGAGGCTGCCGGGGCGATCCTCAGTGGGGCGAAAGTCGCGACCGGCCGCGGGGGCGACGCCCAGCACCGTGAACAAGCCGGCGGAGGTGTTGGCCATGCGCACGTGGGCGGCGTCGCCCTGGCCCGCCAGAATGGCGTCGCCAACGCGATAGACGCCGGCGCCGGCCAGCGCCGGCGCCTGGCGATAGTCAAGGAAATCGGGATAGGAAACGGGATTGCGGCTGCCGGGATGCCGCTGATCGGTCTCCTGCAGGAACCCCAACTGTTGCGGCGCGGCGAAGGGCAGGGGCCGCAGCAACACCGCCTCCACCACGCTGAAGACGGCGGTGTTGGCGCCGATGCCGAGCGCCAGCGTCAGAATGGCGACGGCGGCGAAACCCGGGCCGCGGCGCAGCCCGCGCAGCGCCAGCCGCAGGTCGCGGCCCCAGGCGGCGAGGTGGGCGCCGCGGCGGGCGGCGCGCGCTTCCTCCTTCCAGCGTTCGGCGCTGCCCAGCGCCAGCGCCGCCTGGCGCCGCGCGGCTTCCGGATCCAGGCCGGCACGGCGCAGTTCCTCGGCTTCCCGCTCGAGATGAAAGCGGAATTCGGCCTCCATGTCGCCTTCGCGCCGGCGGCTCATGCCCCGCCGCCTTCCACAATCAGGTTGACCGCGGCGGAGAAACGCCGCCACTGGTCGCGCTCGCGCTCCAGATGGCGGCGGCCGGCGCCGGTGAGGGTATAGAAACGGGCCTGGCGTCCGGTATCGCTCTCCCGCCACTCACCCTTGATCCAGCCCCGCCGCTCCAACCGGTACAACGCCGGGTAGAGCGAGCCCTGGGGAATATGCAGCGCCGCGCGGGAGGTCTGCTGGATGCGCCGCGCCACCGCCCAGCCGTGCTGCGGCTCCAAAGCCAGGGTGCGCAGCACCAGCAGATCCAGCGTGCCCGGCATCATTTCGGGATGGCCCTTCATGTTGCCTAGTCTATCTGCATATGCAGTCTATCTGCAAGCGGTCGCCGGGCCGCCCTGCGCGCCGCCCGCGCTACAATAGGGGTTTGTTCTGCGAGGAGATTGCATGGCACTGTCCGCCAATCAGATGCGTCCGGGGATGGTCATCATCCACGACAACGAACTGTATTCGGTCTTCAGCATCACCCACCGGACGCCGGGGAACCTGCGCGCCTTCGTGCAGGCGAAGATTCGCAATCTGCGCACCGGGGGGATGATCGAGTACCGCTTCCGCTCCGACGACCGGGTGGAGCGCGCCACCCTTGATGAAGCCGAGATGGAGTTCCTGTACAGCGACGGGGATGCCTTCTACTTCATGAACACCGAAAGTTTCGAGCAGACCCACCTCAACCGCGACACCCTGGGCGATGCGGTGAATTACCTGATTCCCAACCTGAAGATCGCGGTGGAGTTTTACGAAGGCAAGCCGGTCTCGGTGGAACTTCCGCAGACGGTGGACATGGAGGTCACCGACACCGAGCCTGGTCTCAAAGGCGCCACGGTCAGCAATGTGACCAAAGCGGCAACTCTGGAAACCGGGCTGGTGGTGCAGGTGCCGCCGTTCATCGAGACCGGGGAGAAGATCCGCGTGGGCACCGCCGAGGGCACATATTTGGAACGGGTGAAGTGACCGCCGGGTATAAAATATTAGGTACACGACGAAAGGACACGACACGATATGGCTACCGCCCCCGCTGAATCCCCCGCTGCATGTAAGAGCTTTCCCGAGTTGGCCGGCGCCAAGCCGGTGGCCAACCTCTCGCCCGCGGTGCTGATCGAAACCATCCTGGCCCGGGGCGAGGCCAAGCTCAGCGCGCGCGGCGCGGTTACGGCAGAGACGGGCGAGTTTACCGGTCGTACCCCTCCCAACCGGTACATCGTCAAGGACAAGCTCACCGCCGAGACGGTGGCCTGGGGCGCGACCAACCAGGCGATCAGCGAGGAATCGTTCGAGAAGGTGCGGCAGCGCATGGCGCGCTACGTGCAGGGACGGGAAGTGTTCGTGCAGGACTTGTTCGCGGGTGGAGACCCGGCGTATCGGCTCAAGGTGCGGGTGGTGAACGAGCTGGCGTGGCACAATCTGTTCGTCCACCAGTTGTTTTTGCGTCCCACCGCGGCTGAGCGGCGCGACTTCACCCCCGACTTCACCATCGTCTCGATGCCGGGGTGCAAGGCGGTGCCGGCCGAGGATGGCACCAAGACCTCGACCTACATTCTGGTGAACTTCACCCAGAAGCTGATCCTCATCGGCGGTACCTACTACGCCGGCGAGATGAAGAAATCGATCTTCAGCGTGCTCAACTTCCTGCTGCCGCAGAAGGGCGTGATGGGCATGCACTGCTCGGCGAACGTGGGCAAGGATGGCGACACGGCGCTGTTTTTCGGCCTTTCAGGCACGGGCAAGACGACGTTGTCGGCGGACCCGGAGCGGCGGCTGATCGGCGACGATGAGCATGGCTGGGGCGGCAACGGGGTGTTCAACTTCGAGGGCGGCTGCTACGCCAAGTGTATTCATCTGTCGGAGAAGGGCGAGCCGCAGATTTGGAACGCCATCCGCTTCGGGACGGTGCTGGAGAACGTGATCCTTGATCCCTCGACGCGCATCCCCGACTTCGACAACCAGACGCGCACCGAGAACACCCGCGCCGCCTATCCGATTGACTACATTGACAACGCCATTCTCGATTCGCGCGGCCCGCACCCGAAAAACGTAGTGCTGCTCACCGCCGATGCCTTTGGCGTGCTGCCGCCCATCGCCAAGCTGACCGTGCCGCAGGCGATGTACCACTTTCTCTCCGGATACACCGCCAAGCTGGCGGGCACCGAGGCCGGCGTGACCCAGCCCAAAGCCACCTTCAGCACCTGCTTCGGGGAGCCGTTTCTGCCGCTGCCGCCGATGACCTACGCCAAAATGCTGGGCGAGCTGGTGGTCAAGCACCAGGCGCAGTGCTGGCTGATCAACACCGGCTGGACCGGCGGCGGCTATGGCACCGGCAAGCGCATGTCGCTGGACCACACCCGCACCATGGTGCGCGCCGCGCTCGCCGGGCAGTTAGCCAAGGCCAAGTTCACCCCGGACCCGATCTTTGGGCTGCCCATACCGGACGCGGTGCCGGGCGTGCCGGCGACGGTGCTCAACCCGCGCAACACCTGGAAAGTCGGAGCGGAGTACGAGAAGGCCGCGAAGGAACTGGCCGGCCTGTTCCGCAAGAACTTCGAGCGTTTCCAGGGCGTGACGCCGGAGGTGCTGGGCGCGGGGCCGAAGGGCTGACCGCGGACAGCTTGCGGCTAACCGCCGGCCGCCTCGGCGTTGTCGGCCGCCACGGCTTCCTCCACCGCCGGCAGGACGATGCGCACCAGGGTGCCTTCGCCGGGGCGGCTGACGATCTCGAACTCGGCGGCATCGCCGTAGAGCACGAACAGGCGTTCGCGCACGTTGCTGAGGCCGATGCCGTGGCCGCGTGTGGTTCGCGGCTCGCCAGCCTGCGGGTTCATGCCGACGCCGCTGTCCTCCACTTCGAGTTCCAGCATTTCGTGATCGCGGCGCCAGAAGCGATGGGCGCGCAGCGCCACCCAACCGCCTTCGACCTTGGGGGCGAGGCCATGCCGGATGGAGTTTTCCACCAGCGGCTGCAGCAGCATGCTGGGCACCAGGCGGTCGAGGGCGCCCGGCTCGATGCCTTTTTCAAAGCGCAGTTTGTCGGGGCCGAAGCGGACGATCTCGATATCGAGGTAGTCGTCCATGAAGGCCACCTCGGCGCGCAGCGGCACGAAGCTCTCGTGCTTGCGCAGCATACGGCGCAGAATGTTCGACAGCTTGACGATCAACACCCGCGCCGTGTCGGGATCGAAGCGCACCAGCGAAGCCACTGAGTTGAGGGTGTTGAAGAGAAAGTGGGGGTTGATCTGACTGGTGAGGGCATCGAGGCGCGCCTGCACCAGCAGCCGCCGCTGCACCTCGAGTTTGCGCTCGATGCGGGTGTTGTCCCAGATCTTGATGGGGATGGCCAGCATGAGGATGTTGGTGGCCACCACCGCCGCCGCCGTCCAGAAGCTGTGCGGCTGGGGGGCGAAGAGGCGATGGGGCGCCAGGCGCTTGACCTCCAGTTCGAAGGCGGTGGCGGCGATCACCAGGGCGAAAACCAGCGCCTGCCAGTCACGCAAGGGCCGATCGAGGCGATTGCGCAGCCAGCGCCACAACTGCAGATCAATGAAGGGCGAAAAGGCCCAGACCTCCTCCAGATTGGGAGCGGCGTGGCGTAGCAGTCCGCCGAGCACGCCCGCCAGCAGCCACAGCGGCAGCGCCAGCCACTCGTGCGCCCCCACCACGGCGGGAACAGCGATGATCGCCGCCCCCAGAATGCCGGCGCGATAGCCGCCCATCAGGCCGATCAGCAGGGCGCCGGCGAGGCTGAGGTCGGCGGCGTGGAAGGCGGGGACGGCGAGGCGTATCCAGACGCCGCCCATCAGCGGCAGGGCGACGAAGAGGGTGAAGGCCAGCGTCTGCCGCGGCTTGCGTTCCTCGGCGTAGAGGCAGCGCTGGAAGGCCACCGAACGCGCCAGCACCGCGGCGATGGCGGCCATGACCGCCAGGTTGAGCAGCAGCGTGATCAGCAGTAGGCGTTCCCCGGGCATAGGCGCTGAGCGGCGGACGGCGCGGCGACCCTATAATTAAAGCAGAACTGTGCCTTCCACCCCGCTCGAGCTCGCCGCAGAGGCAGATTTTCCCACCCGCTGGGCCCATTTCCGCATTCTCGGCTTTGAACAGAACGGCGATTCAGCCGTGGCCCTGAGGCTGGCGGAGCGCCCCGACGCGGTGCCGCTGGTGCGGGTGCACTCGCAGTGCCTGACCGGCGATGTCTTCGCCTCGCTGCGCTGCGACTGCCGCGCCCAACTGGAGATGGCGCTGGCGATGATCGCCGCGGCAGGGAACGGAGTGCTGATCTACGAGGACAAGGAGGGGCGCGGCATCGGGCTGATGAACAAGCTGCGCGCCTACGCCTTGCAAGACGCCGGGTTGGACACGGTGGAGGCCAACGAGCGGCTGGGGTTCGCCGCCGACGCGCGCGGCTACGAGCTGCCCGCCGCCATCCTCAACCACCTGGGGCTGCGGCAAGTGCGGCTGCTGTCCAACAATCCCGAGAAGGTGCAGGCGCTGGAGCGCGCCGGCATCGCGGTGGTGGAGCGGGTGCCGTGCGAGCCGGAGATTTCCTCGCACGCCGAACGCTATCTGGCGGTCAAGCGGGAAAAGATGGGGCACCTGTAGGGGGGCGGCGGTTCACGGCAGGCTGCGGCGGACCGCGGCGATGCCGTGGTCCATGCGGAGGGAGAGGTCGGCGGGGACGCAGCGGGCGAGGGCTTCGCCGCCCCAGAGGAGGCGGGGGGCGAAGCGGGAGTGGTTGAGCAGGCGGGGGCTGAGGGGATAGGCGGCGAGCATGGCGACCACGGCGATGGCCAGCACGACGCCGCGCAGCAGGCCGAGGCCGGCGCCCAGCAGGCGGTCGGGGAGGGTGAGGCCGACGGCGTGCAAGGCACGGCGGAGCATACGGCCGCAGATGGCGGCGACCATCAGAACGACGACCAGCACCAGCACGAAGCCGACGAACTGGCGGGCTTCGGGGCCGCCCCAGGATGCGCCCGTCCAGCCCACGGCTTCCAGCCAGGCGGCCACGCGGCCGTACTGCCATACGGCGACGCCGAGCGCCACCAGGGCGGCGGCCATCATCCAGATTTCGTAGACGAAGCCCTGCACGGCGGCGGTGATCACCGATAGAACCACCAGGATCACCAGCGCATAGTCGAGCAGGTTCACAGGGGTGGCCTGCTAGCTGCCGAGCTTTCTGCCGGTGAGTTCGGCGTAGGCGGCGCGGTACTTTTCGCTGGTCTTGCGCACCACCTCGTCGGGCAGGGCGGGGGCGGGGGGCTGCTTGTTCCAGCCCACCTGCTCGAGGTAGTCGCGCACGTACTGCTTGTCGTAGGACTCCTGGGCGCGGCCGGGCTGATACTTGTCGCGCGGCCAGAAGCGGGAGGAGTCGGGGGTCAGCACCTCGTCGGCGAGGATGGGGTCGCCGGTGGCGTCCACCGGGTCGCGGCCGAACTCGAACTTGGTGTCGGCGAGGATGATGCCGCGGGTGAGGGCGTAATCGGCGGCGGTGGTGTAGATCTTGAGGCTGAGGTCGCGCAGGCGGGCGGCGTCGCGGGCGCCGATCAGCTTCTCCACCTGGGCCATGGTGATGTTTTCGTCGTGGCCCTCGGTGGCCTTGCTGGAGGGGGTGAAGATGGGCTCCGGCAGCTTGTCGCTGTCGCGCAGGCCGGTGGGCAGCTTGATGCCGCACACCGTCCCCAGCTTCTGGTACTCCTTCCAACCGGAGCCGGAGAGATAGCCCCGCACCACGCACTCGACCGGGAACATCTCCAGCTTTTTGCACAGCATGGTGCGCCCTTCGAGCTGCGCCCGGTCGGCCTGCACGCTGGCGGGGAAATCCTTGACCTCGGCGGAAATCAGGTGGTTGCGGCACACCGGTTGGAGGAAATCGAACCAAAACAGCGAAATCTGGGTCAGCACCCGGCCCTTGTCGGGGATGGGGGTGGGGAGGACCACGTCGAACGCCGAGAGGCGGTCGCTGGCCGCCAGCAGCAGGCGGTCGCCGGCATCATAGAGGTCGCGCACTTTGCCGCGCGAGATCAGCTTCAGTCCCGCCAGCTCGGTTTTCAGCACAGTGGAGGATGCCATAGAGGATTCAATCTTCCCCGGTTCCGAGCGGCACTGTCAAGCCTTCCCGGCGCTATCCTAGGGGGTGAGGGAACCCATGAATCCGCTGCAACGCCTGCATGACTTCGGACAGAGCTTTTGGTATGACAACATCCGGCGCGATATGCTGCGCAACGGCGCCCTGGCGCGTATGGTGCGCGAAGACGGGCTGCGGGGGCTGACCTCGAACCCGACCATCTTCGCCAAGGCGCTGGCCCACGGCGCCGACTACGACACCGCCATCCGCCACAGCTGGACACAAGCGCCCGTCGACATCTTCATCGGGCTGATGGTGGAGGATATTCAAGGCGCCTGCGATGTACTGCGTCCGGTGTTCGACGCCTCGGGGGGGCGCGACGGTTTCTGCTCGATCGAGGTCTTTCCCGACCTCGCGCGCGATACACAGAAGACGCTGGAGCAGGCGCGCATGTTGTGGCAGAAGGTCGGCCGCCCCAACGTCATGGTGAAGATACCGTCCACGCCGGAGTGCATTCCGGCCATCCATACCTGCCTGGCCGAGGGGATCAACATCAACATCACGCTGATGTTCGGCTACGACAGCTACCAGGCGGTGGTGGAGGCGTACCTGACGGCGCTGGAGAAGCGGGTGGCGGCGAAGCAGCCGATCGCCCCGCTGGCCTCGGTGGCCAGCCTGTTCGTCAGCCGGGTGGATTCGAAGGTGGACAAGCGGCTGGACCAGCATCCCGAACTGCAGGGGAAAGCCGGCATCGCCAACGCGCGGCGCATGTACAGGTTTTTCCAGCAGTCGTTCTCCGGCCCGCGCTGGCAGAAGCTGGAAGCCGCCGGGGCGCATCCGCAACGGCTGCTGTGGGCTTCGACTTCGACCAAGAACCCGAAGTATCCCGACACCCTGTACGCCGAGGCGCTGGTCGGCCCGCACACGGTGGACACCATGCCCGATGTGACCGTCGCCGCCTACCGTGACCACGGCCAGCCCGGCAACCGGCTGCAGGAGGCGATGGACAACTACCCGACCGAGGTGCAGGCGGTGCTGGACGCGCTGGCCCGGGCAGGGATTGACATGGATCAGGTGGCGCGCGAGCTGCAGGACGAGGGGGTGGCTTCCTTCCAGGCGTCGTATGACGAGCTGATCGCCGGCATCCGCGCCAAGGTGGCCCGGCTGAGTCAGATGCTGACCGGTCCGCAGGCGCAGCAGGACGCGGCGGCGGCGGCCCTGCAGAAGCTGGAGACCCAGAAAGCCGGCGAACGGATTTGGAAGAAGGACGCTTCATTCTGGAGCGGCGACGCCGGAGTTCAGGCCAAGATCGCCAACCGCCTGGGGTGGCTGGCGCTGCCGGCGGAGATGCAGAAGGCGGTGCCGGAGATCCAGGCCCTGGTGGCCGGGTGCAAGAAGGACGGCTACACCGACGTGGTGCTGCTGGGCATGGGCGGCAGCAGCCTGGCGCCGGAGGTGTACAGCCGGGTCTTCGGCGCCCGTGACGGGCTGCGTCTGCACGTGCTCGATACCACCAACCCCATCCAGATCGCCCGCATTGAGAAGCTGGTGTCGTTGCCGAAGACGCTGTTTCTGGTGAGCAGCAAGAGCGGCGGCACGATTGAGCCCAACAGCCTGTTTGCCTATTTCTGGGCGAAGCTGCCGGACGGCCGCCATTACGCGGCGATCAGTGATGCCGCGACCTCGCTGCAGAAGCTGGCCCAGGAACACAACTTCCGCCACCAGTTCACCAACCCGGGCGATATTGGCGGGCGTTACTCGGCGCTGTCGCTCTTTGGCCTGGTGCCGGCGGCGTTGTGCGGGGTGGATATCGGCAAGCTGCTGAGGCTGGCGCAGGAGATGGCCGAAGCCTGCGGGCCGCAGGTTCCGGCCGAGCAGAACCCGGCCCTCGGGCTGGGGGCGGCGATCGGGACGTGGGCGCGGGGCGGCCGCGACAAGCTGACCTTCATCGCCTGTCCGGAGCTGGAGAGCCTGGGGGCGTGGCTGGAGCAGTTGCTGGCCGAGAGTACCGGCAAGCAGGGGCGCGGGATCGTGCCCATTGCCGGCGAGCCGCTGGGCAAGCCGGCGGTGTACGGCGCCGACCGGGTGTTTGTGCAACTGGGGATGGGAGGCACCAACGATGCCACCGGGGCGGCGCTCACCGGTCTGGCGGCGTCGGCGCCGGTGGTGCAGATCGCCCTGCGCGACCGGTTCGACCTGGGGCGGGAGTTTTTCCGTTGGGAGATGGCGACGGCGGTGGCGGGCGCGGTGCTGGAGATCAACCCCTTCGACGAACCCAACGTGCAGGAGAGCAAGGACAACACGGTGCGGGTGCTGGGCGAGTACCTCAAGGGCGGGGATGCGGCGGCAGGGTTCAAAGCCGCGCCGGCGGCGACGTCGGACCGGCTGCGGCTGTACGCGCCGGCCGCCGGCGGTGAGCCGCTGGGGACGTGGGAGAAGGCCATCCGGTCGGGCGACTATATCGCCATCATGGCCTACCTCGACCGCAGCCCGGAGTGGGAGAAGGCGCTGGCCGAGTTGCGGCTGGCACTGCGGGACCGCTACCGGGTGGCGACCACGGTGGGCTTCGGCCCGCGCTTTTTGCACTCCACCGGGCAGCTGCACAAGGGCGGCGCCAACAACGGTGTCTTCCTGCAGATCACCGCCGCCGCGGCGACGGCGGCGGCCGACCTGGCCATCCCGGGGCAGAAGTACAGCTTCGCGACCCTGCTTGCCGCCCAGGCGATGGGTGATTACGAATCGCTGGCGTCGCATCAGCGGCGGCTGCTGCGGGTGGATCTGGCCGATCCGGCGGCGCGGGGGCTGAGCGAACTGACGCAATCCTTCCAGGCCCCGGCGGCGGAAACGGCGGCCGACTGATGGCCGCCGCCCCTCCGACCGTGGTTCCGGCCCCGCACCCGCTGCGCGAGGGCATTCGCATGCAGCGCACCGCGCCGCCCTGCGCCATGGTGATCTTCGGCGCCTCGGGCGACCTGACCCACCGCAAGCTGATGCCGGCGTTGTATGCGCTGACCCGCATGCAGCGGCTGCCACCCACCTTTCAGGTGATCGGGGTGGCCGACTCGCCCTGGAGCAGCGAGGACTTCCGCCAGGAGATGCGCAAGGCGCTGGAGCAGTTCACCGGCGCGGTGGACGACGCGCTGTGGGAGTCGTTCGCGGCGCGCACGCAGTTTCTGCCCGGCACGTTCGACAATCCGGAGCTGTTTCAAAAACTCGCGGCCATGCTGCGCGCCCTGCCGCAGACGGGCGGCAACGTGCTGTTTTATCTGGCCACGCCGCCCAGCCTGATCGCCCCGCTGGCGGATCAACTGGCGCGCGCCGGGCTGAACCAGTTCAGCCCCCAGGGGTGGACACGGATCATCGTAGAGAAGCCCTTCGGCCGCGATCTGGCCACCGCCCGCGCCCTCAACCAGCAACTGCACAAGGTGTTTCAAGAGGCGCAGATCTTCCGTATTGACCACTATCTGGGCAAGGAGACGGTGCGCAACATCATCGTGTTTCGTTTCGCCAACGGCATCTTCGAGCCCATCTGGAACCGCCGCTACATTGACCACGTGCAGATCACCGTGGCGGAGAGCATCGGCATCGAGCGCCGCGGGCGCTACTACGAGGAAGCGGGCGCGCTGCGCGACATGGTGCAGAACCACCTGATGCAGGTGCTCTCCATCGTGGGCATGGAGGCGCCGGTGCGTTTCGAGGCGGAGGCGGTGCGCGACGAGAAGATCAAGGTGATCCGCTCCATCCGGCCGCTGCTGCCGCCGGGGGCCGGCGATTACTCCAGCGTGGCGGTGCGGGGGCAGTACGGCGCCGGCTTTGTCAACGGGGAGGCGGCGGCGGGGTACCGCGAGGAGGCCAACGTGGCGCCGCAGTCGAACCGCGAGACCTTCGTGGCGCTCAAGCTGCAGATCGAGAACTGGCGCTGGGCGGGGGTGCCGTTTTATCTGCGCAGCGGGAAGCGGCTGCCGAAGCGGGTGAGCGAGGTGGCGATCCAGTTCAAGTCGCCGCCCTTCCTCATGTTCCAGGATGGCTATCCGCAGTCCATCGAGCCCAACGTGCTGGTGATCCGCATCCAGCCGGATGAGGGCATTGCGCTGCGCTTCGAGGCCAAGGTGCCAGGCACCGACATGCGGCTGCGGCCGGTGAAGATGGATTTCCAGTACGGCACCAGCTTCGGCGAGCCGCAGCCGGAGGCCTACGAGACGCTGCTGCTGGACGCCATGCTGGGCGACGGCATGCTGTTCGCCCGCTACGACATGGTGGAGTCGGCGTGGGCGCTGACCACGCCGCTTTTGGAATCGTGGGAGACGGAGGCGGCGAAGGATTTCCCTAACTACGCGGCGGGCAGCTGGGGTCCGGAGGCGGCGGAGGAGTTTCTGCGCCGCGACGGCCGGGAGTGGCGAAGACCTTGACCGCGGAGGCCACAGCCCTCGATCTCTGCTGGAATGACGGCCACATGGCCGCGCTGGAGGCGCAGTGGCGCGCCCTGCGGGAGACCGGCGAGGAGGCTCCGGCGCACGCGCTGGCGCTCAACCTCATTTGCCGGGTGGCGGACGCGGCCGACGCCGAGCGCATGGCGCAGCACTTGTGGAAGTTGGGGCGGCGGCATCCGGCGCGGGTATTTCTGGTGTACTCGGGGGCGGAGGGAGAGGCGGACCGGGTTCGCCTGGCGGCCTGCGCGGACGGCAGCGAGATGGTCGAGTTGCAACTGGACCCGCGGCGCGCGGCCAGCGTGGTGATGCCGAATCTGGCCGGCGACCTGCCGGTGGTGCTGCTGTGGCGCGGCAGTGATCCGGGCGGAGACCCGGAGTTTCCGATCTGGTCGGCGCTGGCCAACCGCGTGCTGGTGGACGCCCAGCGGCTGCGGCTTACCGCCGCCCAGGTGGCCACGCTGGCGCATGAACTGCCGGTCGGGGCCACGCTGGGCGAGCTGACCTGGACGCGCCTGACCCCGTGGCGTCTGCTGCTATGCCAGGGGCTGGAGGGCGAGCTGGCGGTTCCCGAGGGCATCCGCGAGGTGACGATTACGGCGGGCGGACTGGGCGCGGGGGGCAGCCTGGCGGCCACGCTGTTTACCGGCTGGCTGGCGGAGAAGCTGGGGTGGGAGGCGATGGTGGTCTCCACCGAAGGGCTCTTGTGCCGCCGGCCGGCGGGCGAGCCGGTGCGCATTCGTTTCGAGCCGGCCAACCATCACGAATGCCTGCTGCGCCGGGTGGTGGTGCGGGGCGCGACCACGGCGGTGACCATTGAACACCATGGCGCTTATGTCTCGATGACCGTCACCCACGACGGCGCGACCGTGGGACAATGGATCGGTTCCAGCCCCGGGGAGGCGGTTTTGCGCAGCGACAGCGATACGCTCTCGGAGGAGTTGAGCATCGGCGGCGGCGATGATCTGTTCCGCCGCGTGCTCGACCGCGGCCTGGAACTGATGGCGCAATGGGAGGCGCCGGCCGCATGAGCGCTTCGCCGCGTCGTCTTGAACTGGTGCCCTCGATCCTTTCCGCCAACTTCGCCTGCCTGGAGAAAGATGTGGCCGCGGCGACAGGCGCCGACCGTTTTCAGGTGGACATCATGGACGGCCACTTCGTGCCCAATATCTCGATGGGGCCGATGTTCGTGGCCGCGCTGCGGCGGCTTACGCCGCAGCCGATCGAAGCGCACCTGATGGTCTCGCGTCCCGAGCAGTGGGTGGGGCCGTGCGCCGCGGCGGGGGCCAACGTGATCATCGTCCATGCCGAGGCCACGGTGCATCTGCACAGCCTGCTGGCGCAGATTCGCGCCGCGGGCGCGCAGCCCGGCGTGGCGCTCAACCCCGGCTCGCCGCTCACCATGATCGAAGAGGTCCTCGATCAAGCGGCGATGGTGCTGTTGATGACGGTGGAGCCCGGCTTCGGGGGGCAACAGTTCATCCCGCAGGTGCTGCCCAAGATCGCCCGGCTGCGCCAGCACCTTGATGAACGCGCACCCGCCTGCGACATTGAAGTGGACGGCGGCATCGCACCCGCCACCCTCGTCGCCGCGCGCGAGGCCGGCGCCAACTTGTTCGTAGCCGGGAGTTCGGTGTTCGACCACCCGCAAGGCGCCGGCGCCGGGTTGGCCGCGCTGCGCGCCGCGCTCAATCCCGCCCCCCAGCCGGTGGGCTGAGGTGGCACGCTGGGCGGCGGCTACTCCTCCGCGTCGGGCGGAGGGAGAGTGAGGCCGGCTTTGGCGAGGGCGGATTGCAGGCGCTCAAGCGCCTGGTCAGGGGAGAGGTCGCCGGTGCAGGACATCTCGCCCGACAGCAGCAGGGCGGCGCGGTCGAGCATTTTCTTTTCGCGATAGGACAGCGGCTTACCCTGGTGCAACTGGGCCAGGCCCTTCAGCACCTCGGCCAGGTGCAGCAGGGTGCCGTCGCGCATCTTGTCGGAGTTTTCCTTGAAGCGGCTCTTCCAGTCGTTGGGGGCGGTGATGGAGGCGACCGGTTTCTTTTCCAGAAACTGCAGCACCGTTTGCCATTCTCCGGCGGCACTTACCGCGCGCAAGCCAATAACGGCGGCGTTGGCTGAAGGCACCATGACACGTAAGTTGCTGGATTCAATGCGCAGCAGGTAATATTCCTGTACCGACTCGCCCAGCGAGCGCTGGCCGACGGTCTCGATGACGCCTACGCCCTGGTTGGGGTAAACCACCTTGTCGCCCACGCGGAAAGATGCTGTACAGCTCATGCGGTAGAAGCTGTGCTCAGTATGACAAAATGGCGGGAAGCAGTTCAAGCAAAGGACACGTTGATGGCAGTGAACATTAGGGGAAAACTCGAGGCCGAGATCAAGCAATTGGAACATGAGCTGACCGTCGAGTTGCCCGCCGAACTGAAGCGCGCGGTGGCGTTGGGCGATCTGAGCGAGAACGCCGAGTACCATATGGCCAAGCAGCGGCAGGAGTTCGTCAACGCCCGGCTGGGACAGCTGAAGAAGCGGCTGGCGGAGTTGGCGCTGGTGGATGTGGACAAAATACCCCGCGACCGTGCCGCCTATGGATCGGTGCTGGTGCTGTATGACCTCGACAAGGACGAAGATGTTGAGTACAGCCTGGTGACCAGCGAAGAAGCGGATGTGGCGGCGGGACGGATTTCCACCTCGTCGCCGATTGGGCGCGGCCTGATGGGGAAGAAGCCGGGGGATGAGGTACGCATCCAAACCCCCAATGGACCTAAAGAGTTTGAAGTTCGTAGTTTGCAGACCATCTACGACCGGGAAGAAGCCGAATGACCTATACGCGCGCCATTGGAGCGGGCTGCAAGTGGGTGCTGGATAAGATCGTGCGCTCGCTGGCGTTGGCGCGCATCAACCCCAACGTCCTGACCTTCATCGGTCTGGTGATCAACTGCATCGCCGCCGCCCTATTTGGTTATGGCAAGTTCTTCATCGCCGGGCTGGTGATCATTGCCGCCGGTATTTTTGACATGGTGGATGGACGCGTGGCCCGCGCCACCAACACGGTCAGTCACTTCGGGGGCTTCTTCGACTCGGTGCTGGACCGCTACTCCGATCTGGCGCTGTACTTTGGTTTGCTGGTCTACTACGCGAGCATCAACCGCGCCTTCTACGTGGTGCTGGTAGCGGTGGTGATGACCGGCTCGGTGATGGTCAGCTATGCGCGAGCCCGCGCGGAAAACACCATACCCAGCTGCAAGGTGGGGTTCATGGAACGGCCGGAACGGATTGTGCTGGTGATCATCGGCGCGCTGTTTGACCGCATGGCCGCCTGCCTGTGGGTGATCGCGGTGCTCAGCAATATCACGGTGATTCAACGCATACGCTACACGTATCAGCAGACGCGGGAGATGGACCGGCGGCCGTCAGCACAATCGGCGACGCAGTAAAAAGTTGCCGGTTGCCAGTTGCCAGTTGGCGGCTGTCAGTCGCCGGCCAGGGTGGCGAGCTCGGCTTCGAGCTCGGCGAGCTTGGCTTCCTCGGCGGCGACCACGGTGGCGGCGGCCTGGGCGCGGAAGCGATCGTTGGCCAGCAACTGGCGCTTCTTGTGAATTTGGGCGGCAAGTTCAGCGCGTCGTTTTTCGCGTCGGGCTTGCTCCTGGGCAGGGTCGGCGGCAGGTTTTTGGCCCAATTTGGCGAGCCGTGGGAGGTAGGCGTGAGCCCAGGCGAGGGTGGTATCGGAGAGGTGGGCTTCGAGGCGCGCGGGGAATTGGCGAGACTCCGTCACCGCGGCCTGCAGGGCGGCGAGCGCGGCCTCGGCTTCGGGATCCACGGCCGCGGGGTCAGGCTGGGGGAAGGGCGCCAGGGCAATGGAGACGGCGGGGGGCGCAGCCGCGTGGAGCGCGGTCCAGAGTTCCTCGGTAATAAACGGCATGACCGGGTGGAGCAGGCGCAAGGCGCCGTCAAAGGCCACCAATAAGTTGGGGGCGGCCTCAGGGTCGCCGGCTTGCAGGCGGAGCTTGGTCAGCTCGATGTACCAGTCGCAGAACTCGTGCCAGAAGAAGTGGTAGAGGGTGTCGGCGGCTTCGTGAAAGCGGTACTCTTCGAGGCTGCGCTGCAACTGGGCCGCCACCGCGTTGAGGCGGGAAAAGATCCAGCGGTCCACCATGTGCCGGCCGCGCGGGCGCAGGTGGACGGGGCTGTCAGCCGGGGCGGGCGCGTCCGCCTGGTTGGCGCTGAGGAAGATGAAGCGGGCGGCGTTCCAGATTTTGTTGGCGAAGGCGGCATAGCCGGCCATGCGGTCTTCCGAGAGCGCGATGTCGGTGCCGGGAGCGGCCATGGCGGCGAGGGTGAAGCGCACCGCGTCGGTGCCGTATTTTTCGGTCACCAGCAGCGGGTCAATCACGTTGCCCTTGGTCTTGGACATCTTCTGGCGTTCGGCGTCGCGCACCAGGGCGTGAATGTAGACCTCACGGAACGGCACGTCCTGGGTGAAGTGCACACCCAGCATGATCATGCGCGCCACCCAGAAGAAGAGAATGTCGAAGCCGGTGATCAGCAGCGAGGTGGGGTAGAAATCGCGCCGATCCGCGGTCTGTTCGGGCCAGCCCAGGGTGGAGAAGGGCCACAGGCCGGAACTGAACCAGGTATCGAGCACGTCGGGGTCCTGGCGCAGGGGACCGCCGCAGCCGGCGCAGGCGGCGGGGGTCTGCTCGGCCACGATGGTTTTCGCGCAGGCGTCGCAGTACCAGGCGGGGATGCGGTGTCCCCACCAGAGCTGGCGGGAGATGCACCAGTCGTGGATGTTGGCCATCCAGCCCAGGTAAATGGTTTTGTTGTTCTCGGGGGTGAAGCGGATTTTTCCGTCTTCGACCACCTGGGCCGCGGCCTTGGCCAAGGGCTCAATCTTGACGAACCACTGGGTCGAGATGCGCGGTTCGATGACGGTGCGGCAACGCTGGCACTGGCCCACCGCCATGGGGTGGTCGGTGATCGCCGCCAGCAAACCGGCAGCTTCGAGATCGGCGACGATGCGCTTGCGGGCGGCGAAGCGGTCGAGGCCGGCGTAGACACCGGCATGGGGGCCGGTCATCTTGGCGGATTCGTCGAGGATGACCAACTGGGGCAGGTTGTGACGCTGGCCCGCGGCGAAGTCGTTGGGGTCATGGCCGGGGGTGATCTTGACCGCGCCCGTGCCGAATTCGGGTTGGGCAATCTCGTCGGCGATCACCGGCACGGTGCGACCGGCGAGTGGGACCTCAACCTGTTGACCAATGAGCGCCGTGTAGCGAGGGTCGGCGGGGTTTACGGCCACGGCCACGTCGGCGAGGATGGTCTCCGGGCGGGTGGTGGCGACCTCGAGGAAGCGGCCGGGCCCGCCCACCACGGGGTAGCGGAGGCGATAGAGCTTGCCGTTGACCGGCTCGTGCACCACTTCCAGATCGCTGACCGCAGTCTGGCAGCGGGGGCACCAGTTGACGATGTAGCGGCCGCGATAGATCAGTCCCTCTTCGTAGAGGCGTACAAACACGGTGCGCACCGCGCGCGACAGGCCCTCGTCGAGGGTGAAGCGGGCGCGCGACCAGTCGCAGGATGCGCCCAGGCGCTTCATCTGCTCGGCGATGCGATCGCCGCTCTGGCGCTTCCATGCCCAGACCGCCTCCTCGAAGCGCTCGCGGCCCATGGCCTGGCGGCTCTCGCCTTTTTCGGCGAGCATGCGCTCGACCACCATCTGGGTGGCGATGCCGGCGTGGTCGGTGCCGGGGAGCCAGAGTACGTTTTTACCCCGCATGCGCTGCCAGCGCACCACGATGTCAATCAAGGTGTGCTCCAGCATGTGGCCCAAGTGGAGTGAGCCGGTGACGTTGGGCGGTGGGATGACCAGCGACCAGTTCTGTCCCCCGGGTTGGCCGTTCTTCGCCTGGTAGAGGTGCTGCTCGACCCAGGCTTCGGCCCAGCGGGGTTCAATGCTTTGGGGCGCGTACGACTTGGCTAATTCGGTGAACACAGAACCACAATTATAATCGGGGGATGGCTGCCACCCTGTTACTGGCGGATGACAGCGCCCACGCGCGGCGCATGGGCACCGAATATCTGACCGGACTGGGGTTCGCGGTGGAGGCGGTGGGGGATCGGGCGGCGGCCCGCGCCACGCTGCTGGCGCGGCCCCCGACGCTGGTGATTGTGGATGCGGCGCTGCCGGACGGAGGGGAGGAGAGCGCAGACGGGCTGGGGGGGGTGGCGCTGTGCCGTGAGATTAAGCAGAACCCGGCCTGGCAAGCCATCCCGGTGGTGGTGCTGCTGGGGGCGCTGGCGAGGGTGGCGCCAGAGACCCTGCAGGTGGCGGATGCGGTGCTGCGCAAGCCGCTGTCGTCGGCGGGGCTGGAGCGTTCCCTGGCGCGCTGGCTGGGCCAACTGCCGGTAGCCCCCGACGGGGTTCCGGCAGCGGCGGGCAGCGCCGAACTCAGCCTGGAAGAAATGCTGGAACGTGCCGTGCGGGAAGCCGCGCTGGGGCGATAGGCCGCCGCGGTGCAGAGCGAAGACACCATCGTGGCGGTTTCCACGCCCGCCGGGCGCGGCGGCTTGGGCGTGGTGCGGCTTTCGGGGGAGCGGGCGCGGGCCATTGCTCAAGCCATGCTGGGGGAAATCGAGCTGCGGCCGCGTCACGCCACCTTCAGCCATTACCGTGATGGCGACGGGGCGTTGCTCGACGAAGTGGTGGCGACATGGTTCGCGGCGCCCCACTCGGCCACGAGCGAGGATGTGGTCGAAATCGGCGCCCACGGCGCGCCGGTGCTGCTCGAAGCCCTGGTGCAGGATGCCTGTCGGCGCGGGGCACGGCTGGCGGAACCGGGTGAGTTCACCCGCCGCGCCTTCCTGCATGGGCGGCTGGATCTGAGTCAGGCGGAGGCGATCGGCGACTTGATCGCCGCCCACACGCTCTACCAGGCACGGACGGCGGCGCGGCAGATGCAGGGGGCGGTGGCGCGGCTGCTGGGGCCCCTGCATGGGCAACTCACCGAGTTGATCGCCCGCCTCGAAGCCGGGATTGACTTTGCCGACGATGACGTCAGCGTGCTGTCCCCGGCCGCCATCGGCGCCGCTCTGGACGCCCTGCAACAGGAACTGGCCCGGTTGCGCTCCGGGTTCGGGCGCGGGCGCTGGGTACGCGAAGGCTTGCGGCTGGCGCTGTTGGGACGACCCAATGCCGGAAAATCGAGTTTATTCAATCGCCTGTTGCAGCGGGAGCGGGCGATTGTGACGCCAGAGCCAGGCACCACGCGCGACGCGATCGAGGAGGAGTTCAGTTGGGAGGGTATTCCGGTGCGCCTGGTGGACACGGCCGGCATTCGGAGGCCGGAGGGGCGCGCCGAGGAACTGGGAATCGAGAAAAGCTGGGAGGCGGCGGCCGATGCCGACCTGGTGCTGGGGATTTTCGACCGTTCCCAGCCGCCCGATGCCGCCGACCACGAACTGATGGCGCGACTGGCGGAGCTGCCGCGCGCGGTGCTGGTGTGGAACAAGAGCGATCAGGCGGCCGCCGCCGGGTGGGAGGGGGCGAGGGGCGGATTTGCGGTTTCGGCACTCACCGGGGCGGGATGCGAGGCGTTGCGGATCGGGATCAGGGAGCAAATTTTACCCGCCGCCGGCCACGAGAGTGAGTACATCACCAACGCCCGCCATGCCCAGCAGTTGGAGTGGGCGGCGATCGAAATCGAACAGGCGCGGGCGGGAGTGGGGCAAATCCCTCATGAAGTGCTGTTGGTGAACCTCTATGAGGCGCTGCATGCGCTGGACGCGATTACCGGGCAGACGACGGTTGAGGATATACTGGGGATAATCTTTTCCACCTTTTGCATCGGCAAGTAAGCGATGTAACGGGAGCGGAAGCCAGGCCATCTAAAAAGGCAGGTGGGTCGTGCCGCAATCCGTATTTCGCAGCCTCTCGCTTGGACTTCTTCTGCTCGGCGTCGGCTGGGTTTGTCCCGCCCAGCAGTCTCAGCCGCCCAGTCCGGACAGCAGCATTCAGGGTGTGCCGGTAGCCGACAAAGCCACTGCCAAGAAGCTGAAAGCGGAAGACAACGTGGCGCTGATCGGGCGCCGGGATGTGGGTAACGGCCTCGACTTTTACAGTCAGCAGAAAGAGATCGCTCTGGGACAGGGGCTGGCGCAGCAGGTGATGGAGCAGAGCAAGGTCATCACCGACCCGGAAGTGAATGAGTACATCAACCGGCTGGCGCAGAACCTGGTGCGCAACTCCGACGCCAAGGTGCCCTTCACGGTGCACGTGCTGCAGGATGATTCCATCAACGCCTTTGCCCTGCCGGGAGGATTTTTTTTCGTGAACAGCGGCATCATCCTGGCCTGCAAGGAAGAGGACGAGCTGGCGGGAGCGATGGCGCATGAAATAGCCCACGTGGCGGCACGGCACGGCACCCGGAATGCCAGCAAGGCGGAGCTGCTGCAGTTGCTGACCATCCCGGCGGTGATCGTGGCCGGGCCCGGGCTGGCGGGCCTCGGCGCCCAGGAGGCGGCCTCGGCGATCGTGCCCATGCAGTTCGAGCGCTTCAGCCGGGGGGCGGAGCAGGAGGCGGACTGGCTGGGAACCCAGTACCTGTGGAAAGCCGGTTATGACCCCAACGGTATGACCCGCGCGTTCGAGATTATCGAGTCGGATGAGAAGCAGAAGCCGGGACTGGTGTCGCGGCTGTTTGCCAGTCATCCCCAGACACCCGACCGGATAGCGTTGACAGATAAAGAGATCTCGACCATTCTGCCGCCCAAGCCGGACTACATCGTGACCACCTCTGACTTTCAACGGATGCAGGCGCGGTTGCGGGCGCTGATCAAGTCGAAAGTCGAAACCGGGGTCAGCGTGCCGGGCGGGGTGCCCAGGCCAGCGACTGTGCCCAAAGTGGATGGGCCGCCGATCATCAAGCACTGATTCCGGATTGGGGCGCCAGGGTGGGGCTGAAAAAAAAGGTGTCATCCTTTGGCCTGATGGCTTCGTCTAAACTGGCATGGAAGTTACAGCGAGGTCAGGCATGATTGGGAGCTCGAATCAACTGCAGCGGTCGTTGGCCGAACTGAAGCGGGAGCAGGCGCGGCTGCAAGAGGCGATCCGGATTCTGGAGGAGTTGGTGACGGGATCCAAGAGCACGCGGCTGAGTGCCGAGGGGCGGGCGCGCATCTCGGAGGCGGCGAAGAAGCGCTGGGAAGAGCATCGCCGCAAGGCGGGCAAGCAGCTGCGGCCCACGCGGGCGCACGGCGGCGAGCGGCACGCGGCGTAATTGATCGCAAGCGGGCATTCACTGATCGCGGGCGTCCGGCTTCGCCGCCCGCTCTCGTAGGCCGCCGGTGACGCTCTGCCGGGGGCCCCTGCGCCCCGGCAGCGCGCGCGCGGGACATCGCGAGCGCCCTGGCTTCGCATTCCAGAGAGGCGGGGTGCAAGCCGGATTAGCTCAGGTAGCGGGCCAGGGCGGCAGGGTCGAGGTTGCCGCCACTGACGATGGCGCCAATGCGGCGGTGGCCAGTGACGGCCTGGGTCATGAGAGCGGCGACGGCGGCGGCGCCGGAAGGCTCAGCGAGGATCTTCATGCGCAGCAGCATCAGGCGCAGAGCGGCAATTAACTGATCGTCGGTGACGGTGACGACTCCCGCCAAGTGCTGGCGCATGATGGCGAAGGTAAGCTCTCCCGGTTGCACGGTGCGCAGGCCATCAGCGATGGTGGGGTTGTCGGCAATGGGGGTGATCACGCCCCGCTGCAGGGAGAGTTGCACATCGGCGGCGGTGGCCGGCTCCACGCCGTAGACCTTGATATTAGGATTCAGGCCGTGGGCGGCGAGGGCGGAGCCGGAGATCAGGCCGCCGCCGCCAACCGGCACTACAATCGCCTCGAGATCGGGGACCTCCTGCAATAACTCCAGGGCGGCGGTGCCGGCTCCGGCGATGATGCGCGGGTCGTCGAAGGGGGGAACCAAAACGCGGTTGAGCTGCTGAACCAGCTCGGCAGCAAACGATTCGCGATTGACCTTGGCGCGATCGTAGAGGTGGACCTCGCCTCCGAAGGCCCGCACGGCGTCGAGTTTGGCCTGGGGAGCGTCGGTGGGCATGACCAGTGCCGCCTGAATGCCCAGGTCACGCGCCGCCAAGGCCACTGCCTGGGCGTGATTGCCGCTGGAGAAGGCCAACACTCCCTGGCGCTTTTCGTCCGCGGTTAACTGCAGCAGGCGGTTGGTTGCGCCGCGAAATTTGAAGGCGCCGGCGCGCTGGAAGTTCTCACATTTGAGGAAGACTTGCGTTTGTCCGCTGGCATCCACGGCCAGGTCCAAGGAGCGGGAATGCAGCACCGGAGTGCGGGCGATGCGGCCGGCGATGCGCTCATGGGCAGCGCGCACGTCATCGAAGGCAGGCAGGTGTCGGGTCATTCCGCAATCATACAGGTGCGGTAGTCTTTGGACATGTCCGTGTCCACAACCGCCCCCCTATGCCTGGGACATCGTGGGCATCGTTGTCCCGGATGGCTGGAGACGGAGAACTCGCTGGCGGCGTTTGACCGGGCGTTGGCGGAGGGGTGTGACGGATTGGAACTGGACCTGCGGTTGAGTGGAGACGGGCGCGTGGTGGTGCACCATGATGCCGAGCTGCGGCACCAAGGGGATACGGTGGTCATCGCGCAGACCGGCCTGCGCAGCCTGCGGCGCATGCATCCGGAGTTGGCCACCCTGGATCAGGTACTGCGGCGCTATCGCGATCGCGCGTGGCTCGATCTCGAAGTCAAGGCTCCCGAAGCGCTGCCCGGCGTGGTCGCCCTACTGCACCGGTGGGCGCCGAGGCGTGGATATGTGGTGAGCAGTTTTGATCCTTCTGTGCTGGCCCAACTGGCCCGCCTGGCGCCGGAAGCGCCGCGCTGCCTGAACCTGAAGCGTCCGGCCAGCCTGCGCCGGCTGCGGGCCGCGAACGTGGGTTGGATAGCTCCCCAGCAGACCCTGTGTTCGGCCTGGTACGTGAAGCGCTTGCGCCGCCACGGCTGGCAGGTGCTGGTGTGGACGGTGAACCACCCGGCGCGTATGCGGTTGCTGGCCCGCGCCGGCGTGGCGGCTCTCTGCTCCGATCTGCCCGCACGACTGGTACGCACCGTGGGCCAAGTCGCCGCGAAGTAGGTCACCGCACACAGCCTGAGCTGCGACGGCAGCATCTTTTTCACCAGTATGGATCCGGCGATGGAGATGGACGCGAGTGCCATTCGCGAACAGGTCGAGCGTCTGGGCGACTGGTTCCAGAACCTTGATCTGAAAGGCGTACCTACGGCTCCCCATCATTTTTTGGGCGACTATCCGGGGTCGAAGTGGCGGCAGGTGGCTACCGCGCTGCCGGAGCGGTTCGATGGCTTAAGCGTGCTCGATATCGGCTGCAACGCCGGATTTCATGCGCTGGAGTGCAAGCGCCGGGGAGCGGCTTATGTGGTGGGCATGGACGCCGATCCGCGATACCTGGCGCAGGCGCGTTTCGCCGCCGATGTGCTCGACCTGGAAGTCGAGTGGCGGGAGATGTCGGTGTACCACCTGGGCGACCTACAGCGGCAGTTTGACTACGTTTTCTTTCTGGGGGTGTTCTACCACCTGCGCTATCCCTTGTACGCCCTCGATCTGGCGGTGTCGCTGGTGCGGCAGCGACTGGTGTTTCAAACCATGTTGCGAGGCGATCAGGGCGGCGCAGCGCCCGCCAAGGACTACAACTTTTGGGACCGTTCACCCTTCGCGCAGCCCAGCTTTCCGCGCATGTACTTTATCGAGAACAGCTACGCCGGCGACCGGACCAACTGGTGGATTCCCAATGCGGCGGCGGCGGAAGCCATGCTGCGCTCCAGTGGATTGTCCATCCTGGCGCATCCGGAGGCGGAGACATGGGTGTGCGCTCCCAATCCGCAGGCGCGCGGTCCGGTGCGGGAGCTGGAACTGGAGGCGCGGCTGTGAAGTTTGCCCTGGTGCAGCCGAACTGGGATTTTCACGGATCCACCTACTTCGGGTGTCCCGACACGCACCTGCCGCTGGAGTTGCTGTACGCGCGGCAGAACCTGGAAGTGAACGGCCAGGAGGTGATGCTGCTCGATGCCCATCTGGAGCAGTTGTCGCCGGAAGCGGCCGGACGGCGGGTGCAGGACTTTGAACCCGACATTGTGGTCATGACCACGGCGCCGACCTATCTGTTTTGGCGATGCCCCCAGCCCGAGCTGCGTCTGCCGGCGGTATGGATGCAGCATTTGCGCGGTGCCTGCCCGGGGGCGGTCACGGTGGCGATAGGGCCGCATGGCTCGGCAACGCCCGCGGCTGCGCTGAACAAACTCGATTGCGACCTGGTGGTGCGGGGCGAGGCGGATGAGGTGCTGGCCAAAATCGGCAGCCACAACGGGAGGGATCTGCCCGGTTGTGCCTGGCGCCAAGACGGCGTGGTGCATGTCAACCCGGGGCACAATCAAGCTGAGTTGAGCCGGTCGGAGAGGCTCGACCTCAGCCGCTATCCACTCTCGCTACGCCAGCATCGCCACCATGTTTTCCACGGCTCGGGTCGCGGGGCCGAGGTTGAGGCCAGCCGCGGGTGTCCGTGGGCGTGCAGCTTCTGCAACAAGACGCTGTTTCGCAACCAGTTCCGGGACCGTCCGGTGGCGTCTGTGGTGGCCGAGGTGGAAACGCTGGCGGGCGCCGGTTTCGATTACGTCTACTTCATTGACGAAATCTTCGGCTGCGCCCGCTCGACGCCGGAGCTGTTGGGGGCACTGACCACGCTGCCAGTTCAATTCGGCATTCAGACCCGCATCGACCTATGGAACGAGGACACGCTGGCCCAGTTGGGCGCGGCCGGCTGCATTTCGCTGGAGTGCGGCATCGAATCGGTGACGCCGGAGGGCCGCGCCCGCTTCCGCAAAGGCTGCAAGCTGGGCACGGACCGCATTCAGAGCCTGTTGCGCGCCGCGCGGCGACATATCCCCTGGGTGCAGGCCAACCTGATCGCCGACGACGAAGATGACATGGACGCCATTTCCGCCTGGCGGGCGGCGCTGATCGCCGACGGCGTATGGGCCAGCCAACCGGTACCGGTGTTTGCCTTCCCCGGCACACCGCTATACCAGAAGATGTTCGGTCCTCCCGATGACCAGGCTTGGGAGCGAGCCCACCACCATTACCTCGAGGTCAACCAGGCCCGGGGATACTACAGCGATATTCAGGATCCGCGGCCGCGGACGCTGACGGAGTTGGAAACCTAACGCAAACCGCGGCGTGTGGCGGGCAAAAGCAACAACACCAACTGGGTCAGCAGAATGGGTGTGGCGACACCCAAATACCAGGAACTGGCGACGATCAGCACCAGCATCGCCTTCCAGCTCGTCACCCGGTTTTGAAAGAGGAACAGGTTGGGGACGAACATCCACAGTGCGCCAAAGGCTGTGGTCAACCACGCCATCGCCGGCACCGGTCCGCGGGGCAGGGTGGCGGCCAACGGCAGGTAGGCTCCAGTGATGCAGAAGGTAAGCCCATCCACCAGCATCCAGGTGCCGAGAAGGAAGCCGAGGACGATGGCGGCTTGTCCGGTAGGGGCGGGGAAGCTGCCAGACAGCACCCGGGTGTGAGTAGTGTGAGCGGTGCTCATGGCCCAAAAAACATCAAGGGCGCGGGGAGGTCATTCCGCGCCCTTGGCAAAACTTACTGCCCGAAGTTAAGCAAATTCTAATCGCATTTTGTATAAAATTTCAAGCAAACTTCTGCACTACGTCAATAGCAGACAGTAGACGGCCCGTGTCGCCGCGGCGGTGGGAGTACCAGCGGGCCCTTTCGCAGGCGGTGCAGGCAGAGATTGTCTCTACTGCCGCATCAGAAACGCCTGATTCCACGAGCTGCTGGCGGAGGGCCGCATGGAGGTCCAGGCGGTGGGCAGGGGTGTGGTTCCAGCGGGGATCATAGGGATGGCCGGGAGGGGCACCTGTCATAAACAGCATGGGATAGCGGCTGCGAACCGGGTCGGGTTCTGCGGCAAAGAACCAGCGCTCGGAATTGGAGAAGCGCGCGGCGAAGGCGGAGCGCACGTCCTCGCCCACCTCATAGCAGCAGGAGCCGATGCAGGGGCCAAGGGCGGCACGAATTTCTTGCGGACGGGTTCCGAACTGCGACTGCATCTCTCCCACGGCGATGGCGGCGATACGAGCCACCGTGCCGCGCCACCCGGCGTGCACAGCCGCCACGACGCGCTGGCGCGTGTCCACCAAAAGTACCGGGCAGCAATCGGCGGTGCGGATGGTGAGCAGCCGGCCCGGATGTTGGGTAATCATTCCGTCCCCCGCCTGGCCCGGTTCCGGGTCTACCCACACCATGGCGCTATGCACCTGGCGCAGCATCAGGAGTTTCGGGTGCCGCCGCGGCTCAGTTGATGGGTGGCTGAGTCCGCTGACCCGCGTCCCAAAGCCGTGCCGCAGCCAGGGAATCGCGCTGAGATTGCGCGCCCGCACCAACCCTGGATCGTGGCCCATGCCTTGAGTCTACCAAGTGGCACGGCCACCGCTCGCGGCAGGCAGGGGCGGCTAACGCCGAGAGGAGGTGGCGGCGGCGCGCGGGAGGGGCGCGGGGGCCTCTTCCTTTGCCGCGGGGGAGGGTTCACCGCTGGGGAGGCCGAGAGCCTTGCGCATCTCGGTCTCCAGCTTCTTGAGGATGTCGGGGTGGTCGGTGAGGAACTGTTTGGCGTTTTCGCGTCCCTGGCCGATGCGCTCGCCCTTGTAGGAGTACCAGGAGCCGGACTTCTCGACGATGTTCTTTTCGGTGCCGATGTCCACCAGGTCGCCGGTGAGTGAGATGCCCTCGCCGTACATGATGTCGAACTCGGCCTCGCGGAAGGGCGCCGCGACTTTATTTTTCACCACCTTGGCGCGGGTGCGGTTGCCGATCACGGCGTCGCCGTCCTTGATGGCGGCGATGCGACGGATGTCAATGCGGACCGAGGAGTAGAACTTGAGGGCGCGGCCGCCGGTGGTGGTTTCCGGGCTGCCGAACATGACGCCGATTTTTTCGCGGATCTGGTTGATGAAGATGAGCGCGGTGCGCGACTTCGACACCAGGCCGGTAAGTTTGCGCAACGCCTGCGACATCAGCCGCGCCTGCAGGCCGACATGGCTGTCGCCCATTTCGCCGTCGAGCTCAGCCTTGGGGACCAGCGCCGCCACCGAGTCCACCACCAGCACGTCGACGGCGCTGGAGCGGACCAGGGCCTCGGCAATTTCCAACGCCTGTTCGCCGAAGTCGGGCTGGGAGACGAGCAGGTTGTCAATGTCCACCCCCAGTTTGCGGGCGTAGGCGGGGTCGAGGGCGTGCTCGGCGTCCACGAAGGCGGCCATGCCGCCGGCCTTCTGTGCCTGGGCGATGACCTGCAGCGCCAGGGTGGTCTTGCCCGAGGATTCCGGACCGAAGATCTCGATCACGCGGCCGCGCGGCACCCCGCCCACGCCCAGAGCGGCGTCGAGCGACAGCGCGCCGGTGGGGATAACGGAGATGGGCACAATGGCGTTGGTGGTGCCCAGGCGCATGATGGAGCCTTTACCGAATTGCTTTTCGATTTGGGCCAGGGCGGCTTCAATGGCACGGCTGCGTTCGTCCGACATGGGGGGATGATAGCACGTGCCGGGGGCGAAGAAAAGGCGAAGACCACCCTTCGGGGTGGCGGGTATCAGGAGAGGAGCGAAGGGGGAGTAGCGGCGGGAGGGCGGGAGAAGTAGATCTGGTAGCGGCGCGTGAGTGCGGCGGCAGCCTCGGCAGCGCCGCCGGGGGGACGGAGGTCGGAGCGCAGGCCCTGGACAAAGTACATGTCGTGCGCCTTGCCTTCCTTGGTGGGCACGGCGCCGCGGAAGTCGGCGGCAAAAAAATCCTTGATGCGGTGATAGGTGATGGAGGAGATGTTGATGCGGTTGGCTTCGCCGGTGGCTTCCAGACGGGCGGCGAAGTTGACCGTGTCGCCCCACACGTCGAAGGCGAATTTGTGGATGCCCACCACGCCGGCCGCCACCGGTCCGGTATGAATGCCGATGCGCACCGGCCACTGGCACTGGAACTCGCGATTGCACTCGGCCACCGCTTCCTCCAGGGCGAAGGCGGCCAGCACGGCGTCCACCGGATGGGAGGAGTTCTTGATCGGAATGCCGCCGGCGCACATGTAGGCGTCGCCGATGGTTTTCAGCTTTTCCAGGCCGTAGGCGGCCACCACGCGGTCGAAGCGGGTGAAGTAGCCGTTCAGGCGGCGCAGCAGCTCCTCCACCGGCAGATTTTCGCTGGCGCGGGTGAAGCCGACGAAATCGGTGAACAGGATGGTGACATCCTCGAAGTAGCGCGGCGACACTTCGCCGCTGGTTTGCAGCTCGGCGGCGATGGCGGCGGGAAGAATGTTGAGCAGCAGGCCCTCGGAACGGCGTCGCTGCTCTTCGATCTCGAGATTCTTGTCCTCCAGCAGGCGATTGCTCTCCTCCAGTTCCAGGCTGCGGCGGCGCACGTTGTCCTGAGCGGTGGCGAGGGAGGCGGCCATCTGGTTGAAGCCGGCGCCCAACTGGCCGAATTCGTCCGGGCGGGCGCGCAGGCGGTGGTCCAGGCCACCGCGTCCCCAGGCGGCGGCGCCGGCCATGAGGTCGCCGAGGGCGCCGGCCACGTCGCGCCACATGCGCAGGGCGATAACCAGGGCGATCAACAGGGTGAAGACAAAGATGCCGATGCTCACCCGGTCGGTAATCCGCGCCACGCGGGCGAAGTCGGCCTTGGCCTGGGTGACACGCGCGTCCTCGGCCTTTTTCAACTCCGGCAGGCGGCGCTGGAACAGTTCGGTGCTGAGCGGATCGGCGTGCAGCGCCAGCTCGACCACGGCCACGTCGGGATGCACACCGATGTTCTGGTAGTAGCGCAGCCAGGATTGCGCCAATTGTTCAGTGTTGGCCTGGAACGCCGCCAGGTTGGGGCGTTCGGCGTCATCGGCCTGGGCGGTGAGGCTGCCCACGGACTTCGCCAGCCCGTCCAGCTGCAGTTGGAACTGGCTGATCTCGCTGGGGCTGGCTGCGGCCGCGCCAGTGCCTTCGCTCAGGCTGCTGAGCAGGGTGATTTGTTTGTGCAGGTCGTCGAGTTTTTGATTGACCTGGGCGATCAGTCCAGCGCGCGCCAGGTCATGGCTGAGGCTGTTGACCATCAGGTTGCGCTGGTGCGCGCCCCAGAGGTATATCGCCAGGTTGACGCCGAACAGCGCCAGAATGACGCCAAACGACAGGCTGAGCTTCCGCCGAATCGTCATGGCGCGGGGCCGCTATTGCAGCGGATAGCCTTTGTCGCCGGGTTTTAGGCCGTTGATGGTCAGCACCTTGGGGCCGGGGCGGACATCGCTGGCTTCGAGGAAACCAATCGCGCCGGGAATGGCCACCACCAGCTCATTGGTGGCGGATGCGCCATAGACGATCTTGGGGCCGGTGGCCATCTCGTCACGGAAGATCTTGGCGATCCAGTACTGGCGGAACTCGGCCTCGCTCATCTGGTAGATGGTGTGCAGCACCACGTTGCGCTCCGGCGCCACCGGGGCGCGCACCAGCAGCACAATGGGATCGTGGTTGGGCCAGAACTGGCGGTTGCCCAGCATGATGCTGCGCAGATCCGACAGGCTGAGATTGTTGACCGGGGAAGCGGGGTTGACGAGGATGGCGACCGGGGTGCGGGCGCCATGGCCCGCTTGCGGCGGCGGCGTGCGCCAGGCCGCCAGGGCGGCCATCGCCAGCAGCGCCAGCCCCATCAGCCCCAGGCCCGCGCCGTGTATCGCTCCTTTGCCGGAGTGGTTCATATACGTACCTTAGAAGGTCAAAGCAATCTGCGCGAACGCCCCCTGGATGCGCGGCTCGCCCGGGTTGCGGCGCGAGTTGCGGTACTCCATTTTGAAGGCGGCATAGGAGCAGAAATCATACCGCACCCCGGCGATGGAGCCGGCCAGGGAGGGCACGGGGTTGGTGGCCGGGTTGAACACCGGGTCGGTCTTCGGTATATGAATGTACTCGAAGCGGTAATAGGGCTTCCACTGCGCCTGGAACCAGGGCAGGCGATAGGCCACCTGCACATACCATGCCTGGCTGCTCCAACTGCTGCCGGCGCCGCCCAACTCGTCGTGGCGAATGTCGGCGGCTTCGGCGATGATCTCCGGAGTTTCGCCGGTGTCCACCAGCCGGATGGTGCGGATCCACTCGCCAAAGGTGGTGGGCAGGCCGCTGGCCTGACCGATGCTGTCGTGGTAGACGCTGCCGCCGAATTCCCACTTGTAGGCCCAGTCGGGTTGGGCGGTGAGGGTGGCCATCCAGGCGCGGTTGTTGTTGATATCGCCCGCATCGCCCGGTTCGGCAATGTTGGCGCCGCGGCCATTGCCGATGCCGACATCGTACTGCAGGTTCAGCGACCCGCTTTGGGGAACCAGCCCCTGGGCTTGCAGGCCGACGAAGTGCACCGGAATCAGGCGGCCGCCGAATTGAATCATCTCCGGGCGGTTGATGGTGGTCTGCAGCCAGAGACCGTGATGATAGGCGGTATTCCAATAGACGATGGGAGTGTGATAACGACCGGCGGAGATCTTGAAATAGTCGTTGAAGGCGTAGCGCAGCACCGAGCGCTCGATGGTGGTGGAGTAGCCGTTGGGGCCGGCGGTCCAACTGACTTCGGCGAAGTAGCTCACCCGGGGCGCCAGCTGGCCGGCGAAGTGGAGCACGAACTGGCCGAGGTCAAAGTCGCTCGACTGTCCGGGTGGGGTGAAGCCGGTGGCGGTGCCCACGCGCTGCAAGCGCTGGTTCTGGGCGGAGAAATCAATATCGGCAAAGCCCTGGATTTCCAGGGAGGGGTACTTCACCTCGCCCGCCGGCGCTCCCGCCTGGGGCGCGGCCAGGGGGCCGTCCGCGGCGGTTTGCTGAGCGCTCAGCGGGCGCAGACCGGTGAGCAACGCCAGGAATGCGGCAGCGCACAGAAGTTTCTTCATAAACGACGGCGGATGGTGAGTCACAGCTCCCGCCTGAGTTGAGATAATACTTTGACAGGTGTTGTGATTCGCCATGCACTTCGAAGAATTCGTGCCGCATCCAGCTGGTAACCCCAGTGACTCGGCGGGAGACGACCGGCGCAAGCTGGAGACCCTGCTGCGCATTGCCGGCTCGCTGTCGGTCGAGATCCGGCTGGATCCGCTGCTGCGGCTCATGGTGAGCGAGGTGACCGCCGCCATGCGGGCCGAGCGCTGCACCTTGTTCGTGGTGGACCCGCACGACCCCGATCAGCTGTTCAGCCGGGTGGCGGCGCCGGTGGAGCAGGAGATTCGCCTGCGGGTGGGCGAGGGAGTGGCCGGGGCCACGGCGGCGAGCCGCCAGACCATCAACCTGGCCGACGCCTATGAGGATCCGCGGTTCAACCCGGCCTTCGATCGGGCGTCCAATTTCCGCACCCGCTCGCTGCTTTCCATGCCCATCCTCGACGCGGAGGCGGGGCTGGTGGGCGTGGTGCAGGTGCTCAACAAGACCGGCGGGGCGTTCAGCGGCGAGGATGAGCGGTTTCTGGAGGCGATCGGCGTCCATCTGGGACTGGCGCTGCGGCGGGCGGCGCTGGTGGAGGCTTATCTGGAGACGCAGGTGGTGGCCAAGTCGCTGGAGCTGGCGCGCGGCATCCAGCAGGGCTGCCTGCCGCGGGACGCGGGCGCGCTCCAGGGGCGGGCCGAGGTGGAGATCAGCGCGGTCCTGGATCCGGTGTACGAAGTCGGGGGCGATCTGTACGATTACTTCCCGCTCGACGAGCACCGTCTTTGCTTCATCATGGGCGATGTATCCGGCAAGGGCGTGCCGGCGGCGCTGTTCATGGTGATGGCGCGCACCGCCTTCAAGCTGGCGGCGTCGGCGCGGCCGGGGATGCTGGGCGGGGTGCTGGCGCAGGTGAACCAGTATCTCTACGAGAGCAATCCACAGAGCATGTTCGTGACCGCGCTGGCGGGCATTCTCGATCTGCGCAGCGGCCGGGTGGAGTACGCCGATGCCGGCCACGAGCCGCCGTTTCTGGTCCGCGCCTCGGGGGCGGTGGAGAAGGTCGAAAAAGAGGGGGGCATGGTGCTGGGGATTCTACCCGGCCAGGAGTACATCGGCGGCTCGCTGGAGTTGCAACCGGGCGACACGCTGGTGCTCTACACCGACGGGGTCAGCGAAGCGATGAACGCGGCGGGGGAGTTCTACGGCGCCGAGGCGGCGCAAGGGGCGCTGGCCGGCGCCGGCCCGCGGGCCGGCAGCGGGAAGGTGCTCGAGGCACTGCGGGAAGGGGTGCGCGGTTTTGCCGCCGGGGCACGGCAGAGCGACGACATTGCCATCCTGGCCATCGGCTATCGCGGCGCGGCCCGCCCGGTCGGTTAAAAACTCTGAAAGTGGACGCGCCAGAGGAGAGCGCCATTGCGGCGGGCGAGGGCGATGAGGGAGCCGCCGTCTTCCCAGAAGACGATCGAGCTTTGGGCGATGGCGGCGAGGGCGCCCTGATGACCACTCACCCTCCAGCGTTCGGCGCCGCTGACGGCGTCCAGCAGGCGGATGTCACGCGCCGATTGCAGCACCAGCACACCGTTGCCGGCCTGCATGAAGGCGTATGTTCCGGGCAGGGTTTCGCGGAACGCCGGAGCGCCGGTGTCGAGCTGCCAGGCCTGCAAGTGGCTGGAATCGCCGTCGGGTTCGAGCATCATGGCGGTGCGGTTGCTGACCGCCAGCTGGGGGTCATCGGCGGCGCGGGGCGCCTGCCACAGCGCGCCTTCGTAGTTGCCGCCGCGCACCACCGGGGATGACCCCTGCCAGTCGGTGAAGATGAAACCCTGGCGGGTCAGGCTGGCGCGCGGGAAGGCGGCGGCCGAGGCGAAGGGGGCTTCGCGCTCGTCGTGGTGGCCGAAGAGCAGGTGGAAGGGAGCGGCCAGGAAGAACTCCCGCTTCGGTTTGGCATAGAGCAGCAGGCCGTGGTCTTCGCTGCGGAAGGGATAGAGCGCCGCCGGCACCGACTCGGGCTCGAGCGTGGCGGCGCCGGGCTGGTAGCGCCAGGCCGTCTTCACCTGCCCGTGCTCGCGCTCCAGCAGCAACAGGCCGCGGGTGGGCAGGGGCAGCATGGTGAGGGCGTCGTCATCGCTGAGATGGAAGCCCTGATCGTGGCGGCCGTCGCGGGTGGTCAGCACCTCGAGGCGTCCGGGACTGTGGACGTAGAGGCGCTCGCCGGAGGCGTCCACCACCCATTCGTGGACGGCTGATTCCTCGCTGCACCAGAGCTTTGTGCCGTCGCGGGTGCGGACGCGGCAGATGCTGGTGGTGCGGTGGCCCAGCCGGGGCGTGATGCCCGATATCCAACTGAGCAGCAGCAGCCCGTGGCCATCGGTGTAGGTCTGGCCCTGGTAGCGCGGCAAGCGCCAGGCCACATGTCCGGTGCGGGCGCTGAGGGCCACGCCGTCGAGAGGCAGAAAGAGGGTGTCGGCATCCACCCGGTAGACGGGCTGCACCGCGGCCGCGAGGGCGGCGAGCGCCACCAGAAAGACGAAAATACGGCCACAAGCGCGCAGGTACAGCATCCGAAACCAGCAGTTCCGGTCAGCTTACGCCTGTGGGGGGCGGGATACAATCCCGGCGGAACGCCTTAGGAATTCGCCCGCCGGGGTTCAGCGATCGTAGGTGTAGAAGCCGCGGCCGGTTTTGCGGCCCAGCCAGCCGGCGGCCACCATGTTGCGCAGCAGCGGGCAGGGGCGGTACTTGGTGTCGCCCAGGCCGTCGTGCAGCACTTCCATGATGTGCAGGCAAACGTCGAGGCCGATGAAGTCGGCGAGGGTCAGCGGGCCCATGGGGTGGGCCATGCCCAGCTTCATGATCTCGTCAATCGCCTCGGGCGCGGCCACGCCCTCCATGACGCAGTAGATGGCCTCATTGATCATGGGCAGCAGCACGCGATTGGAGATGAACCCGGGATAGTCGCGCACCTCGACCGGGGTCTTCTCCAGCCGCAGCGCCAACTCGCGCACCGCGGCCACGGTGGCGTCGGAGGTCTGCAGGCCGCGGATGACCTCGACCAGCTTCATCATCGGCACCGGGTTCATGAAATGCATGCCGATGAAACGGTCGGGCCGCGAGGTCGCGGCCGCCAGTTCGGTGATCGAAATCGAGGAGGTGTTGGAGGCGAGAATGGCTTCCGGACCGAGGACGACATCCAGTTTGCGCAGCAGCGGCAGCTTGATGTCGCGCTGCTCGGGCACGGCCTCGATGGCCAACTGCGCGCCGGCGGCCGCCTGGGTATCCACCGACGGCGTGATGCGCTCCAGCGCCAGACGGGCGGAGCCTTCGTCGAGCTTGCCCTTCGACACCTCGCGCGCCAGGTTCTTTTCGATGGTGGCGCGGGCTTTTTCCAGCGCCTGGGGGTTGGCTTCGATGAGCGCCACCTGGACCCCGAACTTGGCCAGCACATGGGCAATACCGTTGCCCATGGTGCCGCCACCGACGACCGCAACCTTTTCAATTTTCATGCGTGTCCTTGCGATCCAGACTAGATGCGTTCGATGGCCATGCCGACGCCGTTGCCGCCGCCCAGACAGAGGGCGGCGATGCCGCGCTGGGCCTGGCGCCGCTCAAGTTCGAACATCAGCGTGACCAGAATGCGGCAGCCGCTGGCGCCGATGGGATGGCCCAGCGCCACCGCGCCGCCGTTGGCGTTCACCCGTTCGGGCTGGAGGCCCAGCTCGCGAATCAGCGCCACGCCCTGCACCGAGAAGGCCTCGTTCAGCTCGTACAAATCCACGTCGCCGGCCTTCCAGCCGGTCTTGGCCCACAGCTTGCGCACCGTCTCCACCGGGGTCATCATCACCCACTTCGGTTCCAGGCCGCTCACCGCCTGGGCGACGATACGGAACCGGGGCTGAATCTTCAGCGCGCGCGCCTTGTCGGCGGTCATGACCACCACCGCCGCCGCGCCGTCGTTGACGCTGCTGGCGTTGGCGGCGGTTACCGTGCCGTCCTTCTTGAAGGCCGCTTTCAGCTTGCGCAGCGCTTCGATCGTCGTATCGGCGCGGGGGCCTTCATCCTTGCTGACCACCAGCGGGTCGCCCTTCTTCTGCGGGACCTCGACGGGCACAATCTCACGGTCAAAATAACCCGCCTGCTGCGCCGCCACCGCCTTGCGATGGCTGCCGAGGGCGAACTCGTCCTGCTCCTCGCGGGTGATGTGGTATTTCTCCGAGACCAGCTCGCCGGTCTGGCCCATGTGGAAGTTTTCGTACACATCCCACAGGCCGTCGTGAATCATGGAGTCCACCACGGTCTGGTCGCCCATGCGGAAGCCGGTGCGGGCATTGAGCAGCAGGTAGGGGCAGTTCGACATGGACTCCATGCCGCCCGCCACCACGATGTCGGAGTCGCCCAACTGCACCGCCTGCGCGGCCAGCCCGACCGACTTCAACCCCGAGCCGCAAACTTTATTGACCGTCAGCGCGCCCACCTTGGGCGGCAGGCCCGCACCCAGCGCCGCTTGCCGTGCCGGGTTCTGGCCGAGTCCGGCCTGCACCACGTTGCCCATGATGCACTCGTCAATCTGGTCGGGCTGCAGGCCGGCACGTTTGACCGCCTCGCGCACCGCAATCGCGCCCAACTGTGGCGCCGACAACGCCGCCAATCCGCCCTGGAAGCGGCCCACCGGCGTGCGAACGCCGGAGACAATGACTGGTTCACTCATGCTTTGAGTATAAAGCGGTGAACGGTGAACGGTGAACCGTGAACCGGGGAGCGGGGGGGACGGAAAAAAAGAGGGGGCGCAAGGGCGCCCCCAGGGGAATGAACCTCAACTGTTCACGGTCAACCGTTCACTGTTCACTGCGGCTGACTACCGGCGGCCAGGCTGTTCTTCAGCACCTTGATCTCGACGGTGCCGCCGGGGGTGGGACGGGTGCCGGCTTCACTCGACATCTGGGCGGCGGCGGGGGCGGCGTTGCCCATGCCGGCGGTGTAGATGCGATAGAGCGGGACGTTGTGCTGCAACACCAGGTAGCGGACCACAGTGTCGGCCAACTGCTGGCTGGCGGTGATGCCGGCCGCGCCCTTGCGGGTGGAGTAGGCGGTGACTTCAACCACGTAGCCTTTGTCGGTGTTCAGGCCTTGCAGGAAGCTGTCCAACTGTTGCTGGGTGCCGGAGGTCAGAGTGGCCGGCCCGGGCTTGAAGTGCAATTCGGCCTGTTGCGCCACCTGATACTGATCCACGCCCTGCAGTTTGGTGTTCACGCCGGAGACCTGCTGATCCAACTGGGTAGCGTGCGTGCTGGCCTGCTGCACCTGCTGCTGGGCGGCGTCAGCGGTGTCGTTGGCCTGCTGCGCCTTATCCTGAGCGGCGCTGATGCCGGTCTTGGAGCGGGCGTCAAGGTCGGAGATGGACTTGGCGTTGTCAGAGGTAAGGCTATCCACTTCGTTGACCCGGTCGCGGATGGGCGAAAGTTGGCCCTCGACGTACTTTTTACGGGCGAAGGGGTTCAGGTGGCCCCAGAAGCCCTGGCGAATCTGCGGTTGGAGGGGGGCCTTTTTGGTGGCCGTCTCGGTGGTCGGAGTGGTCGAAGCAGTCTGAGTCTGGGGCGCCGTTGTGGCGTCGGCCGATTGCGCCGCGGCGGGCAGAGTGCCCAGCCCGACTATCATTCCCATCGCCACCACCGCGACCGCCAACCCGTGCCCTTGAAGCCTGCGCATATTTTTATCCTCCCGCTGATCTAATTTCCCGGATCAGCCTCCAACCTACTTACTACACGTTGGATGCCAAACGGGAAACCGAAGAAAATAAAGGCGCACAGTGGACCGTGAGAGCCGGCCAACAGGCATTAATGGGTTGGCATCGAGTAAAAAGCGCGCTATGCTTTTTCCCGTAGTGAGGAAAACGCCATGCTGATTCTGCTGTTCGTGCTGGGTGCGGTGGCCATGCGGTTTTTGCCGCATGCGTGGAATTTCACCCCGGTGATCGCCATGCTGCTGCTGGCTGCCTGCTACATGAAGCCCAAGCACCTGTGGGTTCCCGTGGTGGCACTGGTGGGCAGCGACTTCGCCCTCAACACCTGGGTGTATCACGCCGCCGGACGGCCGGATCAGTACTTCACCTGGGCCAGCTATTTCGTGGTGCTGGGGCTGGCGATGTGGGCGCTGAAAGGCCGGGTGCGGGTGGCTTCGCTGATCGGCACCTCGCTGGCCAGCTCGACCCTCTTTTTCGTGATCAGCAACTTCGGCGTGTGGGCGACGGGGGAGATGTACCCGCATACGTTTTCCGGACTGGCCACCTGCTATGCGATGGGCGTGCCGTTTTTCCGCAACGCCGCGGTGGGTGACCTGATCTACGCCGGCGCCTTCTTTGCTTTGTACGCCTGGATCGAGCAGCGGCACCAGGCGGCACTTCGCGCCGCCGCCTAACCCAGTTGGCAGGCGTGCCGCGGGCCGCAATCGTCTTCAACCCCATCGCCGGCCGCCATGCGGCGCGCCGCCGCCGGCAACGGGACCAACTTTGTGAGGCGCTCAAGCGCCGCGGTTGGATCTTCACCGGCGAACGCCCGGAAATTGTTCTGGTTTGCGGCGGCGACGGCACTCTGCACCGCGTGCTGGGGGAGCACATGCGCGGCGATCCCGGCGCCCGGCCAGTGTTGGCTTTGGCGCCGCCGCTGGGGACAGCCAACGTGCTGGCCCATGCGCTCGGCGTGCCCCACCGCCCGGACACAGCCGCCGCCTGGCTGGATCGTGCCTGGGCGGCGGGGCCGCGGCAATTGCCCGTCGGGGTGGCGGAATTCGGTTCCGAACGGCACTACTTCCTGTCCATGGCCGGTGTCGGTTATGACGCCTTTGTGGTGCAGACCGTGGCGGAGAGCGCCAAGCGACGCTGGGGCAAATGGGCCATCGTTGCGCGTGCCGCGCAGGCCTGGCGCAGCTACTTTCCCGCACCGCTGGAGTTGGACTGCGACCCATTTCGCGCCGACAGCCTCATCTTCAGCCTGACGCCCTTCTATGCCGGCCGCATGCGGCTGGGAAGCATGCCCACCGAAGGGCCCTTGGTGCTGGCCCTGTCCGGCGCCCCCCGGCTGCTGGTCACTCAAGCCTTGTCGCTGCTGACGCGAGGACTCGATCGCGCTCCCGGCGTAGTGCGCTGCCCCTGCCGCGTCGTCTCGGTGGCGACCGCCGGCCGCCCGGTGCAACTCGATGGCGAACCGGCCGGCACCAGCCCCGTCCGACTATCCCTGCACCCCGACGCCATCCCCTTTCTCGCTCCTCCCCTGACCCCTGACCCCTAACCCCTAACCCCTAACCCCTGATCCCTCTGTCTTCCTGTATTCTTCAGGGGAATGCAGCCGGCTTCGGGCAGCGCCCTCGACTCGAACCCTCACGGCTTGGTGCGAGCCATGGGCCTGTGGGACGTCATTCTCTTCAATATCGCCGCCGTGCTGGGCCCGCGCTGGGTGGCCACCGCCGCCCACACCGGGCCCAGCTCGATCAGCCTGTGGATCACCGCCGCGCTGCTTTTCTTTTTGCCGACGGCGCTGGTGATCACCGAGTTGGCGACGCGCTATCCGCACGTGGGCGGCATCTACGCCTGGACGCATGAAGCCTATGGGCCCTTCCACGGTTTCGTGTCCGGCTGGACGTACTGGACCTACAGCATCGTCTACTTTCCAGCGTTGCTGAACGCCAGCGTGGCCATGTCGGCCTATATGGGCGGACCGAAGTTTGCGGTACTGGCCACCAACAAGGCGTTCGTGATGGTGGGCTCGCTGGCCATTTTGGCGCTGGCCATCTGGATGAACATCGTCGGGGTGCGCATCGGCAAGTGGCTGGAGAACGCCGGCGCCATCGGGACTTATGTACCGCTGGCGCTGCTGGTGCTGTTCGGCGCCTGGTACGCGGTGCGCTTCGGGTCGGTGACGCACCTGACCGCCAGCTCGATGAGCCTGAAGGTCAACTGGAGCACCATCAATTACTGGTCTTCAATCGCCTTCGCCTTTGCCGGATTGGAGGTGGTGTGCTTCATGAGCGAAGAGGTGAAGAACCCGCAGAAGACGCTCAAGCGCGGCATCTTCATCGCCGCCGCCGCCATTGTCGCCATGTACGTGCTGGGGACCATGGGGACGCTGGCGATTTTGCACCCGGGGCAAGTGGACCTGCGCGCCGGGGCGATTCAGGCGCTGACCTCGGCGGCGGGAGTGGCGGGGCTGGCGTGGGTGGCGATCATCGTGGCGGTGCTGCTGTGTGTCGGAAACATTGGCGGGGTAGGGACGACGGTGGCGGGGGTGGCGCGGGTGCCGTTCGCGGCCGGCATTGATCGCTATCTGCCCAAGGCTTTCGGGAAGATTCACCCCAAATGGCGGACGCCCTACGTGGCCATGCTGGTGCAGGGCGGAGCGGCGGCGATACTGCTGATCGTCAGCCAGATCGGCGGCGCCGATGCCACCAGCGCCTACCAGTTGCTGGTGGATGCCACCAACGTGATGTACTTCATTGCGTTCGTCTACATGTTCCTGTCGGTGATCCGGCTGCGCAAGCGGCCGGATCGCGGCACCCAGCCCGGACACGCGCTCATTCCGCTGGGCCGCTTCGGCCTGTGGGCCTGCGGCGTGCTGGGGCTGGTGATTACGCTGCTGGCCATCGCCATCTCGCTGATCCCGCCCCAGGACCTGCAAGGCTCACCGGTGGCGTTCGAGATCAAGCTGGTGGGCATCTGCGCCGTGCTCATCCTCACCGGCCTGGTGCTGTACTGGCGCAAGAACAAGCGCGGTCCGGTCAGCGCCTGATTGAGAACTGACGCGACGCTCAGCCCGCCAGCACGTGCCAGGCGATGGCGAGGGAACTGGGCAGGGCGTAGAGGTCGGCTGCGATGATGAGGGCGGCGCAGCTCCAGCCCAGGGTGCTCATCGCCCAGCCGCTCTTCCAGGCGCCGAGATGGCGGCGCGAGGTGGTGAAGTGGAGCAGCGGCACCATGGCAAAGGGCAACTGCAGGGCCAGCACCACCTGGCTGAGGGTCAGCAGGTCGGTCACGCTGGCGTCGCCGCGCAAGCCAATGAACAGCACCGCCGGGATAATGGCCGCCAGACGGGTGATGAGGCGGCGCAGCCAGGGGGCGATGTGCCAGTGCAGGAAACCTTCCATTACCACCTGCCCGGCCAGCGTGCCGGTGATGGTGCTGCTCTGGCCACTGGCCAGCAGGGCTATGGCGAAGAGGATGCCGGCCGCACCGGCGCCCAACAGCGGCGCCAGGGTGAAGAAGGCGACGCGGATCCAGTCGGTGTCGGGAGCATAGCCCGGGCGTCCGTAGAAGACCATGGCCGCCAGCACCAAAATCGCGGCGTTGATGAGGAAAGCCAGCGACAGCGCCACAACGGAATCGAGCACGTTGTAGCGCAGGGCGCGGCGCAAGCCGGATTCGGTGCGCTCCACCTTGCGGCTTTGCACCAGCGCCGAGTGGAGATACAGGTTGTGGGGCATCACGGTGGCGCCGATGATGCCGATCGCCAGGTAGGCCATGCCCGCGCCCGCCAGGCTGGGATGGGCCAGGGCATGAACCATGGCGCCGAAGTCGGGGTGGGTGGTGGGGAGGATGAAGATTTCGATGAAGTAGCAGACGCCGATGGTGGCGGCCAGCAGAAACACCACCGCCTCGATGGTGCGGACGCCGAAGCGTTGCAGCATGAGCAGCAGCAGCACGTCCACGCCGGTGATCAGCACCGCCCACAAAAGCGGGATGTGGAACAGGAGGTTGAGCGCCACGGCGCTGCCCAACACCTCGGCCAGATCGCAGGCGGCGATGGCCAGCTCGCTGAACAGCCAGTTGGGCCAGCGCGTCCAGCGCGGATAGCGTTCGCGGCACATCTGCGCCAGGTCTTTGCCGGTGGCGATGCCCAGGCGGGCGGCGGCGATCTGCAGAATGACCGCCATGAAGCTGGCCAGCGCCACCACCCAGAGCAGATGGTACTGGAACTGCGCGCCCGCCTGCAGGTCGGTACCCCAGTTGCCGGGGTCCATGTACCCCACGCTCACCAGCACCGCCGGACCGACGAAGGCCCGCCAGTGCCGCCAAAAGCCCGCGCCCGAGGGCGGCACCTTGACGGTGCCGTGCATGCCCTCCAGCGAAAGCTGGCTCGTCTCGCTCATTCAGCATTTATGTTAACTGTGGTTAACAAGAATCTGCAAGCTGTAGATGATACAATCTTGCCGATGCCGCTTATCTACTTTGGTTGCCACAGGTTGCCAACCGCGTCCATCATGGAATAAAGCATGGAGCTGACGGTTTCCAAGGAGGACTACCTCAAGGCCATCGCCGAGGCGGAGGCCGAGGAGGGGCGGGTGATTGCCGCCACGCTGGGGCGATGGCTGAAAGTCAGCGCGCCGGCGGTGGCGCTGGCGCTGCGGCGGCTAAAGCGCGATCGGCTGGTGTGGGTGGATGCGCGCGGCCGGATCCTGCTGACCAAGGCGGGGCGGCAGGTGGCGGATAAGCTACGGCTGCGCCATCACCTGATCGAGCGCATGCTGCATGAGACGCTCGGCCTCGAATGGTTCAAGGTACACGAGGAGGCCGAGCGGCTGGAGCATTCCATCTCCGAGGAGGTGGAGCGGAAGCTGATCGAAAAGCTGGGCCCGGCGGGGCTTTGCCCCCACGGCAACCCCATCCAGAAGGGGGCGGCCGAGCGGCGCAAGGCGGGATTGACGCCGCTGGCGGAGGCGGAAGAGGGGGTGGACCTGCGGGTGGCGGGGATGCAGGAGCGGGATCAGAAGCTGCTGGAATACTTCGATCAGCTGGGCCTGCGGCCGGGCGCGGTTTGCGAGGTGGCGGGCCGCAACTACGACGGCACGCTCAGCCTGCGGGTGGGCGGCCACGCCGTCACCCTGGCCGCGGCAGCCGCGGCCCAAATCTGGGTGGCCGCCACCCCGGAGGTTCGGTGAAAGCGGGGTGGCCAGCGAAGCTGGCCGAGGCCCCCGCGCCCATAAAAGCTTAAAATGTAAGAGATGCCTTTTCTGGCTGCAGCGGGTTGCGATCTGGAGAACTATCTCCGCTACCCCGACCATGCGCTCGATGGCCGTATCGCCGAGTTGCGGGCGCAG
>DATBPS010000144.1:0-59076 GCA_036561225.1 Terriglobales bacterium
AGCATGTGCTGCTGGTGGTGACCGATGGGGACGACGACGCCAGCCGCTACACACTGGAGCAGACGGTGCGGATGCTGCAAGCGGACAATCCGCCGATGATTTATGCGATCGGGATTCTGTCGAACGACGACACGCGCTCGATGAAGAACAAATCGAAGCGCGCCCTGGAGGCGCTGGCCGACGCTACCGGCGGGCTGGCCTACTTCCCCAAGAACCTCCAGGAAGTCAATGACATTTCGCTGCAGGTGGCGCACGACATCCGCAGTCAGTACACGTTTGCCTACCACTCGAATCAGACCGGAAGCGGATACCGCAAGATTCAGATTGATGCCCGGGACCCGAAGCTCAAGCACTTGACGGTCCGCAGCCGCCAGGGATATTACCAGCCTGCCAACGGCGGGCGATAATAGAACCGGGGTGGTCTGATGCCGCACGCCTACTTCGACAACAACGCCAATACGCCTGTCCTGCCCGCGGTGCGGGCCGCGATGGAACCGGCGTTGAGTGGTGCGCTCGGGAACGCCAGCTCCATCCATCAGCATGGGCAGGCGGCCAAAGCGGCCCTCGAAGAGGCGCGGCAGGAAGTGGCGGCGCTGATCGGCGCGCAGCCGTCGGAGATCGTGTTTACCAGCGGCGGCACGGAGAGTGACAATCTGGGGATTCGAGGCATTCTGGGCGCCTGGGCCGAAAGCCATCCGGGGGCGCCGCCTCCACACCTGATTACCAGCGCCATTGAGCACCATGCGGTGTTGCATGTGTTCGAAGACCTGGAGCGCAATGGGCACGAAGTCACTTATGTGCGGCCCGACGCCCAGGGCCGTATTTCCGCCGAGGCGGTGGCGGAGGCGATGCGCGACGAGACGGCGCTCATCTCGGTGATGATGGCCAACAACGAGACCGGCGTCGTACAACCGATAGCCGCGATTGGCGCGTTGGCGCGTGAGGCGCGGGTTCCCTTTCACGTGGATGCCATTCAGGCGGTGGGTAAGGTGCCGGTCGCGGTGCGGGAGCTGGGGTGCGGCGCTCTGAGTCTGAGCGGGCACAAGATCCATGCGCCGGCGGGGGTCGGAGCCCTGTACGTGCGCCGGGGAACGCGGCTGCTGGCCCAGCAACTGGGAGGACATCACGAGCGGGACCGGAGAGCGGGAACGGAGAACTTGCCCGGGATCGTCGGACTTGGAATGGCGGCGCGGCTGGCCCGCGAAGAGCTGAACACACGCGCCGCGCATCTGGGCGCATTGCGCGACCGGCTGGAAACCGGGATTCTGGCCACCGTCCCCGATTGTGGTGTGGCGGGAGAAGGGAGCGAGCGCGTTCCCAACACCACCGACATCTGGTTCGACGGCATTGAAGGCGAGGCTCTGGTGATTGCCCTCGATCTACACGGATTCTGCGTTTCAACCGGGGCCGCTTGCTCTTCGGGAGCGATTGAACCTTCCCACGTTCTATTGGCCATGGGCATGTCGCGGAAGCGGGCGCGGGGCTGTCTGCGCTTCAGTCTGGGAGCACAGAACACCAGGGCCGAGGTGGAGGCCCTGCTGGCAGTTGTTCCGGCCCTGGTGGCCAAGCAGCGCGCCCTGCAGGCGGGCGGCATCAAGGCCTGGGGGCGGCCGGCATGATCGCCGTGGCCATGTCGGGGGGAGTGGACAGCTCCACCGTGGCGGCGCTGCTGCACACGCAGGGCGAGCCCATTGTCGGGCTGACGATGCAGCTGTGGAACCAGCGACGACTGGCGGGAGCGCCCGGCATGGCGCCATCAGCGCGCGGACGTTGCTGCTCGCTCGACGATGTGCAAGATGCCCGGCGGGTGGCCGAGCAACTGGGCATTCCCTATTACGTGGTGAACTTCGAAGAACGGTTTGAACGGGAAGTGGTGCACGTCTTTATGGCCGAATACCGTGCCGGTCGCACGCCCGTGCCCTGCAGCCTGTGCAACTCCCAGGTGAAGTTCGATTCCCTGCTCACCACCGCCCGGCAAATCGGCGCCGAGGCGGTGGCCACCGGCCATTATGCCCGGGTGCAATACGACGCCTCCCGCGGTTGCTTCGAGCTACTGCGCGCCATGGATACCGCCAAGGATCAGACGTTTTTTCTCTGGGGGTTGAGCCAGGAGCAGTTGGCCGCCGCACGATTCCCCCTTGGGACCATGAGCAAGCCCGAGGTGCGGGCCCAGGCCGCGGCCCTGGGGCTGAGCGTGGCGGACAAGCCCGACAGTCATGAGATCTGTTTTGTTCCCGGCGACAACTACGGAGACTTTCTCTCTGCGTACGCATCGGAGCAGGGTGAGACGGTCACGGCGAGTGGGGGCGAAATGGTTATGGGGGACGGTCGCGTGGTGGGCCGCCACCAGGGCGTTGAGCACTTTACGGTGGGACAGCGCAAGGGTCTGGGGCTGGCGACGGGGGATCCGCTGTACGTAATCCAGGTCCGTGCCGACACGCAGCAGGTGGTGGTGGGTTCCGCGTCCGACCTGATGGCCCGGAGGCTGGAGGCAAGCGGTTGCAATTGGATCACCGGCGCAGCTCCAGCAGGAGCGGTGCGGGTCGAAGCCCGGATTCGGCATCGTCACACTCCGGCGGCGGCATGGGCCGAACCCCGCCCCGGGCATCGCCTGCATGTGGAGTTTGACGAAGCGCAGCGCGCGATCACGCCCGGGCAAGCGGTGGTTCTCTACCAGGGTGACAACGTGATTGGCGGGGCCTGGATAGACAGCAGCCGCGCCTAAGCTTCACCGCGAAGCAGCCGGGGAAGCACGCGAGCGCGCATGCGGCGAGCGTAGGCGATGGTCCAAACGATGGTGACCACGGTCAGGACTCCGAGAACAATGGGAGAAATGACCAGAACCACCGCCACCGGCAGTGTGTAGACGAACACCACCCGCAGGGCAAGCTCGCCGGTGAAGACGACACCCCAGATGGAGGTGATGAGGCGGTTGCCGTGGCGAACCTCGGCGATACTCCAGCTCTGGTCAAAGCGGCGGCGGCGCTGGGGATCGGTGCCTCCCAGGAAATAGCGGCCGAAGTAGAACATCAACGGCCGGGAAAACAGCAGCGAGGCGAAGCAGGCCGCGCCCAGGGCGCCGGTGGCGAAGGACTCGCGAATCAGCAGGATCTTGGGGCTGCCACCCAGGCTGAGGGCGGCAGCATCCACCAGAATGCCGAACAAGACGATACCCGCAATGGGATCCATCTCGTGCTCGCGCCACAGACCCCAGGCACTCTCGGCCACCGGAAAGATGGTCGCCCAGATCAGAGCCCGAAGTTCGGAAGCCGCCCAGTAGCTTCTAGCAATGCCGTAAATTAACACCGGCACCAGGGCGTTGAGGGCGACACTGCGCAAGATGCCGGCCAGCAGGCGACCGGGCGCGTCCATTGGCGCCGGAGCGGGCGCCGGAGTGGCGTCACCGGTGGCCATCAGTCCTGATGAGTAGTGGGACGCGGACGCTGGGCGAGGCGGTACTTGCGGCGGGCTTCCGCCTTATCGTAGCGTCGCTTCTCGTCCTCAGTCTCGGGCAGCACCGGAGGGACGGAGATGCGGTCACCGTGCTCGTCCACCGCCACAAACGTCAGGTAGGCCGAGCTGGTGTGGCGGCGGCGGCCGGTCAACAGGGACTCGGCATAGACTTTGACGCCCACCTCCATCGAAGTATTGAAGGCACGGTTGACGCTGGCCTGGAGCACGATCAATTCCCCGATGTGGATGGGGAAGCGGAAGTCCATGTGGTCAATGGAAGCGGTCACGGCCACGCTACCGCTGTGGCGGGCGGCGGCGATGGCGCCACACAAGTCCACCAGATGCATGACGCGGCCGCCGAGGACATTGCCGACGATATTGGCATCGTTGGGCAGCACGATCTCGGTCATCTCTGACTGGGAGAGACGAACGGGCTTGGGTTCGCGGCTGGGCGCAGCCATGGCTAGGAGGAGGGGTGGCCGGGGCGTACCGGCTCTTCCTTGCGCTTCAGGTAGGAGGCGAGATAACACTCGACCTGCTTTTGCAGGCGGGGGTCGTCATGGGTCTTCAGCCAGCGCTTCTGCTGGTTGTCGTACTGCAGGGTGCCGTGCTCGCCGGGGGTGTGATCCACCTCGAAGACGTAGTAGATGAGGATGATGTCTTCCTTGTCGCGGGCAATGCTGAAGCTGATTTTGTCGGCGTGGCGCTTGGCCGGCAGCCAGGGGCAGTGCTTGGCATAGCCGAAATTGCACCATTCCTTGAGCATCTGATCGGTGGGCTTTTCCCCGTCATGACCGGGCGCCGTACACTGGCCTTTCCATGGGTCTCCCAGCGGCAGGCGCGGGCGCGCGTGCCAGGCCCACGCGGTGAACTCCTCCGTCGGGAAAAAGAAGGGGCAAGCCATAATGGAGTTTATGGTAGCAAACCGGCGGGAGCAGTTGGAGGAGTTTGTGCGGCAGCGGCCGGATGACGCGTTCGCGCGCTACGGGCTGGCGATGGAGCTGCTGCGCGGCGGCGAGAGCGCGGCGGCGCTGGAGGAGTTCGGGCGATTGCATGAGCGGCATCCGGACTATGCCGCCGGGTTTCAGCAGGCGGGGCAACTGCTGCTGGCGCTGGATCGGCGGGAGGAGGCCAGGGCGGTGCTGGAGCGCGGGATGGCGGCGGCCCAGCGCTCGCAGGACCGGCACACGGCGGGCGAGATGCAGGGTCTTCTGGACGAGATCGGCAACTGAACCCTACTCCGAACGCAGCGCAATCAACGGTGAAACCGAGGCGGCGTGGCGCGCCGGCCACCAGGCAGCGGCCAGCCCGGCCAGCAGCATGGCCGCGGCGGCGACAGTCAAGGTCAGCGGGTCGCGCGGCGGGACGCCGAAGAGAAAGCGGGCCAGCAGGCTGGAAGCAGTCCAGGCCAGGACCAGCCCTATGGCAATGCCCACCGTCAGCAGACCGGCGGCTCGCCGCAGCACCATGGCGGTAATCTGCCGACGCTCGGCACCGAGTGCCATGCGCACGCCAATCTCCCGCGTACGCTGCGAGACGGCATAGGCCAGCACGGTGTAGATGCCTGCCAGCGCGACGACCAGCGCGGCGAGCGCGAACAGGCCCAGCAGCCGGGCGGCAAAGATCTGATCGCCCATGGATTTGGCCACCAGCTCATCCATGGTGGCCACGCCGGCCGCATTCACATCGGGGGCAATGGCATGGAGCGCGGCGCGGAGTTCGGGCACGAGTACCGAGGGCGGAAGTTGGGAACGCACCGCCAACTGTCGGAACATGGCGGCGCTGTTGTACAAATTGCCCTTCAGCTTGAGCTGGCCGGTGGAGTACATCACAAAAGGGGCGGCGGTTCTGGCGGCGCCCGCGCCGTGGGTATCGGCGATTTCGCCGACGATGACCGGCGAAGTTCCGCCGAACAGGTGCTTGCCCACCGGATTCTGACGAGGGAAGAACTGTTCGGCGAACGCCCGGTTTACCACGCACACCTGCCTGACTTCGGGAATATCCAGTTCCGGGTCGAAGAAGCGGCCCCGCAAGAGCGAGATGTGAAACACCTGCAGGAATTCCGGGCTGGCGAAGGCGAGAGAGATGGTGATGGGTTTGCCCTTGCCGTAATAGTGCTCGTTGATCAGGAACTCCTCCTCCAGCGGCAGGCTGGTGGTAATGGCCGCGGCGCTAATGCCGGGCAGCGAGTGCAGACGGGCAAGCAGCGGCAGATCGAGCGTGGTGCGCACATCGCGCTGTGCGAACGCGAGCGGCGGGATCTGCAGCGTGGCCGTCACGATGTGGTCGGTGGCGAAACCCAACGGCACGCTACGCAGGGCCTGCAGCGTGCGGAATAACAGCCCGGCGCCGATCAGCAGGGCGAGAGCCACGGCCACTTCGACGATGGTCAAACCATCGCGCAGCCGCGCCTGGGAACGATCACCGGTGGCCAGCGCGCCGGCGCGCCAAGTGGCCGGTGGGCGCGCCGCCAACCAGACCGGCAGGACGCAGGCGAAGCCCACGGACAGCAGCGAAAGCGCCAGCAGACCCATCCATACCCGGCTGTCGGGATGGACGGTGATGCCATTGGGCAGCCGCGATACCAAGAGGCTGCGCAGGCCTGCCACCGTTCCCCAAGCCAGCGCCCCTCCCAGCAGGCAGGCCAGCAGCGACGCCGGCGCGCATTCCTCCAGCAATTGCAGCGCCAGACGCCAGCGGCCGGCGCCGAGCGCGGTGCGTACCGCCAACTCTCGCCGCCGGACCGCCAGCCGGGTCAGCAGGAGTCCGGCGGCGGCGGCACAGGCGATCAGCCATACCACGCCCACCAGCGCGCCCACGACCAGCAGCGTGGGCCGGACCGAAGCCACCTGCACCGCATGGAGGTTCGCCACCGTGACCCCGGCCGGGAGATCGAGCTTCCCATATTCGCCGGCAATGCCGGCTTGAATGCCGCCCAACTCCGCCTCCGCCTGCGCCGGGGTTACCTCCGGCCGCAGCCGCGCCACTACTCCCATGTCGGCCTCGGCGCGACGGGCCGCGGCCATTCCGCCCTTACCCGAAGGCGGCGAATGAGGAAGCCAAAGTTCGGCCACATGATTCGGGAAGCCAAAGCCAGGTGGCATCACTCCGGCAATGCGATATGGCTTGCCGTTGACGGAAAGCATCTGACCGACGACATTTGTGTCGGCATGGAAAAAGCTGCGCCAGAGCCCATCACCAAGCACCGCCTCGCCAGCCGCGTTCCCCGGGCGGCTGGAATCAAAGCCGCGGCCAAGTTGTGGCGGCACTTCCAAGGTAGCGGACAGATCGCCATCCACTTCAGCGGCAATGGCCACCCGGGATTGGCCAGCGGCCCGGAGGTTCACTTCCGTGGTCTGAAATCCAATCAGGTGGGCGAGCGAGTGGCTGCGCTGACGCCAGTCCTGCAGGTCCGGGTCGGAGGCTTCCCGGAACAGGTGGAGAGGGCCGCTGGCGGCGGAATGTTCGGCAATCGTGACCAATTGTTGCGGCTGCGAAAACGGCAGGGGGCGCAGCAGCACGGCGCTGAGCACGCTGAACATGGCGGCGGCGACGCCAATTCCCAGCGCCAGAACGACGGTCAGCGCGAGATGAAAGCCGGGATTGCGGCGCAGCGGCCGCCAGAGAGACCACCAGGCTGACATAGACCCCTCCCGGGGCTGATTGTATATCAGCCTCAGGCGGCTTCGGCTTCGCCGACGATGAAGCCCTGGGGGGTGCCGCAGTAGACGCAGACACAACTGTGGACGCCGAGCGAGGTGACGCAGGTGACGGTGCCGGCCGGCAAACGGAAAGAGCGGAGGCACTCGCCGCAGGTGACACGCTTACGGATGGAGGAGTCGCGCGGCACCCAGGGCAGAGGCGGAGGGCGCATGAGCCGGCGGCGCACGCCGGAGCGGAGGAGGTGGGCGATCATCTCGAAGAAATGCTCCTGGTCAGCGGCGGAGCGGCGCAGGAAGACATCGGCTTCGAGCACCTCGGACTGCGGCTCATCACTGCCGCTCAACGCGACCAGGGGAATATGGGGGAAGCGGCGGCGGAGGACTGAGATCAGCTCCAATCCGGACATCCCGGGCATGACCAGGTCACTGACCACCAGATCCGGCAACGACTGGCGCAGATCCGCCAGAGCTTCAAAGCCGCCGCGGGCCACATGGACTTCATAGCCGCGAGCGGTGAGCAGATCTGCATACAGGGAAGCCAATCTGGGGTCATCATCCACCAGTAGGATGCGGAAGGGGAAAGGACCGGACCGCCCGACAAGCTCCATGCAGGCAGCGTGGCACCAATCGAGAGCGGCCTCAAGCCCCGAGCTGTTTGGGTTCTAACGCAAAGCGGTTTCGACTTCGGTGATCCACTCCGGGCGCTTGAGCACTTCGCGGGGCCGGGGGCCGTCGGCGGGGCCGACGATGCCGTCCTTGAACATGAGATCAATCAAGTGGGCGGCACGGCCGTAGCCGATGCGCAGACGGCGCTGCAGCAAGGAAGTGCTGGCTTTGCCATATTCGATCACCACGCGGACGGCATCCTCGAACAGCGGGTCGTTCTCGTCGCCGCTGAGGCCACTTTCGGCGGAGCCGCCGGACATCGCCTCGACACCGCCGCCTTCCTCCTGGGGAGCTTCGAGGAAGGCGTTGTCGAACTGCGGCTGGCCTTGGTGGCTCCAGGCCTCGACCACGGCGCCGATCTCGGCTTCGGTGATGAAGGCGCCATGGACCCGATGGAAGCGCGAGGTGCCGGGCGGCAGAAAGAGCATGTCGCCCTTGCCGAGCAGTAACTCAGCGCCCTGGGAGTCAAGAATGGTGCGGCTGTCCACGCGGGTGGCGACCCGGAAGGACATGCGGGCGGGGAAATTGGCCTTGATCAGGCCGGTGATCACGTCCACCGAGGGGCGTTGGGTGGCGAGGATGAGATGGATGCCGACGGCGCGCGCCATCTGGGCCAGGCGGGTGATGGATTCCTCGACGTTGTTGGCGTCCACGATCATCAGATCCGCCAACTCGTCGATCACGATGACGATGTAAGGCAGGGGACGGTTCTCTTCGGCCTCGCCCAGGTTCTCGAAGAGGCTGGGGGAGGAGTCCTCGAAGAGGCGGTTGAATTGGGCGATGTTGCGTACGCCGCGGCTGGCCAGCAGTTTCAGGCGGCGCTCCATTTCGCGGGTGGCGTTGCGCAAGGCGTTGGCGGCGAGCTTGGGTTCGGTGATGATCGGGGTATAGAGATGGGGGATGCCGTCGTACAAGCCCAGCTCGAGGCGTTTGGGGTCGACGAGGATCAAGCGCACCTGATCGGGCGTGGACTTGTAGAGCAGCGAAGTGATCATGCTGTTCAGAGCCACGCTCTTGCCGGAGCCGGTGGAACCGGCAATCAGCAGGTGCGGCATGGCGGTCAGATCGCTGACCACGATTTCGCCATTGGCGTCCTTGCCCAGCGCCATGGTGAGCGGCGACTTGGAGCGCTGGAAGGCGTCGGAGGCGATGATCTCGCGCAGGAAGATGGTTTCGCGGTGCGGGTTGGGGACCTCGATGCCGACCGTACTCTTGCCCGGAATGCGCTCGATGTATATGGATTCAGCGGCGAGGGCGAGGCACAGATCGTCGTTGAGGGCGGTGATGCGGTTGTACTTGACCCCCGCCTGCGGCTTGAACTCGTAGGTGGTGACGACCGGTCCGGGGTTGATCTGCACCACCTGTCCGCCCACCGAGAACTCTTCGCATTTGGCGGTGAGCCGGGCGGCCATTTCGCGCAGTTCCGCCTCCTCAATCCGATTGCCGGGGCCGGGGAGTTGGAGCAGGGACAAGGGCGGGGTTTTGAACTGGCCGGTGGAGATGCGCACGGGCTTGGCAGCGGGCGCGGGGGCCGCCATTTCGCGGACCTTGATGGGCAGCGAGGCCGCGGGGGCGGGCACGGCGGTCGGTTCGGACGCGGATGGCCCATCGAGGCCGCGGCGCGCCCGGGCGGCGGCGGTCTCCAGCTCCACGGGGCGCTGTCGGGCGGGGATGAAGGTGGATTGGACCTCCGGAACGGCGACGGGCACGGGGGCACGCTGGCGTTCGCGGCGCGCCGCTTCCTTCTCCGCGCGGCGCAGAGCGCGGCGCTCCTGCCAGGCACGCCAGGCGCGGGCCAGTCCGGCAAACGGGCGCAGGAGCGGGGCGAGGCGGGGAGCAAGATGCGGGACAATCGTTTCGCGCCACCAGCCCTGGGTGGAGGCGAAGGAAAACCGTGTCGCGAGGAAGGCGCCGATGAGCAGCGCGGTCAGGGTGAGGACGTAGGCGCCGACAGGATTGAAAGCGGCGATCAGGCCGCTGGCGCCGAGGGTGCCGATCAGGCCCTCGAGCGGCACGCTGCCGCGCCAGTGTCCGTGGCGGGGCAGCTCGGCGATCAGGGTTGAAACCGCGACCATGGAGAGCAGCAGACCGATGACATGGCTGCGATGAGCGGCTTGGGCGCGGGGGGCGCGGAACCAGCGGGCGGCGAGGCTGGCAAGGCCGGCTACGAGCAGAAACGAGGCCAGTCCGAGCGACTGAAAGAGCAGGTCGGCAAGGGTGGCGCCGACCGGACCCACCCAGTTGGCGGGGCGGGCGACGGCGGCGGCGGTATTGAGCGACGGGTCGGCCGGATGGTAGGAGACCAGGGCCAGACACAGCAGGGTGGCCAGCACCGCGATCAGCAAGCCGACCAGCTCATTAAAGCGCCGGTTGGCGGTGGGGTGCAGCGGGTTCACAGCCCCATGATACCCACCCGATCTGCGCACTACAGGTATCTAGAAAGGTACAGCCGCGAAAGGCCGGTTCTGCAATACTCAGAGCACCTATGATCACCGTCTGGCAAGCCGTGGTTTTGGCCATCATCCAGGGCATCGCCGAATTTTTGCCGATCAGCAGCACCGCCCACCTGATCCTGATTCCGTGGCTGCTGCACTGGCCTGATCCCGGCCTGACCTTCGACGTGGCGCTGCACGCCGGCACGCTGGCGGCGGTGATCGGGTTTTTCTTCACCACCTGGGTGCGCATCATCCGCGCCGGGTTCGGCGAGGCCATTGATGTGCACACCGGTCAACCGATCAGCGGAGCGGCCCTGGCCTCCCAGCGGCGGCTGCTGTGGTTTCTGGTACTGGCGACCATTCCCGGCGGGATCATCGGGCTGTTGTTCGACAAGCAAATCGAGACGACGTGGCGCAACCCGCTGATCATCGCCGCCAGCTTGATCGTGGTGGGGCTGGTCATGGGCTGGGCGGATCGTGCTCCGGCGCAAACCAAGGATTATGACGAGGTCTCGATCTGGGATTCTCTCTGGATCGGACTGGCGCAGGCGGTGGCGGTGATTCCGGGGGTATCGCGCTCGGGTGCGACCATTACCGCCGGGCTGTTCACCGGGATGACGCGCGAAGCCTCAGCGCGGTTCTCGTTCCTGCTGGCCACACCGATCATCGCCGGGGCGGTGGCGGACAAGGCACACCAGATTTATAAGACCGGCCTTCCCCACGGCATGGCGGCGCCATTCCTGGTGGGGATCGTGGTATCGGCGGTGGTGGGGATCGCTTCGATTGCGCTGTTCATCCGTTTCCTGAAACTCAGCACGCTACGCTTTTTCGTCTGGTACCGGGTCATTCTGGGGCTGGTGGTGATTGCGCTGTTCTTCGCCGGACTGCGCAGTTATTGAGATCAGAAGGATGGCGGCGATCACGCAGCCGACGCCCAGCCAGCGCCATCCATCGAGAGATTCACCGAGGAACACCGCGGCGAGGAGAATGCCGGAGACCGGTTCGAGGCAGCTGGTGACCACGGCCCGGGTGGCATCGAGGTACTGCAGGCCGGAGATATAGAGCAGCGTAGGGGCCAGCGTGGCCAGCAGGCTGAAGACCAGAAAGAAGCCCCACTCGGCGTGGGAATAGTGGGCCTGCCACAGCCTCCAGGGCGGGTGAAGGAAGGCGAAGAAGACCGCCGCCCCGACCAGCATGTAAAGCGCGATCAGGACGGGGTCCATGCGGCGGGCGAGGATTTGCCCGGCGACGTTGTAGTAAGCGAAAGCCAGGGCGGCGACCAGCGCTCCGGCGACACCGATTAGATCAAGTCGCAGCGCGGCGCCGGCGTTGAGCAGGCCCAGCACCAGACCAATGCCCAGCAGCGCCAGGGCGACGGCGCCGATGCGGCGCAGTGAGGGCGCTTGCCGTCCCCGCGCCACCAGATACAACAGCACCCAGACGGGAGCGGTGTATTGGATGACGATGGCGGTGGCGACGTTGGTGCGCTCAATGGCGAGGTAATAGAAGTAGTTCGACACCGACATGCCCACCAGGCCCAGCAGCAGGCCGGCGACGGCGTCGCGGGCGGGAACCAAAACCCGGCCACGGCGGAGCCAGAGAAGCGCCGGCAGAAGAATGAGTGCGGCGAGAGAAATGCGGGTTTGGGTGAGGATCAGCGGGCTGACCGGTGCGATGCTACCCGCGGCCAGGCGGCTGGTGAACATGGCGCGGCCGAGGGCGGCCGAGCCGCCCCAACTGCAGGCCGCGGCGGCGATCAGCACATAGCCGCGCCGGTGAGGACGCGTGGTATCAGGCGCCACTGGATTCGAGCGTCAGCACCTCGAAGGGCTTCAATGAGAAGCTGTGGCTGGTTCCCGCGCTCAGCTGGACGGGAGTGCGATCGGCCGGCTCTCCCCATTGATCGCGGTCGAAGGCAGGGCGCAGGCGGAACTGGCCTTGGGCACCGTCGGGAAGCTCAAACGCCTGGGCGGGATCGAGGGATAGCTCCTGGGGGCGATTGCTGGGATTGCGCAGGGTAAGAATGGCGTTGCGGGGCGACCAGGCAGCATGGCCATAGGCCTCGAGCGCGTGGGGATCGCCGCCGACCCAATGGGTGTCGAGCAGGGTGGGCGTGTTGCGGCGGGCCCAGCGGGCGGCCTCGGCCAGCACATCCCAGTTCTGGTTGGTGAGCAGGTAGTGGGAGATGTACATCTCCTGCAACTGCGTACCGGTGCCGAAGTAGGAGCGCACCTCGGCGGTGAAGTCGTTGCCGGGATCGGTATCGAGGCGATGGGCGTGCTTGGCGTAAACAATGCCATGCAGCATGAGCGAGTTGAGCGGATAGAGCGGACCGCGGCTGACCACGTGACGGAAGGTGTCGGCGTCGCGATAGGTGACCCACTGCTGGCGGTCGCTGCCGACACCGGCGAAGCTGGTATCGTTGCCGCCGCGCCAGGTGGAGTCGGCATAGCGCAGCCAGAAGGGCGAAGGGTAGGTGCCGGTGGTGAGATTGATAAACAGGTCGGGTTTGGCGACGCGCATGTCGGCGATCAGGCTGATGGCCGCCTCAAAGTCGCTGCCGAAGGCGCTTCCTGGGACCACGCGGTCGCTGCTGCCGGTACCGTCGAGCTTGAACTGATTGACGCCGTAGCGACGGACCATGTCGAGGCAGACTTCATGGAAGCGCTGGTAGTAGACGGGGCCGGAGAGGGCCAGACCTTGTTCGTTCTCCTCGTATCCGCGCTGCTTGCCGTTGGCCAGCCGCTCGGCGCGGGGTTTGCCATAGCCGCCCCAGGGCGAAAGCCAAACGCCGGGGCCGGCGCCGATGGCGGCGGCGGCGGATTTGAGCGGGGTGAAGCCGCTGGGGAATCCGGCGTTGAAGCTCCAATCGTCGCGATTGTCCCAGCCGTCGTCGAAGAGAAACGAATCCAGTTGGACGCTGCGGCGGCGATAGAGCTGCTGTCCGAAGGTGTGGATCACGTCGAGGCAGCCTGCCTGCTCGTAGGGAGTGAAGTAACCGAGATCGAACCAGGAGTTGTAGTGCAGGAAAGCGCGGTAGGGATGGGCGCGCTCACGTTCGATATAGGCCAGAAAGTCGCGGCGCATCTGTCCGGGGGCGGCGATACCGATGACGCTGGAGTAGACGGCGCTGTGGCCGGCGGCGATGGGCAGGCCGCGGGCGAAGAAGGCGCTCACCCGGCCGGCCTGCCCGGCGCTGTGGGAGAGCGGGTGTTCAAAGCCACAGAACCAGCGATCGGCGATGGTCAGAGGTGAACCGGGAACGGTACCGACGATGCGCACCGCCGGCGCAGGAAGGTCGAAGAGGGCAATTTCGCTCAGCGGCACCGGCGAGGAGCCCGCCGAAACGGTGACCTCCTGGCGAATGTAATGGGAGCCGTCGCGCAGCAGGGCACGCCAGTGCAGCTGCCAGTTGCCGGACGGATCCGCGAGGACGGCGGTCAATTGACGGCCGGGAATGCGCTCGGCGAGGCAAGCCGCCGACGGGTTGACGGGCAGAGGGCTGAGCCGCAAGGGCTGCACGACGCGCAAGCGGGCGAGATCCACAGGCTGGTTTTGGATCTGGAGCGCGCAGACAGGGAAAGGTCCCAAGGGAGGGGCGCCCGGGGACGTCAGGTGGAGCAGGCGCAAGCCGCCGGCGCCCAGTTCCCACTCCGCTTCGCAACGGTGATTGCCGAGCCGGGCACGGCTGCCCCGGACATTACCGGCGGCGGGGCCGGCGGCGGGACCGGAGGCAGCCGCTTGGGCTCCGGCGCTGTGGGTCAGTGCCCAGGCGGCGGCTACGCCGGCCGCGCCGCGCTGGACAAATTCACGCCGATTCCAATGCTTCGAGTTGAAGCTCACGTAAGGCCTCCTGGGGCAGCACGCAGGCGGACGGCGCCGCCGCGCTTTCAAAGAATAGGCTGGCGGCGCGATGCTGAGCAAATTGTTGGTGGTAGGCGGCTCGCCAAGCAGGGACAAATGCATCCGCCTCCGAGTCCTTGACCAGCGCCCAAACGGAGCCGCCGAAACCGGCGCCGAAGCTGGAAGCGGCGACCGCCCCCAGGGCGCGGGCACGGGCGGCGAGGAATATCGTTTCGGGCGTCTGGTTGGCCAGCGCGGATTCGGCGGCGGCCTGGGAGGCGGCGACCACGGCTCCCAGGGCGTTCCAATCGGCGGCGGTCACGGCAGCCACGGCGGCGGGGATCCAGTTTTCGGTTTCGTTGAGGAACTGGTGAAGGCGGGCGGTGAGCACCGGTTCAGGGCGCAACAGAACCTCGAGGCGCTGACGGGCTTCGGGATCAGAGGCCAGGGCCGCCGCCAGATGCGGATCGCGGCGGCCAGTGGCGGCGTTCCATCGGGCCACGATCCCGGCGGCCACCGCCGAGAGGTGATTGTAGGCGGCCCGCGCCGCACCGGCCTTGGCCGCCACCACGCCGCTGACGCCCAGCACCAGGCGCAGGTCCGGAGGCGCCGGCACCTCGGCCTCGGCGCGCAAGGGACAGAAGCGGAATTGACTCCAGTGCCCGGGCCTACAGCAGAGGATAGCGGTGTGGTCCTCGCTGCCGCCATGGGTGCCAACGCCGACCTCGGCGGCAGCCAGGTCCGCGGCGAGCACTTCCCTGCCCTGGCCTAGCGTATCGCCGGTGAGGGCGAGATAGCTCATCACCACGAAGGCGCTGGAACTGCTCATGCCGGCGGCGGCGGGAAGGTCGCTGCAGAAAGCGATGTCCGCGCCCGCGGGCCGGAAGCGGCGGGCGACGGCAACGGCGTAAGTGGCCCAGGGAACGGAGCAGGTTTCGCCCACGGTAAACTCCGCGGTTTCGCCGCTGGCTGCGTCCAGCAGTCTCACCCTGGCATCGGACCGCGGAGCGGCTATCGCGCAGAAGCCGCGATTGAGAGTGGTGAGCAGGCTGCGGCCGCCGGCGTAGTCGGTGTGCTTACCGAGCAGCTCAACCCGGCCGGGTACAAAACAGGCACGCTGCGGGTGAGTCTGTGTCCAGTTGCGCCCAGCCCGCCAGCAACGCGCAAAAAGGTGGCGCTTGGCGTTCGCGACCGGGGCGGGCGGCGTGGATGGCACATTCGGCAGGTTACACTAAAGCGTGGCCACGACGGACTCCACACAGGTGCGATTGCGGCAGGTTGAAGCGGCGGCGGCGCGTCATCCGACGCTGCCACGGGAAGCGGTGGTGAAGGAGGATGTGCTGCGCACCGGGGTGGCATTTTCGCCGGAAGCGCTGAAGCTGGCGGCGCAGTTCAAGGCCAAGGCATACTTCATCTTCTCCTTCGATCTCGTGCCTTTGAAGGAGATGGGGAACCACGAGCACTGGAGCGCGCCGGAAGAGATTTGGCTGGAAGGCGGCCCCTGGGATTTCCGGCCGACGATCATCTCGGTACGGCTGAACCCGGACTCGCCGTATCGGATCGAGGTGGTGGGCGAAGGCGAGGAGGCGCGGGCGGAGCTGCGGCTGGACGGTGAACCGCTGACTGGGATCCGTTTCCCGCCGGTGCCTGAGTACTATACGCGCACGCTGGCGAGCGGCAAGCGGGTGATCGAGATCGCGCCGACGATTGAATGGGGCTACCTGGTCTATCTGACCGTCTTCCGCATCTGCCAGTACTTCGGCGACAAGGAAGAGTGCCAGTTCTGCGATATCAACAACAACTACCGCCAGCAGATCCAAGAGGGGCGGCCCTACACCGGGGTGAAATCGGTGGAGGAGATTCTGGAAGCGCTGGGGATTATCGCTTCGACCGATTCCGCCAGCCATGCCTACACCATCACCGGCGGGAGCATCACCAGCCAGCTCAAAGGTATGGGCGAAGCGGACTTTTATGCCCAATATGCCGCGGCGATCGAGGAGAAGTTCCCGGGACGCTGGATCGGCAAGATGGTGGCGCAGGCGCTGCCGCGGGAGGAAGCACGGAAGTTCAAGGCGGCGGGGATTCAGATCTATCACCCGAATTATGAAGTTTGGGACGAGCGGCTGTTTGGCATTCTCTGCCCCGGCAAGGATCGCTACGTGGGGCGGGCGGAGTGGCACCGCCGCATCCTCGACTCGGCAGAAATCTTTGGGCCCTCGCATGTGATCCCGAACTTCGTGGCGGGAATCGAGATGTCACGGCCGCACGGGTTTCAGGATGTGGAGGAGGCGATCCGCTCAACCGGAGAAGGGCTGGAGTTCTTCATGTCGCACGGAGTATGTCCGAGGTTTACGACCTGGTGCTCGGAGCCGCTGACGCGGCTGGGCAAGGACAATCCGGGCGGAGCGCCGCTGGAGTACCATCTGCGGCTGCTCGAAACCTGGCGCGACACCCACGCCAAACACCGGCTGCCGGTGCCACCTGGCTATGGCGATCCGGGCTTGGGACGGGCCGTGTTCTCGGTGAGCTCGTTCATGGATGTCATCGCGCCGGTTGCGAATTCCTCCAATAATCGCCCGTAAGTCGTTGATTCTATTAAACCGGGCATTGGAGACGAGTGCCCATTTTGTATTTGGTTGCCGCCAAGCCGGCGTGCAGCAACGGTCGCTGCTCCCGGAAATTGCTGAGATGCTGCTTTCCGTCCTGGGGCTGCCTGCTTGTTACTGGCCCAAGAGCGGCGGCGGCACGAAAACGGCGTCAGTTGTCGCGGGAGGGATAGGAACCGCTGAAACCGGGGACGTACTTGGTGGCAGGGGTGATGCGCAGGCGCTGCTGATGGCTTTGTCCGTACTGCCAGCGGGCGATGGAGGCGACGAAGATCAGCAGGAAGCAGACCTCGACGAAGATCTTCTCGGCGTCGAGCCAGTCCACCGGACGATTCTGGATGAGAGGGTCGAGCAACAGGCTGTGGAGGAAAAAGAGGATGGCGCTGATGTACGAGAGGTAGTGAATCAGCTTCCAGGATTTGCGGCCGAGTAAGACGCGGAAATACGAGGTCACGACCACCAGGGCCAGCAGGTAGAGGGAGATGGCGCCGATGAGGTTTTCGGTGGGCTGGCTGGGAGCGTTGGTTGGCCAGAGTATCTGGCCCCAGGTGAAGCGCATGCGGGAGGAGGCCAGCAGCGGGAGCGGGTGCAGGACGGCAGCGGCGAGGGCTGTGTAGCCGGTCCAGTTGTGCAGTTGGAAAATATCCCAGCGCTGGTGCGGCCAGGAACGCAGCGGATCGAAGCGCACCGAGATCAGCAGGCCCAGCAACAGGTTGATGGTTAGCAGGGCCAGGGCGGCGAGGCCCAAATTGCCCGACAGATCAATCGCAGACATTGAGAAATGGTAGCAGCCTACCCGCGTCGGCGGGTCTGCCGCACCTACGTCGCAGATAGAATCGCACTTAATGCTATTATGCTTTTATGCGCACAACCGTAGACATTCCGGATCCGGTTTTCCGTAGCCTGAAAGTGCGAGCCGGCCTGCAAGGGGTAACGCTGAAGCAATTATTCCTGCAGTACGTCGAGCGTGGCCTGCGCGAGCCCGAGCAAGCGAAGCGCGGTCGGAGGGATGACCCGCCGGTGGCCATTCCACCGTCGGGCAGGACGATCCGGCTGACGCCCGAAGACATTCACCGGTTGGAAGAAGAGGACGACGAGGCCAAGCTTGGTTGACCTGCTGGATGTCAACGTCTGGCTGGCGCTCAACGCGCCTGATCACATCCACCACGGACGAGCCCTGAAGTATTGGCGGGAAGAGGCGGGGAAACGGGTGATCAGTTGCCGCGCGACGGAATTGGCGTTGCTGCGCCTGCTGACGAGTGTACATGCGGTAGGAAGCGGCGCGCTGGTTGGCGCGGCTGCGTGGAGCATCGCGGAAGAGTGGCGATCCCAGGACGTCGAGTTGGAGACGGAACCCGCGGGAGTGGACGAGTTGCTGAAAGCATGGACGGGATCGCTCGATATTCGCGGCCGGCTGTGGACTAATGCTTACTTAGCGGCCTTTGCCGTGGCAGGTGGCTACCGGCTGGTTTCGTTCGACCGCGATTTTCGACGCTTTCCTCACCTGCACTGGCTGCACCTGACATAAAAACCAAGCGCCGGAGCTTTCGCCCCGGCGCTTGGTTTTGCGATCGCCCGTTGTTGGAATTAGCGCTTGCGGCTGGGGGCGATGGAACGGTTGCTGCCGGCGGCGGGCAGCGCGATGGTGTCGCCCACCGCCAGGGTGATGGCGTGGTGGGCAGCGGCCAGCTTGTTGAAGGCGACCGCGTCGGTTTTGAGCACCTGGTTGTACTGGTTGAGGTAGCCCTCCAGCTGACCCTGCAGGGTCTGCCAGAGTTCCATGTAGTTGGGGCGGGGAGCCGAGTCGGTATCGCCCTGCAGGCTGTTGTATGCGCCCTCGAACTGCTGCTGGAAGTCGGTGAGGTAAACGGTCGCCTCACCCTTGCCCTGGTCGGGGTTGTAGATCTCGTATTCGAGATCGCCGACTTTCTTTTCGAGGTCACCGGCGGCCTTGGCGACATCGGCGTAGCCGGCACGGGAGTCGCCGGCTTCATCGAGGCTCTTGAGGCTGGCCTGCTGGGCCTTGAGTTGATCCTTGAGGCTCTGCAGGCCGGTGAGCATGCGGTTCATGGCCGAGACCTGATCGCGGGCGGCGAGCGCGGCGCGCAGGGCTTCGGCATTCTTCGCCGCCGCATCGGCGGGGTGCGACCAACGCGGATCTTCGGCCAGGCGAACCGCTTGGGACTGCGGAGCGAGACCCTCGACGGTCACGGTGGCGGTGTAGGAACCGGCGACGGCGCGGGGACCGGCATCCGGCGTGGCCTGGCCGGGGGTGCCGCGGGGGCGGAAGCCAAAGCCTCCGCCACCTTCCTCCGAAGGCAGGATGGCGGTGACCGGACCGTCGTAATTGCCGCGCCAAGTCACCACGTTGAGGCCTTTGTGGCCGGTGCCGTCGAGTGTGGTAATCAGGTTCCCCCTGGCATCTTTGATGGCGATTTTGACGGCGTTCTTGCCGTTGTGGGCCTCGCCGAGGTTGTAGTAGATCTCGGTGCCGCCGCCACCACCAAAGGAGAATCCGCCGCCGCTCATCATGCGGCCGCCCTGCAAGTCGTAGGTGGTGCGGATGGGGAAGACGGTGACGGGCGCACTGGCCACCTGGGGGGTGGTCTGTTCGAGCGGGATGATGTCATCGAGGGCGAACAGTCCGCGGCCGTGGGTGGCGACCAGCAGGTCGTGGCTGTCTTTGACGAACTGCACGTCAAAGACGGGCACGGTGGGGAAGCCACGCTGGAGCGCGGTCCAGCTGGCGCCGTCATCGCGGCTGGTGAAGAGGCCGGTGTCGGTGCCCACCACCAGGAAGCCCTTGAGGTTCGGATCTTCCCGGACCACGCGGGCGGCAGCATCGGCGGGCAGTCCGGCGGAAATGGAGGTCCAGGACTTACCGCCGTCGTGGGTCTTATAGACGTAGGGGCGGTTGTCGTCGCTCATGTGGAAGTCAAAGGCGACGTAGGCCGAGGCGGGATCGAAGGGAGACACATCAACCTGCTGCACCCTGCCCCACTGCGGCAGGCCCTGGATGTTGTCGCTGACCCGATCCCAGGTCTTGCCGCCGTCGCGGGTGACGGAAACGACGCCGTCGTCGCTGCCGGTCCAAATAGTGTTGGGATCGGTGGGCGAGAGGGCAATGGAGAGCAGGGTGTCGTAGGTCTCAGCGCCGGTGATGTCGTTGACGATGATGCCGCCGCTGTTGACCTGCTTCGACTTGTCGTTGCGGGTCAAGTCCGGGCTGATGGGCTTCCAACTGTAGCCTCCATCGGTGGAGTGGAAGAGAACATTGCCACCGATGTAGACGCTGTTGGCGTCCTTGAAGCCGACCTCGATGGGGGTGGTCCAGTTGAAGCGGTACTTGAGGCTGCTGGGGAGGAGATCGCTCACTCCCAGGCTGTAGGGAATGATGTCGGTGGACACCCCGGTGCGCAGATCGGTACGCGAGGCAGAGCCGTTCTGCGATTCCGAGTAGACGATGTGGGGATTGCTGGGCGCGAAGACGGCATACTCGCCGTCGCCGCCCGCCGTCACCGTCCAATTGAGGGAGCTGTTGCCGGAGGAGGGCCCGCACCAGGCGTTATTGTCCTGCAAGCCACCGCAGAGGTTGTAGGCGGGTTCGTTGCTGGCCGACACCATGTAGAACTGCTCGAGGGGGATGGTATTGAGGAAGCGGAAGTGCTCGCCGGCGTCGTGGGAAAGAAAGACGCCGCCATCGTTGCCCTCGATGATGCGGTTGGGGTTGTCGGGATCAATCCAGATGGAGTGATCGTCGCCGTGGGTGCGTCCGGCGCGATGGACGGTGTGGCCGCCATCGTCGGATATGGAGACGCTGAGGGCGAGGAAGTAAATCTTTTCGGGGTTGTTGGGCGCCACGGCGAAGCGGCTGAAGTAGAAGGGCCGGGCATCGAGGGCGTCGCTATCGCTGACGGCTGTCCAGTGCAGACCGGCGTCGTCGGACTGATAGAAGAGGCCGGTCTTGGACTGCACGATGGCGTAGGCGCGCTGGGGATCACTGGGGGCAAAGGCGAGGCCAATGCGGCCGTAGGGGCCGGGCTTGAGGCCGGCGGTGATCCGGGTCCAGGTGTCGCCGCCATCAATCGAACGGTACAGGCCGCTGCCGGGGCCGCCGTTGTCGAGGGTCCAGGGGTGGCGGACGACATCCCACATGCCGGCGAGCAGCACGCGGGGGTTGTCGGGTTCGACCGCCAGGTCTATGGCGCCGGTGTGGTCGTTGACGAAGAGCGACTTCTTCCATGTCTTGCCGCCGTCGGTGGTGTGGAAGACACCGCGCTCGGGATTGGGGCCGAAGGCATGGCCGAGAACCGCCACCCAGACTTCGTCGGGGTTGTGCGGGTTGATGACCACGCGCGACATTTGCCCGGCGTCGTGGAAGATCTGCGGGGCGATCTCCTGCCAGGTGGCGCCGGCGTCGGGGGAGAAGTAGAGGCCGTGGCCGACCATAACGTCGTTACGAATGTTGGGCTCGCCAGTGGCCACCCAGACCAGATTGGGGTTGGACGGCGCCAGGGCGATGTCGCCGATGGAGGCGGTGGCCTGGTGCTCGAAGATGGCCTTCCAACTTTCGCCGCCATCGGTGGATTTCCACACGCCGCCGCCGGCGGCGCCCATGTAATAGACGTTGGGGTTGCCCGGGACGCCGACCACGGTGGCCACGCGGCCGCCGGCGATGGCCGGACCGATGTCACGGAACTGCAGCGGCTCGGCGTTGCCGCCGCGGCCGCGGAAGAACTGGGCGCCGGCGGGCGCGGTCAGAGCCAAAGCCACCACGACCGCCGCGGCGGCTGCAAGAACAGACGAAGCGCGTTTCATCAAAGTCTCCTTACTGGTTGACGGGGGCGGCGGCGGCCAGTACGGCCGGGGCGCGCCCCAGGGACACGGGATTGCCGGCGACCAGGGTGATGCCCTGATGCGCCACGGCCTGCTTGTTAAATGCGGCCACGTCTTGCGAAAGCAGTTGGTTGTACTGATGGAGATAGGTGGCGAGCTTGGCGCGGTTGGTGGCCCAGTCCTGCAAGTCCTGGGGACGGGGCATCTGGTTGAAAGCTCCGGAGATGTTGCGGAAGACGCCGTTGAAGATCTGGGCGAAGCCGCCAATCGAGCCATAGTCCTCGCGGGCGGGAGGAGAGTTGAAGATGTCCTCCAGATCGCTGACCTTCTTTTCCAGCGTCTTGGCCGAGGCGAGTTCGGCGGCGGCATCGCTGGGTCCGGCGGCGGGCTGCAGGTTCTTTTGCAGAGCCGACAACTGCTGATGGAGGCTGTCGAGGCCGACCAGCATGCGGTTCATGGCATCCACATCGGGCTGCATGGCCTGACCGGCCTTGAGGGTGGCCTCGAGTGCGGCGAGGTTGACCTGAACGCGTGGGTCTTCGCGCAGGTTGACCCACTGGCTTTGAGCGGGCAGACCAGGGACGGTGACCGTGATCTTGTACTTGCCGGGCAGGGCGCGCAGGCCGCCGCCACGGGAGAAGAGGGCGAAGAAACCGCCGCGGCCGCGCCCCGCGGGCGGATGGACGGGCGAAGGGTCATAGGTACCCGGCCACACGGCTTCATTCAAGCCTTCATGGCCGCTGCCGTGCAGGGTGGCGACGTGCTGGCCCTGGGCGTCGGTGACATCAATGCCCACCGGACCGCGGGAAGACGAGGGCAGCGAAAAGCCGAACTGGGCGGCCATGGCCACCATCTGTTGCTCCTCGGGCGAAAGCGTGGGACCGGCTTCACCGTGTGAGGGGGCGTGCACGGCCTCCGCCAGGTTGTAGCGAATGACGGCGCCGTGGGGCGGCTGCGGGGCGTTGCGGGCCAGCGGATCGCGGTTCAATGCGCCCAGGCCGCCGCGCTGGTAGTTGATGGCGTCGAGCAGGGGGAAGAGGGTGAACGGCGCCGAGGCCACCTGCGGATTGGTCATGGCTTCCCAGGGGGTGATGTCGTCCATCAGGTAGAGGCCGCGGCCGTGGGTGCCGACGATGAGGTCGTGGGTCGCCTTATTGAACTTGAGGTCGTAGGTGACAACGGTGGGGAAACCGTCGTGAATCTGCGTCCAGGTTGCGCCATCGTCGCTGGAGCGATAGAGACCGTAGTCGGTGCCCAGCACCAGCAAGCCCTTGTGGTTGGGATCTTCGCGGATGACATGGGCCACGTAGTCATCGGGCAGGCCGGCGTCAATCGCGGTCCAGGTCTTGCCGCTGTCGTGCGTCTTAAAGACGTACGGATGGCTGTCATTCATCTCGTGGCGGTCATAGGCGATGTAGGCGGTATTGGGGTCAAAGGGCGAGACCTCCATCTCCTGGAACCGCCCCCAGGGCTTGAGGCCGGAGATGTTGTCGCTGACCTTGTCCCAGGTCTTGCCGGCATCGTGGGTGACCTGGACGATGCCGTCGTCGGTGCCCACCCAGATGGTGTTCTTATCCGTCGGCGAGAGGGCAAAAGAGAGGATGGTATCGGCGGTTTCGGCGCCGGTCATGTCGAGGTCCACCACCCCGCCCGAGGCTTGCTGTTTGCTGCGGTCGTTGAGGGTGAGGTCGGGCGAGATGGCGGTCCAGGAGTGGCCGCCGTTGATGGACTTGTACAACCGGTTGGCACCCATGTAGACGGTGTTGGCGTCGACGGGATCCACTTCGATGGGTGTGGTCCAGTTGAAGCGGGCGGGCATGTCGTAGACGTAGGCGCTTTCACCCGAGGTGCCGTTGGGCATGGGCTTGATCGAAGTCGAGAGGCCGGTGCGCAGATCGAGGCGCTGCGCGTCGCCTTCCTGGGACTCGACGTAGAGGATGTTGGGATCGCTGGGCGCGGGAACCTCATATTCGCCGTCGCCGCCGGCCACGTCACGCCAATTGTCGGGGCGTGCCTCTGCGCGGGAGGGCCCGCAGAAGCCGTCGTTGTCCTGCAGGCCGACGCAGATATGGTAGGGGGTGTCGCTGTCGAGATGGACCGAGTACTCCTCCTCGATGGGGAGGTTGGTGACGTGGATCCAGTTCTGCCCGCCGTCGTGGGAGAAGTTGACGCCGCCGTCGTTGCCTTCGATCATGCGGCTGGGATTGGCGGGATCGGTCCACAGCGAGTGGTGGTCGGAGTGGAGGGTGAGGCCGGCGCGGCGGGAAGTCTTGCCGCCGTCGGCGGAGTAGGACATGGAGACGGAAAGGAAGTAGATATGGTCGGGATTGTCGGGCATCACTTCAAAACGGCTGAAGTAGAAGGGCCGGGAGTTGAGCTGGTAGTCGTTGCTGGCCATCGTCCAGTGATCGCCGGCATCGTCAGAGCGCCAGAAGACGCCGCGCTTGGCCTGAATCTCGGCGTAGAGGCGGTCGGGGGCGCTGGGGGCGAACCCGATCGAGATGCGGCCGTAGGGACCGGCGGGCAGTCCGTTGCCGGTGAGCTTCTTCCAGGTGCGGCCGCCATCAATGGACTTATAGAGAGCGCTGTCGGGGCCGCCATCCTCGAGGCCCCAGGGATGGCGCACGGTCTGCCACATGGCGGCGACCAGCGTGCGGGGATTGCCGGGCTGCATGGCAAGGTCAATGGCGCCGGTCGAGTCATTGACAAACAGCGTCTTCTGCCAGGTGGCGCCGCCGTCGGTGGTGTGAAAAACGCCGCGCTGGTCGTTGGGACCGAAGGCGTGGCCGAGGACCGCTACCCAGACTTCGTTGGGGTCGTTGGGATTGATGACGATCTTCGATATCTGACCGGCGTGATCAAAGTACTGCTTGCCGACTTCGGAAAAGGTCTGGCCGCCGTCAGGGGAGAAGAAAAGGCCGTGGCCGTCAATCACGTCGTTGCGGACATTGGACTCGCCGGTGCCGACCCAGAGCAGGTTGGGGTTGGAGGGAGCCAGGGCGAGGGCGCCGATGCTCTCGGTGGACTCCTGCTCAAAAATGGGGGTCCAACTGAAGCCGCCGTTGGTGGTCTTCCAGACGCCGCCGCCGGCGGCACCGATGTAATAGATGCCGGGGCGGCCGGGGATGCCAACCACGCAGCAGACGCGTCCACCGCCTTCGGCCGGACCGAGGGCGCGGAACTGCATCGGTTGAGTGGGACCCGCTTCGCGGCCGCGGCGCTGCCCCCAGGCCATACCCACGGTTGCCAGGATCGCCAGCAAGAGGCCGGCAGTGAGACGGAAGCGGCTCACGGACATTAGGAAAGTTCTCCGTTTGCCACAGTATCACAGGGCGGCGCGTTTCGCGCCGCCCTGTGATAGGGTCGCGCGCGGGGCGCCCGCTTGGGCGGGGTACCGGGGAGCGCGGTACACCCGTTGGGGCGGAAGTGGATACTCCACACCTGACTCGGGTCGCTCCCGATGGTCGCTCAGCGCCGTGGCTGCTCCCCGGCAGCGGGCGCCCGCTGTGCTCAGGGCGCCTCCGAAGCTGCCGCGAAGGCCCTCAGTCGAGAACCCGCAGGGTGAGTTGTTTCCACGATCGGGATATCTCAATTTGCGAATATCGCCCACCAAGGATATTTCCGGGAAGTGAATACCCGGCAGGTGTACCCTAACCGCAAGCTGGCAGGTTCGTCGGAGAGGTCATGGGACTTATGCATCTGTTCCGGGACATCGGCGGAGCGTGGCGGCAGTTGCGCCAGCGTCCAGTGGCAGCGGCGGTCGCCGTCCTGACCTTGGCGCTGGGCGTGGGCGCGACCACGGCCATGTTCAGTGTGGTGAACACGGTGCTGCTGGCGCCGCTTCCCTTCCCCCAGCCGCGGCAGTTGCTGCTCATACATGAAGCGCTGGTACGGGAACCGGAGATGAATGTCTCCTGGCCCGATTACCTCGACTTGCGCAGCCAGACGCGGGACTTCAGCAATATGGGCGCGTTTCAATACGGCGGCACGGCGGGTTACCGTGGCCCAGGCGGCGTCCGCGCCGCTCTGACCGCGGTGAACGCCAGCGCCTCCTTTTTTCCGACCTTGGGGCTGGGCGTGGCTCTCGGCCGCGGATTGCAACCGAGCGACGACCGACCGGGCGCAGCGCCGGTGCTGGTGCTCAGCAATCACTTCTGGCGGACGAGCCTGGGCGGCGATCCCGATATTGTCGGACGCTCTCTGCAAGTGGCGGGCAACGAAATTCCGGTGATTGGCGTGCTGCAACCGGGCCCAGCCGATATGCCCTGGAGCGCCGACGTGTACGCCGCGCTGGGACCGCAGGCCGCCGATGCCGGCTTCGCCGCCCGCAGCAATCACCCCGGTTTGGCGGTGCTGGGACGGATGAAACCGGGCGTGAACTATGGGCAGGCCAAGGTGGACCTGGATACCGTTATGCAACGTTTGTCGGTCACCTACCCCGCCAGCAACCAGGGTGAAACGGCGGCCGCGGTTCCTCTCGATCAATATCTGAACGGCGCCTACCGCGGCGAATTATGGATGCTGCTGGGAGCGGTGGGGCTGGTGCTGCTGTTGGCCTGTGCCAACCTGGCGCACTTGTTGCTGGCTCATGCCAACCGGCGCGAACGCGAGTTCGCCATCCGCAGCGCTCTGGGGGCGTCGCGCGGCGACCTGTTGCGTCAATCCGCCTGCGAGACGCTGTTGCTGGGGGCGATGGGTGGCGGGTTGGGAGCCCTGCTAGCAGGCGCCGCTCTGCCGCTACTGATTCAGGCGCCTTACCCGGTGCCGCGCTTGCGGGAAGCGCATATCAGCGCAACCGTGTTGGCATTTGCGGCCGCCGCCGCCCTGTGCGCAGCCTTGCTGACCGGCGTGGCGCCAGCGCTGGCGGCCGCCCGCTACCGCCTGTACCAGCGGCTGCACCCGGCCCGCTCCTCGCGAAGGGATGCCGGACTGCTACTGGCCGAAGCTGCGCTCGCCACCGTCATCCTGGCCGGCGCCGGGCTCATGGGACGCAGCCTTGCGCGAGCCTTGGCAGTGGACCCTGGTTTTCCGGTTGATCATGTGATCACGCTGGCCATCAGCCATGATCCCGCCGGCGCAGCGGCCTACTTTGAGCAAGCGTTGGATAAAGTGCGCGCGCTGCCGGGAGTGCAGAGTGCGAGCGCGGCGATGCAGCCGCCGCTGCATGGTCTCCATTGGACAACGCAGTACCTGGTGAGCGACCAGCCTGCGCCTCCCGCCGCCGAGCGGCCCTGGGCGGCGATGAACATGGTGGTGCCGGGTTATTTCCGCACGTTGGAGGCCCACCTTCAGGCCGGGCGTTACTTTACCAACCGTGATCACGCACACGCGCCCCTGGTGGCGATCGTGAACCGCACCATGGCGCAAAAGATGGATGCCCGCGGCGAAGCGGTCGGCGAGCAACTTTATATTCAGGATGACAACCAGGTGCGAACGGTGATTGGCGTGGTCGCTGACATTCACCAGATCAGTCTGACCGCGCCCGCTTGGCCGGAGGTATTTGTCCCCCTCGATCAGTTCCCGGTGTCGTTCGTCTCGCTGGTGGTGCGCACTGCTGCCGCCCCCGGCCCGGTGCTGCACGAGCTGAGCGCGGCGGTACCCACGGTGCAACCGCCGGAACTGATGACCGCGGCGGCCAGTGCGGGCCTCGAGCGGCGAGACTTTCTTACCGCGTTGATGGCGGGCTTTGGGGTGCTGGCGCTGCTGCTGGCGGCGCTGGGTATCTACGCCATCACCGCCCAGCGAGTGGCGGCCGGCAGGCGCGATATGGGAGTGCGTATGGCGCTGGGCGCCTCGCCCGCAGGGCTGGCGCGGCGGGTGGTCGGCGGCACCCTGGCGTTGGTCACGGCGGGCGCGTTGGTGGGCCTGCTGGGGGCTTATCTGCTGGGAGGAGTCTGGGGCCACTTGCTGTTTGGCACAGGCCGCATGGACCCACTCAGTTTGGCGGCAGGTGTCGCATTGCTGTTCACCGTAGCCACGGCCGCCTGTCTGCGCCCCGCGTGGCAAGCCTGGCGTACCGACCCGCTCACTGTGCTACGGCTGGAATAAAACCGCGCCCGTGGCTAGTGCCAGGTTTTCTTGAACTGCAGGTTGGCGCCGAGGCCGCCGTTTTGTTTGCGGACGCCGGTGATGGAGACGCGGGGGGTGAAGTGGTACTGGATCTCGATCACGTCGCGCTGGGTGCTGGTGACGTCGGTGGAGATGGTGACGTAGAGGTTGCCGGTGACGCGCTGCTGCAGGGTGATGCGGGCGCCGTTGCCCTGCTGGTTGGCGCCGAGCACGGGGTCGACGGAGAGATGCGAAATGCCGGCGATCTTTTCGACCCGATCGGTGATCTGACTGGTGACGGCGCCGGCCACCAGCGTCTCGGCGCCGAGGTTGCCGGGCAGGGGGTTGGCGCTGCCCGACTCGGTGGTCTGGCCGAAGGCCAGCAGGTTGATGATGTCGGCGGGCGGGAGGGCGGGATCGGAGTTGTAGGTGGTGCGCAGGTTGTCGGCCGGCCCTTGCAGACGCAGGTGCAGGTTGTACTGATTGATGGAGGTATCGGCGGTGATGTTGACGTTGGCGATGGTGCGGGTGGGGTTGATGAAGTCGAGCGTGCCCGCCTGCAGCACGTAGCGGTTGCCGCGGAAGATGAGGTCGCCGCTGGTGACGTCCACCCGCCCCAGGATGACGGGATCGTCGCCGGTGCCCCGCAGGTTGAGGTTGGCGTTGGCGCGCAGGCTGAAGTCGCGCGAAGTGACGGCGATCTGGTTGGGGGTGGAGATGGCCACCTCCAGCCGCAGATTGCGCAGGAAGCTGTCGGGCGCGGCCAGAGTTACGGCCTGGGTGGAGAGATCGGTGGCCAGGGTGGCGAAATCGAAGCCGGGAACGGGAGCGACCTGCAGAACCTGGGCGCGTCCGGAGATCAAGGCCGACTCGGGGGTGCCGGTGAAGACCAGGTCGGCGTTGACCGTGTCGCGCAGCGAGGCGGGGAGGCGGAAGCGCACCTGACGGGCGGCGAGGGCGAGGTTGAAGTGCGTCTGGGTACCCAGGTTGATGCCGCCGCTGAGGGTCAGAGTGCCGCCGCCGACACTGGCTTCAAAGGCGGTAACGTCGATGCGGTCGTTGGCCAGGCGGAGGGCGCCGTGGCCGCCCTGCAGAGTCACCGGCCAGTCGGGGTTGTTGATGGCCAAAGCGGTGATCTGCAGGGTGCCGGACAAGCGGGGCTGGGCGAAGGTTCCGGCGGCGGTGATATTGATTTGCACCTGGCCGGTGGAGGTGAGATCGGGGACGAAGGCTTCCAGCAGCCGGGCGTCCACCTGGCCGTTGATGGCCATCTGCAGCGCCGCGGCGCTGACGTCAGCGCGCGCCGGGATGCTGCCGGAGAGACGGAGGTCGGTGTCGGTTCCGGTGACGTGCGTCGGCTCGAGGGTGACCACGCCTTGCGCCAGGCGGGCCACGATGGGCTGGGCCGCTTGCAGCCGTAGAACGGGGCCATAGGCGAGCGACAGGGTAGGCAGGGTGATCTGTGCCTGCAGCCGCTGCGGGTCGGCCAGGGGGCCGCTGAGCGAGGCGTGCACCTCGGTCTGACCATGAATGCCTTCGGCTTGTTGGGGAGCGAACGCCACCAGCAAGGGCGCCAGGGGGACAGCGGGGGCATCGAATCGCGCCTGAATGGGCCAAGAACCGCCGAGGCCGAGGTCGGCCTGCGCCTTGAGGGCGGCCTTGAGGGCCGTGCCGGCGAAGGTGGCGTGCAGTTGGCGTCCACGGATCTGCGCGTCCAGCTCGAGCCCGGAGAGTATCTGGCCGGCGATGTCGAGTTGGGGCGCGGTGGCGGCGATCTGAAAATTGGGGGAAGCGAAGGTTCCCTGCCCCGAGCCATGAAGCGCGATGGTCCCGGTGATGGGCAGCCGGCGGCGGGTCAGCGCCGGCAGGCGATCGAGGAGGAGCTTGTCGGCGTGGAGCTCAGCCTGATAGGCGCGGGTTTGATAGTTGACGCTGCCGTGGGCGGAGACGGGACCGGAATCGAGCTGGGCGGCGGCATCAAACGTCACGGTATCGCCGGCGCCGTGCGCCTGAATGGAAAACGACTGCAGGCCGGCGCCGAGTTCATCCTTGCCGCCGAGGTGGAGGTGAGCCTGGGCCACTGCGACCGCGCCCTCTCCCTGCGGCGCCGACAAAGTACCCTGCACCTGGGCGTGGGCGGTGAGTATCCCGCTCAGCGGCATGGGACCCGGGACCAGGGGGGCGACCTGGTCGAGGGCAAAATGCACCGCGGCCACGCGCACCGTCACCGGGCTGGCGCCGGAGGGCTGCCAGTGTGACAGGCCCAGCGTGGCGTCGAGCGTGATGCGGCCCTGGGTGCCCGCCACCACCACCAGATTCCGCACCTGCACCTGGGTGGGACTGGCGGCCAGATCGGCGTTGAGCGAACGCCAATGAACGCCGCGCACCGCCAGCGGCCCTCCTTGCAGGTGACCTTGAAGAGACGGCGCCGTCAGTCGCCCGGACACGGTGCCGCGAAATCCGGCCTGGCCCGACAGTTCGAGCGGCGGGAGAGGGCGGCCCAGGGCTGTGGCCAGACGATCGGCCAGCGATTCGGCTTGATGGAGGTCGGAGGCAGTGGCCTGGAGGGCGATGTTGCCGCTACCCGAGTGGGTGAGAGCACCTTCGGCGGTGAGGCTGAGACCAGCAGTCTGCAGGTGGGTGTCGGTCAGGGTGAGGCGCTGACGAGCCGCATCGTAGACGGCGTCGAGTGAGGCCTCGACAGGTTGGCGTGGATACTTCGCACTCTGGATTTGGGCGGAGACGCCGGCCTGGGCATGAACGACGAGAGTGTCGAAGCGGCCTTGCCATTGGCCGGCGGCGGTGATCTGCGCCGTGCCGGTGATGCCCAACTCGCCCAGAGTGCGCGCGCCCTGGGGCGCCAGGCGGGCAATGCGCGCCACTTGCGCCCCGTGCACCTGAAGATTGAAGTTGCCCAGGTTCTTCGACCCGACGGCGCGCACTTGCGCGTCCCCGCCGAGTGCGCCGCCGAGCACGGTGGCCCGCAGGCTGGTTACCTTGAGATCGCGCCCGGCAAACTGATAGCGGCCGGCAAGATCACCAACGGGAATGCTCAGGGCGGAGGAAGTGGTGACCAGGGCGGGGCTGGAAAAGCGTCCGGAGGCGGTGAACTGATCATCATGCCAGGCGGCGGCGCCGTCCACCGTCACGGTTCCGCGCGGCAGGTCGTGCTGACCGACGATGGGTCGCAGGGCCGCCAACCCGACCTGCATTTGATACCGGGCGTCGAGTCGCAGCGGCGCCAAAGTGGGGACCGTGGCCGAAGCGGCGAGGTGGACGACGCCGCTGGTCAGCGTCAGGCTGGGAATCTTCACCCCGTCGCGGCCGGCGTCGAAGGCCATCTGCAGGCTGTGGGGCAGCGCCTGGTGGTGATCCCAGGTAACGCTTCCCTGCGCGTACGCCAGGTTTCCGGTATAGCGCTGGGTGAGCGGATGGAAGGCCACGTCGAGCGTCAGCGAGCGCAGGTCGGCATCGAGCTCCGCCGGGCGGTCGTTGACGAACACTTCGCCGTTGCGAACGGCCAGATTGCGGATGCCGAGTTGGAAGATGTCCGGACCCGGGCCGTTCCCTGCGGGCGGTTGCGGAAGATTGGTCGAACCGTCGGGATTGACGAGTAGGTGGACGACGGGGTGATCCAGCTCCACGCTGGTCAGTTGCCAGGAGCGATGCAGCAGAGAGGTAATCCGTACCACCACATGGGCGTGGTCCACGGTAAGCAGCGGCGGAGCGGAAGCCGGGCCGCGACCGCGTATGGAAAAGCGCAAGACATCGGCGGAGGGAGAAAGAGTGAAGCTCTGGAGCCGAAGGTGGGAAATGTGGACGGGGGTGCCCAGAGCCTGGCTGGCCGCCACCTCGGCCTTCCGCGCCACCCAGCGCTGGAAGCGAGCGCTGGAGACAACCAGATAACCAGCCGCCGCCACTACGACCACCAGAATGGCGACCGCAATGGCGATCCATTTGACCCACGCGCGCCAGTGGAAGCCGCCGGCCATCAGAATGCCTGCCCCAAGGTGATGAAGAACTGGGTAGCTTGGACGCCGGGCAGGCCGTTGAGGTTATGTCCGAGGTCAAATCGGATGGGGCCGACGGCGGTTTGGTAGCGCAGGCCGACGCCGACGCTATTGGTGTAGCCGGCGCCGATGTTGTTGATGCCGACGTGGTCGAAGACATTGCCGCCGTCGTAGAAGAGCGCGACACCGAGATGATCCCAGACCCGGGGGGTGGGGATGCGCAGCTCGGAATTCAGGATGAGCAATTCATTACCGCCCACTGGCACCTGGATCAGGGTGCAGGTGGCAGGGTCGTTGGGGTTGCCGCAGGCGGGGATGGTCTTCTGCGGTCCGGCGCCGTCGAGGGGAAAGCCGCGCAGCGTGCTGCCGCCGCCGGTAAAGAAGGCCTGGCTGAGGGGAACAAAGCTTGATCCGAAAGCGTGGGCAGCCCCGAGGCGCAGGCTGTTGGCCCAGACGATGCCATCGGCCATTTGCTTGTAATAAGCAGTCTGGGTCTGCAGCTTGGCGAAGTTTACCGTGGAGCCGAGCGCGCGGGCGCTGTAATCGAGCTCGTAGCTCTCCAACATTCCTTTATGGGCGTCGAGCGGGTTGTCGCGGGTGTCGCGCAGGAAGGTGGCGGAGAGGGTGGAGAGGCGAATGTTGCGGTCGCGCGCCGGAACCAGGTCGGGGATGAGGAGGCGGGTGAGGCTGGTCTGACTGTAGCTGTAGCGCAGAAAAAGGTTGGTGGTGCGATCGAGGTTGAGGGGGCGCTCCAACTGATAGCTGGCCTGACCGGTGCTGGCGGTGAAGATGGGATTCTGGGCATCGTGCTCGGCGGAGAGCAACAGGTTGCCGCTGAAGGGAGACCAGAACAGATGCGGATCGGAGTAGGTGATGGAGCCGCGCTGATCGAGACGTCCGGCATATCCGCCAAAACTGAGGGTGGAGGCGTTGCCGGTGAAGTTGAGGCGGGTGTACTGGACGTTGGCGCTGGGACCAAAGAAAGTCGCCTGACTGGTGGTGAAGTTGGAGGGCAGCCCGACAACCGGCAGTCCGGGCAGGGCGACGGTCCCCGAGGGGACGCTGCCGCCGCGGTTGGTGAGGTCGAAGCCGAACCCGTAGACCAGGGAGTTGCGCGCCGCCTCGTGCACTTTAACCACCACGTCGGCGTTGGTCTGATCGGTGATCGGGCGGCGGGGCGCAACCGTGGCCCAATCGAAGATGCCGGGACTATAGAGGCGGCTCTCGGCCGTGAGGAGATCGTTTTCGGTGAGGAAAGTGTTGGGCTGAAGGTTGGCGGTCAGCAGGCGAAGAAGACGCGGCTGGGTGTACTGGGAACCGGCAAAGAGAATGCGGCGGGCGCGGACCTGAGGGCCCTCGGTGATGTGGTAGACGACATTCACCAGATGTCGCTGCCCGGCAACCCGCTGGGCGCTGGCGCGGAAGGCGGCGTTGAGGAATCCGTGACTGAGGTAGTAGGCGAGAATCTGAGCGCGGTCCTGCGAGATGAGCTGCTGCGCAAAGGGGGTGCCGGTACCCACCATCAAACCTTGGGGGGCAAACAGATCGGGGCTGACCGTGTTGCCTTCAATCCGCAGCGACTGCACAAAGTCCTGCGGGCCCTCGGTGATTTTGAAATTGACGGCCAGATTGCCCCCTGGGTGGGTGACCTCGGGGGTGACGGCGACGCTGCTGTAGCCGGAAGTCTGGTACAGGGTTTGAATACTGGAGACGCTCTGCCGCAGCAGCGCCTGGCTGAAGTTGCCGTGACTGAACAGCCCTTCGGTCTGGATTTTGACCAGCGGCAGAAGGTCGTCACGATTGTAGAAGGTGTTGCCGCTGAAGCTGATGCCCTCCACGTCGTGGCGCGGGCCCTTATCAATTTTGTAGACGATGGATTTGGATGCCGGCGGGGTGGCGGGCGCGGCCGGAGGCGGCGGGGGCGGGGTGAGGACGGCGGCCGAGGCCTGGGTGACGCGGGTTTCGGTTTCGCCGGTTGCGGTGGTGGTTTGGACCTTGGTGGTGACCTGGGCACTGAAGTAGCCCTGGGAGGCGAAGTAGTTGGCGAGGTTCTCCTGGCCGTCCTGCACCAGCAGCGGATCCACGCTGCTCTCGCTGGTGATGGGCAACAGGCTGTGACGTGTCCAGGGCCAGAGATGGGCGCCGGTCACCTGCAGTTTGACGAGCGGGCCGGGGTGCACCGCAAAGGTGATATCGGCGAGGTTGGTATCCGGGTGGTAGCGGGCCCCGGCGAGACTTACCTGGGCGCCGAGGTAACCCTCGCCGTTCAGACTGGATTGCAGGTGGGCGGCGGCGGACTGCAGCCGCGCCAAGGAGTACGTATGGCCGGGAATGACCGAGCGGCGCAGCAGGCGTGCCGTCCAGGAAGTCAGGTCACCACGCATGCGCGCCGCCTGGGCCGAAGTGGCGCCCTGGAAGATCAGCGCGCCATAGTGGGCGCGGGGGCCGAGCGCGGTGGTGAAATCAACGTTCACCAGACCCTGGGCGGGGAGCGATTGAATTTGCGCCTTCACCCCGGCCTGAAAGTAGCCTTCCTGTTGAAAGAAATCCTGCAGGCCGGAAACCGCGGAGCTGAGACTCGGGTCGCTGTAAGGAGACTGGTTGGCGTAGTGGCTGGCTTCGAGCAGGCGTAGATAGGGAAAGCGCAGGGCGCCGGGGAACTGGAATACGCCGAAGTACGCGGCCGGTTGGAGCAGAAACTGCACCCGGATACCGGCGACCTCCGGCACCACCTCGACGGAGATGCCGGTCACCTTGTCCGGCGGCAGCGCCGAGCGCAGCGCGGCAAGCGACTGCTGCATTTTGCCGAGGTCGAGCGGGGTGCCGGACTGCTGCGGCAGGGAGGCAAGCAGCGACGCTTGAGCGGAGGGCGACAGGAGATGGGGTTGACCAGCGAGCTCGAGCGAAACCACCGGGCGGCCTTCATAGAGGCTGAAGTCGGTGGCGGCGGAAGCGGGGGATGCCTTCGGCTGCTGTGCCCACAGCGTGCCGCATAGGCATAACAAGACCGCCCCATGCTGGATCCGCCCCAATCCCAAAGCTCCCTCCATCATACGACTGTGGCACAGCCGCCCCTTGCGGGAGAAGGCGCAAGCGCCTCTGGAGCTGCGATGCTGGTCGGGCGTCTCCAGCCCCAGCGGCAACCCCGGGGGCGGGCCGGGCCATCGGGGAAGGCGTGAGAGCAGAGACACGTGCGGCGGAGGTGAGGCGGCAGAGGTTTGAGATTAGTGGAGCGGTGCAGGGGGTTGGATTTAGACCTTGGGTCTATCGGATGGCGACGGCCTGCGATCTGGCCGGGGCGGTCTGGAATTCGGCGGCCGGGGTGGTGATCGAAGTCGAGGGGAGCAAGACGGCGCTCGGGGACTTTGACCAACGGTTACGACGGGAGCCGCCGGCGCTGGCCCAGGTGGATCGCATTTTCAGCACCGCGGTGGCGCCGCAGGGCGACCGGCAGTTCACCATACTGGCCAGCCAGGCGGCCGAAGCCGGCGCCCCCGGGGCCAGGGTGACACCGGACACCGCACCCTGCGCACGCTGCCGCGAAGATTATCTGTCCGCGGATAACCGGCGCCGGGGATACCCCTTTACGAACTGCACCGACTGCGGACCCCGCTACACCCTCACCCGTTCCCTTCCCTATGACCGTCCGCAAACCACCATGTCCGGGTTTCGCCAATGCGGCGCCTGCCGGGCCGAGTATGACGCCCCCGGATCACGCCGGTTTCATGCCCAACCGAACGCTTGTCCGCAGTGCGGGCCGCAACTGAGCCGCAGCCTGGCGTGGGCCGGCGACCTGCTGAGCGCCGGAGGGGTGCTGGCGGTGAAAAACGTCGGCGGCTACCAACTGGCATGCGACGCGCGGCAGGCGATGCCGGTGGCGAGACTGCGGCAGTGGAAGCAGCGCGGCCGCAAGCCCTTCGCCCTGCTGGCGCGGGATGTGGCGGCGGTGGCGGCCGTTTGCCGCCTCACTCCGGCGGAACAAGCATTGCTCGAAGATCCGGCGCGGCCGATCGTCCTGCTGGAGCGGCACGAAGAAGCGCCGGATGCCGTGGCGGCCGAAGTGGCGCCCGGACAGCCACGGCTGGGTGTGATGCTCCCCAGCAGCCCACTGCACGAGCTGCTGCTCGAAGCCAGCCATCGGTCACTGCTGGTAATGACCAGCGGCAATCACGGCAGTGAACCTCTGGCGGTGGAAGCCGATGAGGCGCGGCAGGCGCTGGGCGGCGTGGCGGACGGCTTTCTCGATCACAACCGGCCGATCGCGGCGCGGGTGGACGACTCGGTGGCGGAGTGCTGGCGGGAGCAAGCGCGGGTGCTGCGACGGGCGCGTGGGTTTGTGCCCGAACCGCTGGAATTGGGAGGCGAGGGGGAGCCGGTATGGGCGGCAGGGGCGGAGTTGAAGAATGCCTTCTGCCTGACCCGGGGCGGACAGGGCTTTTTATCGCCGCATATTGGCGATATGGCAAACATGGAATGCTGGTTAGTTTACCGCCAGACCTTAAAGCATTACATGACGTTACTGGGGGCGTGGCCGCAGCGGCTCGTGCTGGACCTTCATCCCGGATATCAACTCAATACCTGGGCGCGGGAGCTGGCCGCGGAGATGGGGATTGAGCACATCACCGCGGTGCAACACCACCACGCCCATGTGGCGGCCTGCATGGCCGAGTACGGAGTGGTGGGGCCGGTGTGGGGCGTGGCCTGGGACGGGACCGGCTACGGCGGCGATGGGACGATTTGGGGCGGTGAGTTTCTGTGGGCGGATCGGGTTGGTTTTGAACGGGTGGCGCATTGGCAGCCGGTACGTCTGGCGGGCGGCGAGGAGGCGATACGCAAGCCCTGGCGGGCGGGGTTGGGGTACTTGCAGCTCGCCTTGGGCGCGGAGAAGGCGGCCGAGGCAGCGCGGCAGTGGTGGCCGCGAGTAACCAGGCCCCGGTTGGAGATGGAGCAGCGGCTGTTGACGCGCCCTGAATGGAGCTGGGCGACAACTTCCGCCGGCCGGCTTTTTGACGCGGCGGCGGCCATCGCCGGGGTGGTGGATGAAGGCTGGGAATCGAGCTTTGAGGGCGAAGCGGCCGTGATTCTGGAGAACGCCGCTGGTCGAGGGGAGGACGCGGGTGCTTATCCCCATGGGCTGATAGGAGGAAACCCCGTACAGATTGATGCCCGCCCCCTGTTGGCGGCGCTGACGGCCGACCGGCTGCGGGGAGAGCGCATCGAAGTGATGGCGCGCCGGTTTCTCGCCGGGGTGGCGGCGGCGGGGGTCGAGACGCTGATCCGGCTGCGGCAGGCCAGCGAACGGGAAAGATGGGACGCGCCGGTGTGTTTGACCGGAGGGGTGTTCCAGAACCGGCGTCTGCTGACCGCCGTGGCGGAGGGATTGGAACGGGCCGGGTTTCAGGTGTTGGTGCCCCGGCGGGTGCCGAGTAACGACGGCGGGTTGGCGCTGGGGCAGGCGGCGGTGGCTTTGGCGCGGGGCGGAAGGGAGTGAGCGGCGATGTGCCTGGCGATTCCGGGAAAGATCATCAGCGCGTTTGAGCAGCGTGGGCTGCCGATGGCCCGGGTGCAGTTTGGGCCGATCACCCGCGAGGCCTGCCTGGCCTATACGCCCGAGGCGGGGGTGGGCGATTACGTGCTGGTGCACGTCGGCTTTGCCATCAGCTGTGTGAACGCCGCCGAAGCGGAGCGCACCTACCGGGCCCTGGAGGAGCTGAACCAGTTGGGCGAGTTGGAAGCGCCGGTGGTGGGCGGAGGCGGAGAGGCGGCATGAAGTATCTGGATGAGTACCGCGACCAGAAGCTGGCGCAGCAGTTGGTCGAGGAGATCCGCCGGGTGCAGACGCGAGCGTGGGTCATCATGGAGGTCTGCGGCGGGCAGACCCACTCCATCGTCAAACACGGGCTGGACCAGATGCTGCCCCCGGGGCTGGAGCTGGTACACGGGCCGGGGTGCCCGGTGTGCGTGACCTCGCTGGAGATGATTGACAAGGCGCACGCCATCGCGCGGCGGCCCGATGTGATCTTCTGCTCCTTCGGCGACATGCTGCGCGTGCCGGGCTCGAACGGCGATCTGTTCACGCTCAAGGCGCAGGGGGCGGATGTGCGGGTGGTCTATACGCCGCTCGATTGCCTGAAGCTGGCACGGCAGTTTCCGCAAAAGCAAGTGGTCTTTTTTGCCATCGGCTTTGAGACCACCGCGCCCGCCAACGCCATGCTGGTGGCCCGGGCCCGGGCGGAGGGGCTGTCGAACCTGTCGGTGCTGGTCTCCCACGTCATGGTGCCCCCGGCGATCGCCAACATTCTGCAGTCACCGCACAACCGCGTGCAGGGGTTTCTCGGCCCCGGGCACGTGTGCGCCATCATGGGGTACCGCGAGTACGAGCCCATCGCCAGCCGCTTCAAAGTACCGATCGTGATTACCGGCTTTGAACCGCTCGACATCCTGCAGGGGACGCTGATGACCGTGCGCCAACTGGAGCGGGGCGAACATCTCGTGGAGAACCAATACGCCCGCATTCTGGGACGCGACGGCAACCCGGGAGCGCGGCGGGTGGTGTTCGAGGTGTTTGAGGTATCCGACCGCAAGTGGCGGGGCGTGGGCGCGATCCCCAAGAGCGGCTACAAGTTGCGATGGGAGTACCGCGATCACGACGCCGAGCGCAAGTTCGAAGTCAAGGACGTGGACACAATGGAGCCGGCGGAGTGCATCAGCGGCCAGATCCTGAAGGGCATAAAGAAGCCGCACGACTGCCCGGCGTTCGGGGGCGTGTGCACACCCCTGCATCCGCTGGGCGCCACCATGGTCTCGGCCGAAGGCGCCTGCGCCGCCTACTACGCCTACGGCCGCCACCTCACCCAGGGAGCGCATCCATGACCCCGACGATACCCGTGCTGGAACCTTTGGCCCACGACCATGATTCCTGGCGCACCAAGGTGTTGCGCAAGTGCCAGGAGTCGGTGGAGGTGAAGCAGGCCTTCTTTTCCGCCTACGCCGACCAGATCGGCGAGTTGAGCCAGCGCATGGCGGCCGGCTTCCAAGCCGGGGGCAAGCTGTGGGTGATGGGCAATGGCGGCAGCGCCTGCGATGCCCAGCACGTGGCGGTGGAGTTCATCCATCCCATCATCGAGAAACGCCGGGCGCTGCCCGCCCTGGATCTGGTCAGCCAGGCGGCGGTGGTCACGGCGATCAGCAACGACAAGGATTTTGCCAAAATTTTTGTGGATCAGTTGCAGCTGTGGGGGAAGCCCGGCGACATGGTGTTGGCGCTTTCGACCAGCGGCCATTCGCCCAACCTTATCTATGCGCTGGAGGCGGCGCGAGCCCAGGGCATGCTCACGGTGGGGTTTTCGGGCAAGGACGGGGGCCGCTTGCAGGACACCGCCGAATACTGCTTCACCGTGCCCAGCTTCAGCACCCACCGCATTCAGGAGTCGCACGTGGCCCTGCTGCATATCCTGTGGGACCTGATCCATGTGGCGCTGGGCGAAGAGGATGTGGTGTGAGCGAAGCGCCGAGCCTGCTGAACGCGGTTTGTCCGGTACCGTTGCGCGAGCACGAGCGGATTGTGCTGGGGCACGGGGCGGGAGGCAAGCTGACGGCGGCTTTGTTGGAAGAAGTGTTTCTGCCGGCGTTTCGCAACCCGGTGCTGGAACGCATGGACGATCAGGCGGTGCTGCCGATGCCCGGCGGCGGGCGGCTGGCGGTCACCACCGACAGCTTCGTCATCACGCCGATCTTCTTCCCCGGAGGCGACATTGGCTCGCTGGCGGTGCATGGCACCGTCAATGACCTGGCCATGGGCGGGGCACGCCCGCTGGGGCTGGCGGCGGCCTTCATTCTCGAAGAAGGCATGGAGCGCGCGGCGCTGGCGCGGGTGGTGGGTTCGATGGCCACAGCGGCGCGGGCAGTTGGGGTGGAGATCGTCACCGGCGACACCAAAGTCGTGAACCACGGCAAAGGCGACCAAGTCTTCATCACCACCACCGGCGTGGGCTGGGTACCCGAGGGGGTGCGGCTGAGCGCCGATCAGGCGCGGCCGGGCGATCAGGTGCTGCTCAGCGGAACGGTCGGCGACCACGGCATGGCCATTCTGTCGCAGCGCGAGGGGCTGGAGTTTGAGGCGGCCATCGTCAGCGACAGCGCCGCCCTGCACGGGCTGGTGGAGGCTCTGCTGGCCGCGGTGCCCCAGGGCGCGGTGCGCTGCCTGCGCGACCCGACCCGCGGCGGCGTGGCCACCACGCTGCACGAAATCGCCGGACGATCGCGGGTGGGGATGCGGCTGGAACAGGCGGCGATCCCGGTGCGGCCGGAAGTGGGGGCGGCCTGTGAACTGCTGGGCATCGACCCGCTGTATGTGGCCAACGAAGGCAAGCTGGTGGCCATTGTGGCGCCGGCGGCGGCGGAGGCGGCGATCGCGGCGTTGCGGGCGCATCCGCTCGGCGCCGGGGCGATGCGCATCGGCGAGGTGGTCGAGCGGCCGGCCGGCTTGGTGCTGCTCGCCACGGCGGTCGGCGGCACGCGCGTGCTCGACACCCAGTTTCACGAGCAGTTGCCGCGCATCTGCTAGCAACCTTCCCCCGGCGGGCAGCCATCGGGGCAATCATGGCAAGCACACCTTCCTTCGAGGTCACGCTCCCGATCAACGAGTTGGACATTCTGTGGATCACGGCGGGCCTGAGCTGCGACGGCGACTCGGTGTCCGTTACCGCCGCCCAGCGGCCGGCGATCGAGGACGTGGTGATGGGGGGTATTCCCGGGCTGCCGAAGGTCAACCTGCACAATCCGGTGCTGGCCAAAGCCGTGGGGGAGGAATTTCTGGCGCCTTTCCGCCGCGCCTGGCGGGGAGAAAACCAGCTGCCCTACGTGCTGGTGGTCGAGGGATCGATCCCCAACGAAGAGGTGAAGGACGAGGGCTACTGGGCGGCGTGGGGCGAGGACCCGGAGACCCGGCAACCGATTCTCACCACCACCTGGATTGACAAGCTGGCGCCGCGCGCGGTGGCGGTGGTGGCGATTGGAACCTGCGCCGCCTACGGCGGCATTCATGCCATGGCCGGCAACCCGACCGGCTGCATGGGCCTGGCCGACTACCTGGGCTGGGATTACCGCTCCGCCGCCGGGCTGCCGATTGTCAACGTGCCGGGGTGCCCGGTGCAGCCCGACAACTTCATGGAGACAGTGACCTATCTGCTGTACGAGCTGGCGGGCATGGCGCCCCTTATCCCGCTGGACGCCAAGCTGCGGCCCACCTGGCTGTTCGGCAAGACCGTGCACGAGGGATGCGACCGGGCGGGCTACTACGAACAGTCGGATTTTGCCCTGGAATATGGCTCTCCGAAATGTCTGGTGAAGCTGGGCTGCTGGGGGCCGGTAGTCAACTGCAACGTGCCCAAACGCGGATGGATGGACGGCATAGGCGGATGCCCCAATGTGGGGGGCATCTGCATGACCTGCACCATGCCGGGATTTCCGGATAAGTTCATGCCGTTCATGGATGAACCGCCGGGATCGAGCTTGTCGGTGGCGGCCGGGTATGCGTATGGGCGGGTGATCCGCAATCTGCGCAGCCTGACCAATATGAGCGGCAACCAGGAACCCAAATGGCGGCACCGCGGTCCGGCGCTGACCACCGGGTACCAGCAGGCGGCGTAGACCGGTAGAAAGGATTCGACATGGCGACGACGACCGACATCGGCAACGCGAGCAGCAAAAGCAATGGGCGGCTGGTGGAGATGAACTTTGATCCGGTGACGCGGATCGTGGGGAATCTCGGAATCTACACCAAGATTGACTTTGAGCAGAAGCAGGTGGCCGAGTGCTACTCGACCAGCTCACTGTTCCGCGGTTACAGCGTGTTCATGAAGGGCAAGGATCCGCGTGACGCGCACTTCATCACCAGCCGCATTTGCGGCATTTGCGGCGACAACCACGCCACCTGCGCCAACTACGCGCAGCAGATGGCCTTCGGGGTGAAGCCGCCGCCGCTGGGCGAGTGGATCGTCAACCTGGGCGAGGCGGCCGAGTACATGTTCGACCACTGCCTGTACCAGGACAATCTGGTGGGGGTGGACTTCTGCGAAGAGATGGTGAAAGAGACCAACCCCGGAGTGTGGGAGAAGGCGCAGAAGACGGCGGCGCCGCACGCCGAACAGCACGGGTTCCGCACCATTGCCGACATCATGCGCTCCCTAAACCCGTTTACCGGGTCGTTCTATCGCGAGTCGCTGGAGAAGAGCCGGCTGACGCGGGAGATGTTCTGCCTGATGGAAGGCCGGCATGTGCACCCCTCGACCCTCTACCCGGGCGGGGTGGGGACGGTGGCCACGCCGCAGGTGTTTACCGATTATCTGACGCGACTGCTGAAGTATGTCAGCTTCATGAAGCGCGTAGTGCCGCTGCACGATGATCTGTTCGATTTCATCTATGCGGCGCTACCGGGGTACGAGAAGGTGGGGCAGCGGCGCATTCTGCTGGGCTGCTGGGGCGCGTGGAACAACCCTGATTATTGCGACTACCGCTACGAGACGATGAGCGAGTGGGGACGGCACATGTTCGTCACCCCCGGGGTGGTGGTGGACGGCAAGCTGGTGACCAATGATCTGGTGGAGATCAATCTGGGCATCCGCATCCTGCTGGGCCACTCCTACTATGACGACTGGGCCAACCGGGAGATGTTCGTCAGCCATGATCCCCTGGGCAATCCGGTGGACCAGCGGCACCCGTGGAACCAGACCACCACGCCGCGTCCGCAGAAGCGGAACTTCGAGGGCAACTACACCTGGGTCATGTCGCCGCGCTGGTTCGACAAGCAGACCGGCGAACATCTGGCGCTGGACACCGGCGGCGGCCCGATCGCGCGGCTGTGGTCCACCGCGCTGCAGGGGCTGGTGCAGACGCCCTACGTCAAGGCGACCGGCGGCGGCATTCAGATCCAGATGCCCAAGACCTCCGACCTGCCGGCGGTGAACTTCGAGTGGCGGCCGCCGCAGTGGTCGAACGCCATCGAGCGCGACCGGGCGCGCACCTACTTCCAGGCGTATGCGGCGGGCATGGCCCTCTATTTCTACGAGCAGGCGATGGCCACGCTGCTGGGCGGCGACAATCGCACCTGGTCGCCCTTCGAGGTTCCCGACGAGGCCATCGGCTGCGGCTTCCACGAGGCCGTGCGCGGGGTGCTGAGCCACCACGTGGTGATTCGCAGGGGCAAGATCGCCAATTACCATCCCTATCCGCCCACGCCCTGGAACGCCAGCCCGCGCGACAGCCTGGGCACGCCCGGTCCCTACGAGGACGCGGTGCAGAACACGCCGATCTTCGAGGAGAACGGGCCGTCGAAGTTCAAGGGGGTGGACATCATGCGGGCGGTGCGCAGCTTCGATCCCTGCCTGCCGTGCGGGGTGCATATGTACGTGGGCAACGGACGGACGGTGGAGGTGCGGCATTCGCCCATGTTCGGGGTCCATCCGTGAGCGACGCCGAACGGCTGGAGGCGCTGATTGCGCGCTGCGAGGCGATTGCCGACCCGGAACTGCGCGGCGACATGATCGAGTTGATGCAGCGCATTCTGGCGCTGCACGCCCGCGGGCTGCGGCGCCTGCTGGCGGCGGCCGCGGAGGCGCCCCGGCCCGAGGCGCTGTGGGCGGCCTGGGAGCGGGACGAGGAAGTGCGCGGGCTGGCGGAACTGCATGATCTGCAGCTGCCGCAACCGCGGGCGCGAACGGCGGGAGAGGGCGGCTTTGTGCCGCTGAAGGCGTTGACGGGAGGGCGACACCATGTCATGGCTGAATCCACTGCAGGATGATGAGACGCGGGAACATCTGGACCGCAAGGTGCTCGAGTGGCAGCAACGCAGCCTGGACAAGCGGGCGGCAAAGTTGCGGCCGGTGGCCAACCGCCAGGGCATTCGGGTGGGCCGGCCTTATGTGCACCCGGAGACGCCCTCACACACGCCGGGAACGAACAAGGGCGAAGAGTGGGCGCTGTATGCGACCGAGAAGGGCCGGGTGGGATGGGCGCGGCAGGCGCGCAGCGCCACTTCCATCAACCCCACCCTGCACGACGCGGTGGACCACCGCATGCCACACCTGCCGCCGGCCTGAGGCCGGAACGGGGATGACCATGCAGGCGACCAGCATCAGGGCGCTGCGGCGTCTGACCGTGGAGGGAAAGGCACGGGAGGCGCCGCGCAGCGAGTGCGAGTTTTGCAGCGAACCGCTGGGCGAGCCGCATGAACACGTGCTGGAGGTCGGGACCGGCGGGCTGGCCTGCAGTTGCACCGCCTGCGCCCTGCTGTTCGACCGCCCCGGTCAGGAGCGCCGGCGGCTGCCCCGCGATGCGCGCGCGCTCACTGACCGCTTGACCGACCGGGAGTGGGCCAGTCTGGAGATTCCGGTGAAACTGGCCATGATCACCGTGCACAGCAGCGGGGTGGTATCGGCGGGCTATCCCGGTCCGGGAGGTGTGGCTCGAGCGGTGGTGGCGCCGGAGGCCTGGACGGCGATCTCCACCGCCCACGCCGCGCTGCGGGAAATGCAGGCCGACCTGGAGTGCCTGGTGATCAATCGCATGGAGGCCGCCGAACAGCTGTTTGTGACACCGCTCGATCAAGCCTATCGGCTGGCGGGGCTGGTGCGCCGCCACTGGCAGGGGGTTTCGGGGGGCCCGGAGGTGCGGCGGCAGGTGCAGGGCTTTTGTGCGCCACTGCGGCGCAGGAGAGCGGATGCCTGAGTTTCGCTTTTTTGTCGAGGGCATCGAACCGGTGCCACGGGCGCTGACGCCGACGTTGCGCATGGGGTTGCGGGTGGTGAATGGCACGCCCGAGGCGGTGGAGGCCATCTGGTTGCGCTGCGAGGTGCAGATCGAGCCGGCGTTGCGCGGCTATGGCGCCGCCGAGGCGTCCGGGTTGCAGGGATTGTTCGGATCCCCGGAACGTTGGAGCGACACCTTGCGACCGTTCTTGTGGCAGCAAGTCACCGCCATGGTGCCCGGCTTTACCGGCACCACGGTGTGCGAAGTGCTGCTGGCCTGCAGTCAGGATGCCGCCCTGGCCGGCACCCAGTATTGCGAGTCACTGACCGGCGGGCACGTGCCGATCCGGCTGCTGTTCAGCGGCGTGGCGCTGTTGCGCGGCGCGGAGGGCGTGCAGGCCGCGCCCATTCCCTGGGAGATTGAGGCACGATACCGCATGCCGGTAGCCGCCTGGCGTGGCGCACTGGCCGCGGTATGGCCCGAACGGCGGTGGTTGGGGCTGGCCCCGGAGATGTTCGCCCGGTTGATGGCCTACCGCGCTGCCGGCGGCCATCCCAGTTGGGATCGGACCATCGAGGCTCTGCTGACGCCCGAGGCGGCACGAATTGAGGCGGCATGAATTGGGAGAGGTTTGAACCGCTGGCCACCACGGTGCTGCACGAAGGGCATCTGCTGTATCCCTATCGGGCCAGCGCGCTGAAGAATCAACGCGCCTGGTGCTTCGGCACCCTGTATCCGGCTGCATCCATCGGCGAGCGCTGTGCGGCGCGGCTGGAGGTTCTCATCGAGAGTTCCGAACAGCCGCAGGGGGCGGTGCGCATGATCTGGTTGCAGAATGACGCTGTGGCCTGGGTCGAGGCCGAAATGTCCGGCGAGCGGCGCTGGCAGCGTGACGGCGTGCATGGGGCATTGGAGGTGTCGCTCAGCCGGCTCAGCCCGGACTTGTGGCGGCTGGCCGCCACGGGAGCCAACACCACGCCGGACGCGGCGCCACAGACGTTGCTGGTGTCGGCCCAGATGCGCTGCGGACTGGAGCGGGGGAAATTTGTTTCGGCGCAGGACCCGGATCCTGCCTACGCTGCCGATGCGGCCGCCTGCCGCTGTGACGGTCTCTATCCCATCCTGGCGGGACGGCCCGAGGATCGCGACCTGATGCTGGGCGCACCCATCATTCTCGAGGACCACGCCCAGGTGGCGGCACAAAGCCGGGGAGATTTCTGTGACGCCACCGAAATGGATGAGCTGCTTACTTTACGGGTCATGACTCTCAGCGCGGCCGAGCAGGCGGAGATTCGGACCGCCGGTGGTCTGGGACGGGCCATTCTGGATCGCTGCCGGGATGGACCCACGCCGGATCTGCACGGAGGACGGGCCTGGGATCCGTACGCCGAACCGCCGACCTCCATCGAGTGCCGGGGGCAATGGCTCCGCGCCGGCGATCGGGTGCGGTTGCACCCGCGTCCCGGCGGCGACCTGTTCAACCGCGTGCTTGATGGCAAGGCCGCGAGGATTCAGGCGGTCGAGCAGGAGGCGGCGGGCGAGGTGCAGCTGGCCGTGGTGGTGGAGGATGACCCCGGCGCCGACCTGGGCGAGGCGCGGCAGACCGGGCACCGGTTCTTCTTTGCGCTCAGCGAGGTGGAACCGCTGTGAAGCGCTTTTTGATCGCCGGCATCGGGAACATCTTCCTGGGTGATGACGCCTTCGGCGTGGAAGCGGCGCGGGGCTTGGCCACCGAGGCCTGGGCGGAAGGGGTCGAAGTACGCGACTTCGGCATTCGCTGCCTGGACCTGGCCTTCGCCCTGGACCAGGGATGGTCGGCGGTGGTGATTCTGGACGCCGTGCAGCGCGGAGGACAGCCGGGAACGCTTTACCACATCGAATTGGACTCGGCATCGGACCTCGCTGCTTCTCCCGATGGCCACACCGCCACGGTAGAGAGTGCACGGGCCTTCGCGCGGGAGATGGGGCTGACTCTGCCGCCCATGCATCTCATTGGCTGCGAGCCGCTGACCGTGGAGCCGGAGTTTGACCGTGAGGGGTTGAGCCCGCCGATCGCGGCAGCGCTGCCGGAAGCACTGCGGATGACGCGGGAACTGATTGCTGATCTGGCAATGGAGGTGACGAGCATATGAAACGCAAACTGCTGTGGACGGTCTTGGCGGGGCTCGCGGCCTATGCCGCATATTCGCTGTACCCCGACATAAGGCGCGAGTTGAAAATGTACTCCATGTAACGCGATGCACGAACTGTCGCTGGCGATGAGCCTGGTGGAGGGAGTCGAAGCCGAGTGCGCCGCGCGCGGCGGACTGCACGTGCGCGCTGTGCATCTGGAGATGGGCGAGCTTTCCGGAGTGCACGAGGATGCCCTGCGCTTCGCCTACGAAATGGCGTGCCAGGGCACGGAGTTGGAAGGTTCCCGGCTGGCTACGACACACACCGGGGGAAGCGGGCTGCAAATCACCGCGCTGGAGGTGGACCCATGACCGGGACCGAGCCGCGACTCGTTGAGGTGCGCCGCAATCTGCTCAAGGACAACGACCTGCGGGCGCGTGCCCTGCGGCAGCGCTTTCGCACCGCCGGGGTTCGGGTGGTGAGTGTGGTGTCGAGCCCGGGCGCGGGCAAAACAACGCTGTTGGCGGCGCTGTTGCAGAACCTGACCAAGCAGCTGCGGGTGGCGGCCCTGGTGGGCGACCTGGCCACCGACAACGATGCGCGGCGTCTGGCGGCGAGCGGCGCTCCGACACGGCAGATCACCACCGGCACGGTTTGCCATCTCGAGGCACGCATGATCGAGCAAGCCCTGGAGGGATGGGAACTGGCTGAACTCGACCTGCTGTTGATCGAAAATGTCGGCAACCTTGTCTGCCCATCCGCCTACGATTTGGGAGAGGATGTGCGGCTGGTGCTGGCGGCGGTGACGGAAGGCGAGGACAAGCCGCTCAAGTATCCAACAATTTTCAATACGGCAGACCTGGCGGTGATCACCAAATGTGACCTGGCGGAAGCCGCCGGTTGCGACCTGGACTTGCTGCGGCACAACATCGAGGCGGTGCGGCCGGGGATGCCGGTGCGCATGGTTTCGGCGCGCAGCGGCCTGGGAATGGCGGAGCTGCAGCATGCGGTGGCGGCGTGAAGCGGCGGCTGGGGTGGCTCGCCGCCGGCCTGGTCGCGGCCAATGCCGGGGCGTGGCTCTGGGCGGCGTGGGCGCTGCGGCATGAGACGGCGCTGCTGGGCATCGCCTTGGTCGCCTATAGTCTCGGCCTGCGTCATGCGGTGGATGCCGATCACATCGCAGCCATTGACAACGTCACCCGCAAGCTGATGCTGGCGGAACAGAAGCCTGTCACCACCGGCCTTTGGTTTTCGCTGGGGCATTCGACGGTGGTGGTGCTCGGGGCCGCGTTGCTGGCCGGCGCCGCGCTGCGCTGGGGAACCATGGGGGAGTGGAGCGCGGTGGGCGGCGTGCTCGGCACTTGCGTCTCCGGTCTTTTTTTATTGGGCATTGGACTCGCCAATCTGTCGCTATGGCATTCCTTGCGCCATCGCTTCCGGCAAGCGCGTCGCGGCCAGAACATGCTGGTCACCGATACTGAACTGATCTCGGGAGGTGGACTGCTGGCCCGGATCTATCGGCCGCTTTTTGCCCGTATGCAGGCCAGTTGGCACATGTATCCTCTCGGGTTTCTGTTTGGTCTGGGCTTTGACACTGCAACCGAAGTCGGGCTGCTGGCCATCGCGGCGGTGGAAGCGGCGCACGGGCTGGCGTTCACCACGGTACTGGTCTTCCCTGCCCTGTTTGCCGCCGGCATGGCCCTGGTGGATACCGCCGACAGCGTGCTCATGGTGGGCGTATATGGCTGGACATTTGCCAAGCCCCTGCGCCGGCTGTTTTACAACCTGACCGTGACAGGATTGTCGGCAGGTATGGCCCTTTTAGTCGGCGGGATCGAACTGCTGGGCCTGGCCGGCGGCGCGAACTGGCTGGACAATCATTGGGCCGCCCTGGGCTCTAGCCTCGTAGCGCTGTTTGTTGTGAGCTGGCTGGTTGCGGCGGCTTTCTACCGCTGGCGCGGTTGGGACGCAGCCTAGACTCAGGCTCTCGTGCCGCTTCGCCGGGCGGAGCTCGCGCGGCCGCGGCCAAAGAGCAACCGGTCCAGGGCGACCGGACCGCTTCCGTACGCAAACAGGGCGAAGCTGGCGGCGGAGAGCAGCATCACCAGCTCGTAGCGGCCCACCTGGGTGATCCCGCCGCCGGGCAGTCCCACCTTGAGCAGCGCCACCAGCATGTCACCCGCCAGTACAAGACCCACCAGGCGGGTCAGCAGCCCCAGCACCAGCAGCGCGCCCCCGACCAGCTCCAGCGGCCCAATGAGGTAAGCCACCCATCCGGGAAAGCCCATGTGGACAAAGTTGCCCGACCACTTGCCCAAGGCCGAAACCTTGGCCGAACCGTGATACAGAAAGACCACGCCGACGGCGAGTCGGAGCAGGGTTAGGGCCAGCGGCCGGAAGCGGTCACAGAAGTTGGAAAGCATTTCGCCCCATCGTCTCACGTACTGAGTTTCGGTGTGTTAGACTCAGGCCGAATCTCCCGGAGGCACTTTATTATGAAGCGCATCCCTTGTGTGCCATCTCTATTGGTTTGCCTGATCGCAGCTTGTGTTTCCCTGTCGGCGCAGGGCGGCCGTGGCGGCCGAGGTGAAACCGGAGAAAGTGCCGGCCACGCTCCCAAGCCGTTTGACCAGGTGATCACCAGCACCGCGCAGAAGCAGGCCGGCATTTTCACCGTCTACACGCAAAAGGACAAGGCCACCGACGCCGAACACCTGTTTTTCGCCATTCCGGGCGACCAGCTCGACAAAGACTTTCTGTGGACCAGCCTGATCGCCCGCATTCCCTTTGGAGATGGATATGGGGGCGACCAGGTGGGCGATCATGTGGTGCGCTGGGAGCAACACGACGACACCATACTCCTGCGCGAAGTGGACTATCGCATGGTGGCGGACCCGGCGCTGCCGGTGGCCCGGGCCGTAGCCGCCTCGAACAACAGCAACATCGTAATGGCCTTTCCGGTGGCGGCCTGGGGACCGCAGCACGAGGCGGTCATTGATGTGACGCGGCTGTATGACACCGAAGTGCCGGAGTTCAGCCCGCGGCAGCGCCTGCAGGCGCGCGGCTTTGATGCTTCACGCTCGTTCTTTGACAGCGCCCGTGCCTTCCCGGAGAACATCGAAGTCGAGGCGACCCAGACCTATACCACGCCCCTGCCCGCCCCCGGGGAGAACGCCGGCGGACGCGGAGGCCGTGGCGCGCGCACCGCACCGCCCAGTCAGACGGTGCGCATGCATTTCAGCATGATCAAGCTGCCGGACGACAAAATGACGCCGCGCCTATTTGACGACCGGGTGGGGTACTTCAACCTCACGCAACAGGATTTCGGCCGCGACGAGCCCAAAGCGCCCTTGCGCACCTACATCACCCGCTGGCGGCTGGTGAAGAAGGATCCCGGCGCGGCCCTGTCGGAACCGGTGAAGCCCATCGTCTATTACATTGACCCGGCGACGCCAGTGCAATGGCGGAAGTGGGTCCGCAAGGGGATCGAGGACTGGCAGCCGGCTTTTGAAAGCGCCGGCTTCAAGAACGCCATCATCGCCAAGGATGCGCCCACGCCGGCGGAGGATCCCACCTGGAGCGCGCAAGATATGCGCAACTCCATGATCCGCTGGCTGCCGTCCACGATCGAAAACTCAGTCGGACCCAACATTCACGACCCGCGCACGGGCGAGATCCTCAACGCCCAGGTACAGATTTATCAGAACGTATTGAACCTGGTGAATGATTGGTACTTCACCCAGGTGGGGCCGCTGGATCCGCGCGCGGCCACCTTGCCGCTGCCGGAGGAGCTGAGCGGGCGGCTGCTGGAGTACGTGGTGGCGCACGAGGTTGGCCACACGCTCGGGTTCCAGCACAACATGAAGTCGAGTTCGGAGTATCCGGTCAATGACCTTAGAGACCCCAAGTGGCTGGCGACCATGGGCGACGTGGCAACCCTGATGGACTACGCCCGTTTTGATTACGTGGCGCAGCCGGAAGACCACATTCCGCCCGAAGACTTGATTCCCAAGATTGGTCCGTACGACAAATGGGCGGTGCATTGGGGCTATGCACCCATTCCCGGAGCCACCACGCCGGATGAGGAGAAGCCAACTCTCGATGCCTGGTCACGGGAACAGAACAAGACCCCCTGGCTGCGGTTTACCACCGATCACGCCGATGGCGCCGACCCAGGGGCCAATACGGAAGCGGTGGGTGATGCCGATGCCATCTACGCCACCGGTATGGGGGTGCGGAATTTGCAGCGGGTAATGGCCATGCTGGTGCCCGCGACCACCGCCAGGTCGGGCCAGCCCTATGACCGCATGACCGAGGTGTATGCCCAAATCCTGGGACAGTGGACCACCGAGATGGGCCATGTGGCGGTCATGGTCGGCGGGGTGGACTCGCAGGACAAACACAGCGACCAGACGGGGGCGCAATTCACGCCTGAACCCCGGGCGCGGCAGGCAGCGGCGGTAGCCTTCCTCAACCAGAATGCCTTCGCCACCCCGCACTTTCTGATTCAGCCGAAGATCACGCGCATCTTCGAACCCGATGGCGCCATGGCGCAGATCCGCACCAGCCAACTGCGCATTCTTTCCATCCTGATGCAGAACCAGCGCCTGGAAAGGATGGAGCAACTGTCCGCCGAGGACGGCGTGGCAGCCTACGCGCCGGCAGACTTTCTCACCGATGTCCGCCACGGTATCTGGAGCGAGCTGGCGCAGCCACAAGTTTCGATTGATGCCTACCGCCGGAATCTACAGGACATTTACCTCGGCGTAGTACGCACCAAACTGGAAGAGACCGACGACGCCATGGCGGAACCGCGAGCCCAGTTGCGGGCGCAGTTGGCCACTCTTGCCGGAGAACTCCGCGCTGCTTTGCCCCACGCCACGGATGCCGCGACCCGGGCACATTTGCAGGCAGCGCGTGACGAAATCGCGCAAACGCTCGATCCCAAGTTTGCCCCCTCTCCGGCAGCCGCCGGCGCGGGCCGGGGAGGACGCGGGGGATTGGACGGTCCGCTGACCGGGCCAGAGGCGGGATTGATCTGCTGGCCGGACATCGGCATTTATCACTAGCCGGAGCGAGGAGGAGATATGCGAAAGAGTTGGATGGCTGCCGCGGCAGCGATGGCGGTAGCACTGGGCGGAGCGGTGATGGCCCCGGCGCAGGTGGACGGAGGTGTGCGCGCCGCCACGGCGCCGGTGCTGCTCAAGGCGGCGGCGGTACTCGACGTGCGCACCGGCACCTATACCCGGCCGGGAATGGTTCTGGTGGAGCATGGGCGCATTGCGGCCATCGGCGCCAATCTGACCGCGCCAGCCGGCACGAAGACACTCGAACTGGGCGATCTGACCCTGTTGCCGGGGCTGATTGACTGCCATGTGCATCTGTTTCTGCACGCTCCCCAGCCTGGTCAGCCGGTGGATGAGGCGGGGCAGACGGTGCGTGAAGATGTACCCGAGCGGACGATCTTCGCCACTCTGGCGGCGCGGGCGGATCTGATGGCCGGCTTTACCGCCGAGCGCGACATGGGCACCGAGGGCGCCGGCAATGCCGACGCGGCGGTGCGGCAGGCGATCAACCGCGGCGAGATTCCAGGTCCGCGGATGTGGATCTCCGGCAACGCGATTTCGATCGTGGGCGGCCACGAGTCGGCGCACGGGTACAATACCGCCATCCCCATTCCCGACAATGCCGACATGGTGACCGGGGTGACGCAACTGGTGGAAACCATGCGACGTCAGTTTCACCTGGGCGCCACGTTCATCAAGATCTACGAAACCGGCAGTGAACGCTGGGTCAACGACCACTTCACGGTGCAGTACCAATTCACCGAGCCGGAGCTGGCCGCCGCGGTCGCCGAAGCCGACCGCCTGGGGACGTTCATCGGCGTGCACGACGCCGGGGAGCCGGGCACACTGTACGCCGCCCAGGCCGGGGTCGCCTCCATTGACCACGCCACCCAACTCTCACCCGAGACCATGAAGCTCATGGCCGCCAAGCGCATCTTTGCCGTACCCACCTTCAGCGTATACATCGCCTTCAACAGCAAAGCCATGGGCGGACCGGGAGGCACCAGCCGGACCATCGAGTACAAGGCCAGCGAGTTCCGCAAACAGTTGGCGGCGGGCGTGCCCATCGCCATGGGCACCGACGTCGGCCCCTTTCCCCACGGCACGCAGGCGCAGGAGTTCTACTGGATGGTGCACTACGGCATGTCGCCGCTGGCGGCCATTCAGGCGGGCACGATCAACGCCAGCGAGCTGCTGCACGATGACAGGAACATCGGCACGCTCGAAGTGGGCAAGTATGCCGACATTGTGGGCGTGGCCGGCGACCCGTTGCAGAACATCCGTCTGCTGGAGGACGTGAAGTTTGTGATGAAGGGGGGGGAAGTGGAGAAGACAAGGGAACAGGGTACAGTTCCAGACCGCTAGTTGCCGGAGGGGGCGATGGGGGCGAAGCTGGCGGGTAGCCAGATACCGGCGGAGCGACGGGCGGGAAGTTGCACCAGGTGCGGAGTGATGAGCAGCACCAGTTGATCGTGCTCCGTTTGCAGGTTCTCGGCGGAGAAGAGGCGACCCAGGCCGGGAATCTGCGATAGACCGGGAAGACCCGACAGGCTCCTCATCTCCTGTTTGTTCAAAAGGCCGGCCACCACCACCGGCTCGCCGTCGCGCAGGCCGACCTCGGTAATCACATGACGCTGGCTGGTGATGGGAATGTTGTTGCTGAATACGCCGGTGAGGCTGGAGATGGTGAGATCGAGCTTCAGGCGCACTTCGCCGTCGGGGGCTACATGGGGCGTGAGTTTGGCATCGAGACCCAGGTCCTCAAAGGTGAACGAAGGAAACGGCTGAATGAAGCTGCCGTTGCCCAGCACCTTGCTGATCTCCGGGCTGAGCGTGATGGGGGAAAACGAGGCGTTGATGACCGGATATCGCTGCCCGATTTTGAGATCGGCATCCTGACCGCTTTGGGCGCGTAAGAGCGCCGTCTCAATGGTCGAGACCCGGCCCTGCGTCTGCGTCAGATTGGCGGCAAAGTTGGGAACGGAAACCGCCATCAGCGTTGCGCCGCCGCCAAATACCACGAAAGGGTTCTGCAACAGCGGGGAGAGCAATGACTGGGCATTGGCCAGCGCCGAGGGAGAGAGCATCCCGGAATTGAGCACCGCGTTCAAGCCCCCCTGCTCAAACAAGGTGAGGATGTCCTGCGAGAGGGTGCCGCTGTTCTTCAATTGCGCCAGCAGCGGCGCCAGGGAGAACATGGTGAACTGGTTGGGCAGAGTGAGGCCGAGATCGCGGGCCGTGGTGCTGCTCAGGTCCAGAATGCGAACTTCGAGCATCACCTCGCCGGGAGCGCCCCGCAGGTGCAGAAGCAGGGCCTCGGTCGCATCGAGTTGTTCGGGCGTCCCGCGAACGGAGATGGCATTGGTATCCGACTCCGCTGTCGCCTGACGAACGCCGAGCAGGGTGCGAATGGTGGTGGTGATCTGGTTGAGGGTGATGGTGTCAGCCACCCAGGGCAGGTAAAAAGTGCGGGTGCCTAGAGGTTGGCGCCCCTTTAACTGCTGTTGGGTACCGAAATACAAGGTATGGGAATCAAGAGGAACGTAATCGAGGGCGCTCACGGCTCGTAGCGCCGTCATGGCCTGGGTAAACGTGGCGTCATCCACATCCAGCGACACCGCCGTGCGGGGCACGTTGTCGGCGACGTAGACGTGCAAGCCATAAGCGGCGGCCACTTCGGCGGCCGCCTGCGGCGCGCTCAAGCGCAGGTGGAAGGCATGCCGTCCCGGCGTGATGTCCAACTGGATGGGCGGCGCGGCACGTTCGACCCGCATGCGGGTATCGCTGGGGACAGGCGGAGGCACCGAGGGAAACTGCTGCGCCAGGCTCTGGCGTGCCGCCTCGCTGGCCGGGTCGAGCGCCAGGGCGGCACGGAACTCGTCGGCGGCGGAGTCGTGCCGGCCTTCGGTGGCCAGCTTGCGGCCGGCCTGAAGGTGAGCCATGACGGCGCGCTGGCGCAAAATCTCGCGGATGGTGACCCAGTCGCGGTTGTCAGGCGCCTGGGAGGTGACCCGGCTCGCCAGGTAAAACGCCCGGTCGAGCTGGCCGTGTTGGGCGGCAGCGAGGGCCTGACGCAGTTCCACCGGCGTCCGCGCCGGGCGGGAAGGAGGCGCGGGGACGCCTGTCGCCACCGCCATTGCCGCTTGTGCCAGTAAGGCACACAGCAAGGCTGGGAGCCGCCATCGAGAGTTGCACACCACCTGTCATTATAGAGGCCATGCTGCCCGGCGACGTTCCGCAATCTTCCCGCCTGAGCCTCGGAACGGAGGTGCAGTACGTCAAGGGCGTGGGGCCTACCTGGGCGCGGGTTCTCAACCAGCGGGGCATCTTTACGGTCGAGGATCTGATTACCACCCTTCCCTTCCGTTACGAAGACCGCAGCCGGCGGCAGTCCATACGCGAATTGGTGGAGGGTGAACCGGCCACCATTCTGGCCCAGGTGCACACCGTGGCCATGGGCAGGACGCAGCGGGGCGTGGTCACCATGGAGATGCTGGTCGGCGACGGCAGCGGCATGATGCGCTGCGCCTGGTACCACGCGGGCTTTCTGCGCGACCAGTTTGAATCCGGCCAGATGGTGGCGCTGTACGGAAAACTGTCCCACGAACGCGGACGCCTGCTGATGCGGCAGCCGGAAATAGAGAAATTGCGCGACGGCCACGACTCCGTCGCCTCGCTCAAACTGGGCCGCATAGTGCCGGTGTATGAGGCCATTGGCGCGCTGGGCGCGGCCCGCCTGCGCCGGCTCGTCCATAGCGCTCTGGCGGCGCTGCCGGAACCGCTGCCGGATGCCCTTCCCGCCGGCCTTCGCCAACGGATAGGATTGCCCGACCGGCGCACCGCCCTGGAGCAGGTGCACTTCCCCTCCCCGGATACCCCGCTCGGGGAGCTGGAAGATGCGCGTACGGCGGGGCACCGCCGGCTGATTTTTGAGGAGCTGTTCTTCCTGCAAGCCGGCCTTGAAATGAAACAACGCCGGCTGCGGCGACAGAGCGGAGTGGAGATGGCCGTGCGTCCAGCCATCCGCGAGCGCCTTAAAACTCTCTTGCCCTTTCATCCCACAGTGGACCAGAAGAACGCCTTGCGCGACATCGTCGGCGACATGTGCTCGGGCCATCCCATGCGCCGGCTGCTGCAAGGCGATGTGGGCAGCGGCAAAACCATCGTTGCCCTGCAGGCAGCCGTGGTGGCCATGGAAAACGGCCATCAAGTGGCGCTCATGGCCCCTACCCAGATCCTCGCCGAGCAGCACTACCTCTATGCCCGGGAGCGGCTGCCGGACTACCGGGTGGCACTGGTGACCGGCGGTAAGCGCCGCGCCATGGCGGAGCCACAATTGGCCATCGGCACCCAGGCGCTGCTCGAAGCGCGCCAAAAGCTGGACGGTCTGGGCCTGGTCATCGTGGATGAGCAACACCGCTTCGGGGTGATGCAGCGATTCCAATTGATGCATAAGGACCGCTCCGGCCAGGAGCGCGCGGCGCACGTACTGGTGATGACGGCCACACCCATTCCCCGCTCGCTGGCTCTTACCTTTTATGGGGATCTGGAGGTCAGCTATTTGCGGCAGTCACCACCCGGCGCGCTGCCCATCCATACACGGGTTGTCGCCGACAGCCGTGCCGCGGAGGTCTACGCGTTTGTCAGCCGCAAATTGGCTGCCGGGCGGCAAGCGTACTTCGTGTACCCGCTGATCGAAGAATCAGACAAAGTTGACCTGAAGCCCGCGCAGGTGATGTTCGAGCGTCTGCGGCATCAGTTCCCCAGCCTTCGTCTGGGACTTCTCCACGGACGGCTGCCATCGGAAGAGAAAAACTCCATCATGCAAGCCTTTCGCCGGGGTGACTTGCAGGCGCTGGTAGCCACCACGGTGATCGAGGTGGGGGTGGATGTCCCCAACGCCACCTTGATGGTGATTGAACACGCCGACCGGTTCGGTATGGCCCAGCTGCATCAGTTGCGTGGCCGGATTGGACGTCCGCAACCGCGGGCCGCCCACGCGCCCGAGCCCTCCTACTGCTTCCTGCTGCACGGCGCCCGGTTGGGCGAGGCGGCACAGAGAAGACTGCAGGCGCTGGCCGAGACGCGCGACGGGTTCGTGTTGGCCGATCTCGATCTGAAACTGCGCGGGCCGGGCGAAATGTTCGGCACGCGACAGAGCGGACTGCCTGCCTTTCATGTGGCCCATCCGGTGCGTGATCTGGAAATGATGGAATTGGCGCGGCACGAGGCCCGACAATATCTGGATGCCGCCAATTCCGCGGACATGCGGTCTCTGGTGGCGGAGATACAGCAGCGCTGGCAGCGCCGCTACGGGCTGGTAGAGGCCGGCTGAAGCTCAGGCGGCGCGGCGGGGCGAATAGACCGGCCGGACGCGCTCATGCAGGCGGCGCATGTGCGCCCAGTCGTACCAGAACTCACGGCCGCAGTCGAGGCAGGTCACGTGAGCCCAAGGTGCACTCGAGGAGCTCGATGGCGAGGGCGGAGCCTGAGGCTCACGCGTCACCATGGGAAAGCTCAGGTGGTCGTGAGGGCAACCCAAGATGGAAAGGCCCATGACGCAAATTCCTCAGCTTCTTGGATGCGTCGCAGTGCCGCCAGGTTGGGCGGAAGTACCATTTACTTTTTTCATCACCTTGCGGTGCAGGGCGGCGGGGATGGGAGGCGCCGGTTGGGAACGGTAGACAAGGATCGTCTGGCGGCAGGTAGCGACCAGTTGCCGGCAACCAAGACATGCGGCCAGGTGTTGTAGCAGCGCAGGATCCAGAGACCGTTCCCCTTCCAGCACGGCGTCCAGATGGTCCATCAGTTCTCGACAATCCACGGTCACGCTCCTTCCATCCTGAGATGGCGGCCCAGTCGCTTGTGCAACTGCAGACGGGCGCGCAAAAGACGCGACTTGACCGCCGCCTCACTAAGGCCCAGCGCCTCGGCGGTTTCGGCGGTGGACAGTTCTTCGATGTCGCGCAGCTGAAATACCATCCGGTAGCCGAGCGGCAGGGCCTCCAGGCTGGACTGGAGCAGATCACCCAGTTCGGTGGTCTGCAACTGGGCTTCCGGATTGGGGCGGGAATCCTCGATCTCGCGCACCATCGGCCCCTCTTCGGAGGCCACCTCGGCATCGAGCGAAATGACATTGCCGCGGCGCTTGCGCAGCTTCATCAGCGCTTCATTGACGGCAATGCGCACCATCCAGGTGTAAAGCCGCGACTGCTCCTGAAATTGTTTGAGCTTGGAGAAGACTTTGAGAAAGGTCTCCTGCAACACATCTTCGGTGTCGGCCGAGTTGCCCATCATGCGGAGCACCAGGCGGTAGATGCGATGTTCGTACCGCTGTACGATCACCTCAAAAGCACTCAAATCGCCTGCCTGGGCGCGGCGCACCAACTCGTGTTCGTCGGCGAGTGCGGCAGCGGCGGCGACGGGCTCAAGATGCGTAGCCATGGTGCTTCTGCCGTCATTTTAGCAGTTTGCGGCCTCCACCCGGGCGGGGGGGAGCTGGGCGCGAGGCCCGGGCGGCTGCGCTACTCTGCGGGGATGGGTGGCCCACTGAGATCCAGCCGCGACCGTGCCGCCCGCCGGCTGGAGCATGATCCGGTGCAGACGGCGCTGCGGTTGCGTGATTTTTTCAGCGCGCACGACCAGGTGCTGATCCGTGAGCGCGGCCAATTCATCGCCCGCTGGGGCGGTGAACACAGCGGCTTCTCGCTGCATCCGGACGCCAGTCGTGTGGTGTGCCACGTCTGGAACCAGGAGTGCAATTGGGTCCGTCGTATCACCGGCGCGGCCGCGAGCAGCCCGGGACGGCTGGAGATCGAGGCGTTGCGCATGGGCCAGTCCCGCCCCGAACGGGTGGAACTGGTGGCGGCCGACGCCCCGGCCGCGGAGCCCCGTCGCAGGCTTGAGTTTCGGCAGGCCATCGGCTTGGCGGCCGAACGCGATTGGCATGGCTGGCGGCTGTCGCCCCTCACCGGCCCGGCACCGGAGCGCAGCCCGGTGCAACGGCTGCTACTCGAGCGTCAACAGGGTATTTTGCCGTGTGTGGCCGTGGATGATGAAGGCGCATCCATGAGAACCTGCGCCCAGCCGGCCGCCGTGGTCGCCCAGGCCTGGACGTGGGCCGCACAGTGCCGCCAGCGACATCCGGACGCCGCCATGCCGGCGGTGCGGCTGATTGTACCCGCGGCCATGGCTGCCTGGATTGAACGATTGCAAGCCGGGCTGGCCGCGAACCCGGCCTTGCAGTGTTTTTGCTGGGATGCCAGTGCGGGCACGCTGGAGATCGCCGGCGGCGCGGGCATCGGCAACACCCTCGAAGGTCTGCGGCGCGCCACGACCAGGGCGCCATTGGATTCCGAAGCCAAAGAGCTGCTGGAACTGGTACGCGATGCCTGCCCCCAGGCCACTTGGGAAACCGGCGCTGACGGACGCGCTCGCATTGCCGTGTATGGCCTGGAGGTGGTTCAGGAAAGTGGGCCCGAAGCCGCCGGCATCTCACGCTTCGTCTTTGGCTGTGGGCGGGAACAGACGCCCCTGCTGCCCGCCACCCGCCCCTTGCTGGAATCGCTGGTGCGAACCGTCGGAAGTCAACG
>DATBPS010000145.1:0-8001 GCA_036561225.1 Terriglobales bacterium
TGGGCGTCAGCGGCTGACCGCTGTTGGCGGTGAACTGGCCGGTGAGCTGCCAGTCGCCCAGCGCCGAACTCCAGAGGTTGGAGTGATCGCCCCAGCGGTGGTTAAGACCGTAGGGTAGTTGCCATTCGTACGATGTGCTGAAGGCGTTGGTGACGTTGCCGCTCGACAGGCTGCGCTCGGCGCCCAGATTGAGGTCATTCTGCGCGATCAGGCCGTTCAGGCCGCCGCCGCCGCCGATCTGGGAGGCGTCGTCCATCATCTTGGAGTAGGTGTAGCGGGCGCGGAAGCCGACGCTCTGCGAGAGGCGGCGGCTGACGATCAACGACCCGCCGTTGTAGAGGGAGTTGCCGCCGCTGGTGTCGTAGAGGAACGGCTGCAGGTTGGGATAGAGCAGCCCGCTGGCGGTGCGGTTGGGGGCGCGCAACTGGTCGAGGTGGGTGCCCTTGGCGCCGCTGTAGTCCAGGTTGACGACGAAGGCGCGCCCCATCTGGCGCTGGACGTCGAGCGTCCACAGGGTGGAGTAGCCCATCTGGTAGTTGGGGTCCACGCCGTAGGTGTTGACCGAGACGTTGCCGCCCTGAAAGCCGTTGGCCAGCGACAGCGCCGACGCGCCCGCCAGATTGGCTTGATTGATCAGGAAGGGCGACTGGTAGGCCAGCGCGGTGGCCAGGTTGGCGTAGGCCCCGGTGTTGTAGGCCATGCCGAAGCCGCCGGTGACGATCATGTTCTGCCAGGTGCTCCAGGCGAAGCCGAGGCTGGGACGCAGATGTTTGTACTCGGGCTTGATCACCGTGTCCGACACACCGTTCTGGCCCACCACGGCCGGGGTAAGAGCGCTGAAGTCGGAAGAGGTCAGCAGGTTGGTCAGACGGCTGTGCAGCTCTGTGTAGGGAGAGACGTACTCCCAGCGCAGGCCGTAGCTGAGGGTGAAGCCGCCCCGCACCTGCCAGTTGTCATTGAAGTAGAGGTCAGGCTCGGTCTGGCGGAAGTAGAAGGTGCCGCCGCCGTACCGCTCCGAGGTCTGCTGCGCCATGCCCAGCAGGAAGTCGGCGAAATCGTAGCCGCTGTACTGCCCGTTGAAGGTGAAGACCCCGTTGGGCGAGGAGTCGGTCTCGGGGTTGACCTGGAGGCGGCGGAAGTCGCCGCCAAAGCGGATGTTATGGCGGCCCATGCGGCGGATCATGCCGTCACTGAACGACCAGGTCTGCGAGCGCAGGAAGTTGGGCGCGACATCGTGCAGCGAAGTCAGGCCGGAGGCGGCAAACTGCAGCGTGGGCACGCCCCAGTCAATGGGCGCGGTGGAAACGCCCTGCACGCCCGCCAGCCCCGCCACGTTGGTCTGGTTGGCGTAGAGGTTGGAGGTGTGGTTGCGGCTGCGGTTGTAGCTGACGTTGAAGCTGTTGGTCCAGCCCGCCAGCGGCTGGTTGTAACCCAGGCGGGCGTTGATGCCGCGCGTGGTGGTGAGGCCGGAGACGTAGGGGTAGAAGACGCCCGGCTGGTGCGCGTTGCCGCCGCTGTAGTTGAGGCTGAAGTTGAGGCTGCGTCCGCCACGGCCGCCGAAACCGCGCCCTCCGCCGCCGCCGGCGGCCGCGCCGAAGCTGTGGTTGATGCGCAGCGAGATGCTGTTGTTGACGTTCAGCGCGTTGAGGGTATTGGTGTAGTTGAACGCGCCCGCCGCTCCGGGGGTGGGTAGCGGCACATAGGCCAGCAGCGCCGTGGCTGCGCCGGAGATGTCTCCCGGCGTGATGGTATTGTTGTTGTAGGGCTGGCCGGTGGAGGGGTCCTTGATGGTGACCGGGGTGCCCTGGCGGTCGGTGAGGCCCTGGAAGTTGCCCTGGCGTTCCTGCACCGTGGGCACCAGCGCGCTGACCACGTCGAGCGAAGCGTTGTGCTGGCCGTTGTAGCTGAAGGTCAGGCTGGTCTTGCCGTGGTCGTCAAAGATGCCGGGGATCTTGAGCGGGGTGGTCACGGTGGCCGTGTAGCGCTGGTCGGCGGCATGCGGCGGGTTCTGATTGCTGGAAGTGCCGGTCAGGGAGTCGCGCAGGGCGTTGAGGGCGGAATCGCCCAGGGTGTAGCTCAAGGTGCCGTGGGGCTCATTGAAGCGGTTCTGCATCTGGCGGAAGTTGAATCCGCCGCGGCCCCCGCCGCCTCCAAAGCCGCCGCGCCCGCCGCCTCCGAAACCACCGCGCCCGCCCCCGCCGGGTGCGCCGCCGAAACCGCCCGGTCCTCCCGGGCCGCCGCCCGGGCCAATGCCGGCCTGACGCATCATGGCCTGAATGGAGTTGGCGTCCATGGGACGCTCATCCTGGCTGGCCGAGCCGGCTACCACCGCCGAGTCGGTGGCGGCGGCATCGCTCATGCCCGCCACGCCGCTGTCGGCGGCGCCGGCGTTGGCGTCGCCGGAGATCTCGCCGGTCTGACTGACATCCAACTGCTGAAAGTTGCCCGCCCGATTGCCGCGTGCGCCGGCCCGTGCCGGGGCCCGGGTTCCGGCGGCGGCGGTGCGCGTGGCCGGGGGTTGGGCCGCGCCTGGCGCCGGGGTCGCGGCGGTGGACGCCGCCACGGCCGGGGCGACAGCTACCTGCGAAGCGAGGCTGAGCGGCAGTGCCACCAGCGGTACGGCCGCGCCGGAAGCGGGCACGCTCACCGTGACCTCGGCAGGGGCAAAGGCCGCCATGCTGGTCTGGATGGTGAAGTTTCCGGGATGCGCCACGGTGGCGGTGAAGCGCCCCGTCTCGTCTGTCGTGGTAACCAGACGCTGGCCGCTGGCCACATCGGTGATGGTCACCGTCACACCCGGGATGGCCAGCCCGTCAGCCGCCACCTGTCCGGTGATGGTATCGGCGAAGTTGGCAGCGGGAGTGGCTGGGGGAGTGGCCTGGGCCGCCGCCTGGGCGGCCAGAAGGAGCAGGCTGGCGAAGGTGGCTGCCCGAAATGCGCTTGTCTTCATTTATAGTCCCCGTTTGAGGTTGGTACTAGATACGTGGTGGAGGGTCGTTGGTTACTGGACTCTCCTCCCCTCCACCCCTTTCCGAGCCGCCTTGGGGTGTCATAATCAGAGGACATGTTTTCCGTTCGGCCCGTCTCCCGCGCCCTGGCAGCCGCGTTCGTAATTTGCTGGATTTCCACCGTCGCCACCGCTCAAACGGGCGTGTCCACCCCGGCCCAGCGGATCGCCGCCCAGCAAAGCGCCTTCGCCGCCGCCACCACGCCGCTGGCCCGCCTGCAGGCGCTGTACCGCATCGAAGACCTTGCGCCGCTGGCCACCACCGCCGAGCTGGATGCCGTCTGGACGAAGCTGGCGGCGACACCGGGCCTCGATCCGCTGCTAAGCGCCGAGATTCAAGCGCAGCAGGTGGTCACCGCGCTGCGGCGCGGCGATGCGACCGCCGCCGCCGCTCTGGTGGCCAGGCTGGGCGCGGTCGAGCACTGGCAGGTGCTGGGACCCTTCGACAACTCCAGCCCCTCGGCCATGGCTACCGAAGAAGGTCCGGAGAAGGGGCCGATTGATCTCAAGGCGAGTTATTCGGGCAAGCAGCGCAAGGTAAGCTGGCGCGCCGTTCCCTTCACCGCCGGCCTGGGGGAGATGAACCTGGGGGCGTACCTCAACCCCTCGCAGAGCGTGGCCGCCTACGCCATCACCTGGGTGCGCAGCGACACGGCACAACCGGTGGCGCTGCGGCTGCGCGACGACGGCGCGACGCGACTGTGGGTAAACGGCAAACTGGTGTATCAGGAGACCGGCACCCACTCCAGCCACGGCTGGGATCAACACGCGGTGGGCGCGCGACTCGACGCCGGCTGGAACCAGATTCTGGCCAAGGTGGGGGTGGGTGAAACCAGTGACTGGCGCTTCAGCCTGCGGCTGACCACGCCCGACGGCCAACCCTTGGCGCTGCCCTCGAGTGATGAACCCCATGCGCCCGCGGCCGCCGCAGCCGGCGGTGAGGCGCCGGCGGTGCGCGACCTCTCCGCCCTGGCGCAGCAGGCGGCGAGCGCGCCCACCGCCACCGCCAACGACAAACTGGCCTACGCTTGGCTGCTCGCGGAAAAACTCAATTTCAACACCGGCGACCACAAGGATGTGAACGCCTTCCTCGACGCGCAGGCCGCTTTTCCCGCCGGCAGTGCCGGGCAGGCCGGCGCCCTGGTGGACTTCGTCGAGCACGACCACGACATCAGCCGCCGCTACCAGTATCTGCAACAGCTCTTGCAGACGCAGCCCCGCAGCCCCTGGGCGGCGGAGGCGCGGCTGGACCGCGGCATGCTGGAACTGGGCCGCGGCGCGTATCAGCCGGCGCGGGACGACTTCTGGTCGGCCTTGGGTGGAGCGGGAACGAGCGACTCCGGAGAGACCGCCGGCGCGGCGCAGATTCAGAAGTCGCCCATGGCGGCGCTGGGCATGTTCGAGGTGTACGCCGCGGTGGGTCTGCGACCGCAGGCGCTGGCCTGGGCCGCCGCCATCCAGCAGGCCGGCGTCGCGCTGCCGGCGGTGAGCGAGGCGGTGGGCATCACCCTGCGGCGTGTGGGTCCGCTGACACTGGCGCGGCAGTGGATGCAGGCGGCGCAGCAGCAGGGCGCCTACGACATGACGCTGGCGCTGGAGCTGGCGGATGTCGAACAGCGGCTGGGCGCGCCCCAGCCATCGCTCGCCACGCTGCAGAAAACCGTCGCGCTGAACGGCGAGCTGCCCAACCTGATGGAACTCGAGGCACGGGCGCTGGCCGGGCTGGGGCGGCGGCCGGAGGCGCTGGCGCGCATTCACGCCGCCGTCGGCCTGGCGCCGGATCAGCCGGACCTGCGCGTGGCGGCGGGAGAAATCGAGCGCCACTTCGGCGAACATCAGGCGTCGGTGGAGGCCTGGCAGGCGGCGCTGGCCCTCAACCCGCAGGATTCCAGCCTGCGCGACCGGCTGCAGTTGGCCCGCGGCGGCGAGGCCGCCCAGGAGGCCAGCTTCGAACGCCCGTATACGCTCGACCTCAATCAGACGATTGCCGCTTATAAGGCGCGCCCGGAAGCCGACCGGCAGAAGCTGGAGAGCGGCCCGCTGGTGATTTTGGCCAACATCAGCGTGGCCAACATCTTCCCCTCCGGCAACACCGGCCGCTATGTGGAACAGATTTTCCGCATCAACAACGACAACGGCGCCAACTCGCTGGGCTACTATCCGGTGACCTATGATCCCGCCACCGAGCAGGTGCGCTTCCTCTCGGCGCACGTGGTGCACCCCGACGGCAGCAGCGCCGACGCGCCCGAGGCGGACGACGCGTTGTTGCAGCAGTCGGTGGGATACGAGACGTTTTACAACGTCCGCAACAAGTACGTGACCATGCCCTCGATGCGCGCGGGCGACTTCGTCGAGATCGCCTACCGCGTGCTGCCCACCACGCTCGAATCGCTGTACGGCGATTACTTCGGCGACCTCGACACCTTCGGCGGCGCCGCGCCCACGCTGCTGCAGAAGTACATTGTCATCTCACCCGCCAACAAGCCGCTGTACAGCCAGACGGTACGCTTCCACGGCGGGCAGACGAAGACCAGCCACGACGGGCAGACGGTGTACGAATGGAGTGCCAGCGACCTGCCGCCGGAGCTGCAGGAGCCGCTGGCGGCGCCCGAGATTGAGCGCGTGCCCTACGTCTCGGTTTCCGCTTTCCAGACCTGGGAACAGTTCGCCACCTGGTATCGGCACCTGATCCGCGACACCTTTGTGATGGATGCGGAGATGAAGGACACGGTGGCGCGCCTCGTGGCCGGCAAGACGTCGGAAGCCGACAAGGTGGACGCCATCTACCGCTGGGTGATTCAGAACACCCACTATGTGGCGCTGGAGTTCGGCATTCACGGCTATCGGCCGTATCCGGTGACCCAGGTCTTCCATCGCCGCTTCGGCGACTGCAAGGACAAGGCCTCGCTGCTGATCGCCATGCTGCACCAGGCGGGGATCGAGAGCGAGTTCGTGCTGGTGCGCATCCGCGATCTGGGGCTGGTGGACCCGACCGTTCCCTCGGTGGCCGATTTTGACCATGCCATCGTGTATGTGCCCGGCATGAAGCTGTATCTGGACGGGACCGCCGAGTACAACGGCACGCGCGAATTGCCCGCCGGCGACCAGCGCGCCTTCGTGCTGCGCATTCCGGTGGCCAGTGACCTGGCGGCGGCGGGCACGGCGCAGGCCGTGGACGCGCGGTTCAACGCCCCCGTCGCGCTGGCGCCGGTGGTGACGCCCGAAAAGCCCGCCACCGTCAACGTGGTGACCCGCAGCCTCAACGGGCAGTTGGATGCGGACGGCAACCTGCGCTTCAGCATGGATCTGGTGGTGACCGGCGATCGCGCGCCACAGATGCGCCAGGCGCTGGAGCTGCCCGACCGCCAGACCGGCGCCCTGCAGGCGATGCTGCGCGACCGGCTGCCGGGCATCGAGATCCTCAGCGCCACGGTGCAGAACGACAACGACTGGAACCAGCCGCTGGAGGTGCGCATGGAGGGCAGCATTCCGCGCTTCGCCAGCGTCAACGGCGCCACCTTGCTGGTACCGCGGCAAATTGTCCCGCGCTCCTGGGTGCCCGACCTGGCCGCGCTGGGCAGCCGCACCACCGACCTGCTGACCGGCCCGCCGCAGATTGTCATCGAAGAGATGCATCTGGCGCTGCCGGCCGGCTACCAGGCGGGCGCGCTGCCTGCGCCCACCCAGCTGAAGCAGCCCTTCGCCGCCTTCCAGGCGGATGCGGTGCTCAACGGCTCGACGCTGACCCTGCGCAGCCGCATCGAAACCACGCAGCCCTTGATCGCCCCGGACGGTTACGCCGCTTTCCGCGCCTTCTGGGCGCAGGTGGACGCCGCCCTGGGCCGCTCCATCGCCATCCTCAAGCCATGAAGAAGTTCCTACAGCTTCGTTTCGTACCCGCCCTCGCGGCATCCTGTCTCGTGGCCGTGGCCGTGGCCGCGCCCGCGCCGGCCGCCAGCTTGCTGGACCATCTGCCGCGGGCCGCCCAGGGGCAATACGCGGCCACCCTGGCGGCGGCGCGCGCGCGCGGCGCGGCGGGGCGTGCCGACGTGCTTTGGCTGGAATTGTTTTACGGAGACCCGGCGGCCAAGCAGGCCGCGCAGAAGGAATTGGCCAGTCCCCAACTGACGGTGCCCGCGGCGCAAGCGCCCGAGCTGGCCTTCACCCGCTTCGTCGCCGCCTACAGCCGCGGTTCCGATCGCGCCATGCTGGAGGCGGCGCTGCAGCTGACCCGCACCGCGCCCAACGATGTGGCCACGGAACTGGCGGTGCGCGCCCTCAGCGGGCAGTTGGAGAACCAGGGCCGCGCTCTGCTCGATGCCGTCCCCAGCCTGCAGCACGTGCTGGAGCAACCGCTGGCGGACCCCACCACCACCTACATGCTGGGCCGTTCGCTGCTGGCGGCGGTGCATGCCCCCGGCCTGGCGCTGACCCAGGAAGTTGCGCTGCGGCTCTCCGGCCGGCTGGCCCACTGGGAACTCTGGGGACCGTTCGGGCAGTACCAGAACCTGGGCTTCGATCAGAGCTTTCCGATTGAGACCAGTGTGGCCGCCGACTACCCCTCCGACCTCGGCCCCGGCGCCAGCGATGCCACCACGCGCCGGGCGCAGCCGTTCACCAGCAGCGGCGACGGCGTGCATTTCCCGCTCGACTGGGGCGCGCAGGGGGTGGACTTCGCCGTGACCTGGGTGCAGGCGCCGGCGGCCACCCGGGCGCTACTGCGCCTGTATACGCCCGCTTCGGCGCAGATCGCCATCAACGGCACGGTGGTGTTGCGCAACGACCGGCGTGCGAGCTATACCACCGCCGCCACCGCGGGGGCGGTGGAATTGGCGACGGGCTGGAACCGGATCGTCGTCAAGCTGGCGGGCGAGGCGTCACGCAACTTCGACCTCATGTTGCGCCCGCTGGACCCCAACGTACGGCTGGTCAATGCCGCCACCCTGCCGTCCGGCGCGGCGGCGGGCGCGGCGGCGCGCCGGCTGCCCGCGCCG
>DATBPS010000146.1:0-2474 GCA_036561225.1 Terriglobales bacterium
GCGGCGATCAGGCTCGGGTCGACCAGCGCCTGCGCATGGGAGTTGGGAGTGCCTCCGCGACCGCCGCGCTGCTGGGCGGAAGCCACCAGCGGCAGCAGGATTACGACAGCGGCGAAAGCGCAGCGCGGCATAAAGAACCCCTGGGCAACCGGGGCGTGTGTTCTGTATCCATTGTAGATGGGACGGGTGGCGCCACCGGACCGCACTCCCGGGCTGTCTACTGGTCAACACCGCGCTGTCATGGAATTGCCACTAACCGCCAAGCCCCTGTGCCCCTCCAACCACCATGGGCAGAGCATGCAGAAATCACGCAGAGACACTGAGCCGGCCACCTCGTGCTACCCCACTCGTCTCCAATCATCGGGGCAATCAAATCAATCAGTTAGAGCCGTTTATTGGAGAAAATCAGCATCGCGCCCTTAGCTGCGGTGGATGGTGACCTTGACGATGTGGATGGGGGTGAGGGGCATGTTGTTGGCGGGGTTGGTGGGGACTTTGCTGATGGCGTCGGCGACGGGTTGGCCGCTGAGCACTTGGCCAAAGATGGTGTAGTTGCCGTTGAGCGAGGGGTAGGGGGCGACGGTGATGAAGAACTGCGAGCCGTTGGTGTCGGGGCCGGCGTTGGCCATGGCCAAACGGCCAGGGCGGTCGAAGAGCAGATCGGGGCTGGTTTCGTTGGCGAACTGGTAGCCGGGGCTGCCGCTGCCGTTGCCCATGGCGTCGCCGCCCTGGATCATGAAGGCGGGGATGACGCGATGAAAAGTCAGGCCGTCGTAGAAGCGGTGGTGCTGCTCGACGGCGCCGGTGCGGGGGTCGCGCCAGGCTTGGGTGCCTTCCGCCAGGCCGATGAAGTTGCCTACTGCCAGCGGCGCTTTATCGGGGAACAGGGCGACAGTGATGGTGCCCAGGTCGGTCTGGATGTCGGCCGTGTACTGGCCCGCGGGGGCGGGGGTGGGGCCGGGGAGTGCGGCGGAGGAGTGGCAGGCGAGCGCGACCAACAGCCCGGCGCCGAGGAGCATCAATAAGGCTCGGGAACGCATGGCCACATTTTACCGCCTTCAGTTGCAGCCTTTGAGCCTGATACGATCGTCTTAGGAAATAGGAGCAGGCGTGATGCAATCCCTGCGGACGCGCTTTGGACAACTCAACTGTCTGGTGGCCCGGCCGGAAGGCGAGGAGAGCGGGCCGCCGCTGCTGCTCATCCATGGCCTGGGGGGCGGGATATGGGGATGGGAACCCTTCCAGCGCCGCTTCGCTCAATACGGTCACGCCAGTTACGCGCTCGAGTTGCCAGGTCACGGTAACGACAACGACCGTGCCACCGCCGAACGCATGGGCACCTACAGCGTCGAAACTTACGCGCTGTGGGTGGCGGCGGCGATGGCGGAGATCGGCCGGCGGCTGGTGGTCGTCGGCCACAGCATGGGCGGGCTGGTGGCGCAGAAGCTGGCCGAGTCGCATCGCCAGTTGGGCTACGTCTTTCTGGCCAGCGCCCCGCCCTGGCATATGTTCCGCAAAGCCTACGTGCCGATGTGGCGGCATGTGCTGCGCCATCCCTGGCAGGAGGTGGTGTGGCCGCTGTGCGGCGGCACCGTGGTGCTCGACTCGAATTTGCAGGACGACCTGGTGAACAATCGGCTGACCACGGCGCAACGGGCTGAGATCGCCCTCCGCGACGTGCCCGACTCGGGCCGCGCCTCCATGCAAATGGCGGTGGGCCTGGTGAGCGTGGACAAACGACGTATACATTCGCCGTGTCTGGTGGTGGGGGGCACGGACGATCGGCTGATTCCCGCCAGCGAGCAGCGCCGCCTGGCGGAGTTTTACCGCTGTCCGCTGCAGATGCACGACCGCGGCCACATGCTGATGATCGAAGACGGTCACGAAGCCGTGGCCGATGGCGTGCGCGATTGGACGCTCAAGCTGGCCGGCTAGGCGGTCAGGCGCGCACTCTTTGCTGCGCCAGCTGGCCGTACTCGAGGTTGGACTGCTCGGGGAGCAACACCCAGAGAGTGTAGATGCCCAGCGCCGTGCCCAGCGGAATGTGGATCAGCCGGATGATGCCCAGCACGATGGCCAGCATCCGCGCCCACGACTGGGCGCTGAGCAGGCCGGCGCCGGTGATGATGCTGAGCACCGAGAGGGCCAGCAGGCACACCCCGAGGAAACCGAACAGCGGCGCGAGGAAGGGCGGCATGCCGCCAAAGGGGCTGCCCCAGCCGAAGTATCCGTAACGCATGGTGCTGATGCCCATCAACACCAGCGCGCCGGGCAGGCTGAGGACGCCGGCCACAATCCACAGCACGCCGAGTATGTTGCGATGCTTGGCCACGCGGCCCACGGCGGCGGCGACCAGCGGTTGAGCCACGGGCGCGGCGGCGGTGCCGGGAGCGCCGACCGCTTTGCCGCAGTGGGTGCAGTAAGTGACGCCGGGCTGCAAACGGGCTCCGCATTGGTTACAGAACATGGCTGGC
>DATBPS010000147.1:0-92310 GCA_036561225.1 Terriglobales bacterium
CAGTGGGACAGCAAAGATATGCATCCGTTGGCGGGGTCGCAGGCGCTGGTGGATGCCATCCGCAGCGGGGAAGATCCGCGCCGCATTGCCGACGGTTGGGCCGACAGCCTCAAGGCCTTTGAGGCGCAGCGCCAGTCGGTCTTGCTCTATCACTAACTGTTCACCAATGGTTCCTCGCCCTGGGGCATACTCCGGGCATGGGGAACCGCATTCGCCACCACACCCTCAGCCTGACCGCGTCGGGCATTCTGCTCCTGTGGCTGATCCTCTACAGTCTGTGGGACCCGAACACCCACCTGGGGAACTTTTTCGGCAACGCCATCGCCGACTGGTCGGGGGTGGTGGTGATGGTGCTGGCCACCAAGTATATGTACGAAAAAGGGTCGACGGAGAGCCGGCCGCCGCCGCCTGACGATCCTACGCACCGGATGCTGGATTTCCTGCGCGACCACTCCCTCACTCTGTTTCTGGTGGTGACGCTGCTGGGGTGGATTGCGCTCTACCTGCACTCGGGAGTGAACACCAAGTGGGGGCAGGTGGTGGGGAATGTGGTGAGCGAATGGGTGCAATCCATCGGCATGGTACTGATGACCAAGAAGCTGATGGAGTACCACTCGATGGAGGGCCGGGACAGCTGATCCGCTAATCTTGACTAATTTGTATAGATTCGCCATGCTGAAGGAGACGTTGGGAATAGGGGATTTGCATGAGCACACAGGCACAGGATCTCGAGGCGCTGGCCAATCAGGAGTACAAGTACGGGTTTGTCTCCGAGATTGAGTCCGACACCGTACCGCGCGGGCTGAACGAGGATATTGTGCGCATGATCTCGGCCAAGAAGAACGAGCCGGAGTTCATGCTGGAGTGGCGGCTGCGCGCCTATCGGCAGTGGACGAAGATGACCGAGCCGACCTGGCAGAACGTTCACTACCCGCCGATCGACTATCAAGACGTCATCTATTACTCGGCGCCGAAGACGGCATCCGACGCGCCCAAGAGTCTGGACGAAGTGGATCCGGAGTTGCTGGCCACCTACGAGAAGCTGGGAGTGCCGCTGCGCGAGCGGGAACTGCTGGCGGGGGTGGCGGTGGACGCCATTTTTGACAGCGTGTCGGTGGCAACCACCTTCCGCGCCAAGCTGGCGGAGGTGGGGGTGATCTTCTGCTCGTTCTCGGATGCGGTGCACAACCACCCCGAGCTGGTGCAGAAGTATCTGGGATCGGTGGTTCCGTACACCGACAACTACTTCGCCACGCTCAACTCGGCGGTCTTCAGCGACGGGTCGTTCTGCTTCATCCCCAAAGGGGTGCGGTGTCCGATGGAGCTGTCGAGCTATTTCCGCATCAACAGCAACGAGAGCGGACAGTTTGAGCGGACGCTGATCATTGCCGAGGAAGGCGCGCATGTGAGCTACCTGGAAGGCTGCTCGGCGCCCAAGCGGGATAAGAACCAGTTGCACGCCGCGGTGGTGGAGTTGGTGGCGCTCGACGACGCGACCATCAAATACTCGACGGTGCAGAACTGGTATCCGGGGGATAAGGAAGGCAAGGGCGGGATCTACAACTTCGTCACCAAGCGCGGGAAGTGCCTGGGGCGGCGGTCGAAGATCTCCTGGACGCAGGTGGAGACGGGATCGGCGATCACCTGGAAATACCCCAGTTGCATTCTGCAGGGCGACGATTCGGTGGGCGAGTTTTATTCCGTGGCGCTGACCAAGAACCGCCAGCAGGCGGATACCGGCACCAAAATGATCCACATGGGCAAGCGCACGCGCAGCACCATCGTCAGCAAGGGGATTTCGGCCGGCTTTGGCCAGAACACCTATCGCGGCGCGGTGCGGATGCTGGCCGGGGCAGAGGGGGCGCGCAACTACTCGCAGTGCGATTCGCTGTTGATCGGCGACAAGTGCGGAGCGCATACCTTCCCGGTGCTGGAGGTGAAGAACAACACCGCGCAGGTGGAGCACGAGGCCTCGACCTCGCGCATCGGCGAGGATCAGCTTTTCTATTGCCGGCAGCGGGGCATCTCCAACGAGGATGCGGTTTCGATGATCGTCAACGGGTTCTGCAAGGAAGTGTTCCGCGAGCTGCCGATGGAGTTCGCGGTGGAGGCGCAAAAGCTGCTGGGCGTGAGCCTGGAAGGCAGCGTCGGGTAAGAGCGAACAGGGAAGAGGGGACAGGGAACAGCGAACATGCTCGAGATCAAGGGACTACATGCGGAAGTGGTGGGGCGCGAGATTCTGCGCGGCCTGGATTTGCAGGTGAAGGCGGGGGAAGTGCACGCCATCATGGGGCCGAACGGCAGCGGCAAGAGCACGCTGGCGCAGGTGCTGGCGGGGCGCGACACCTATGCGGTGACGGCGGGAACGGTGCGCTACCTCGGCCAGGACCTGCTGGAGCTGTCGCCGGAGGACCGGGCGCGGGCGGGAGTCTTCCTGGCCTTCCAGTATCCGGTGGAGATTCCCGGGGTGAGCAACAACTACTTTCTGCGGACGGCGCTGAACGCGGTGCGCAAGTACCAGGGGCAGGAAGAGCTGGACGCGGTGGATTTTCTGGCGCTGGTGCAGAAGAAGATGAAGCTGCTGCACATGGACGACGCGCTGATGAAGCGGGCGGTGAACGAGGGCTTTTCCGGTGGCGAGAAGAAGCGCAACGAGATCTTCCAGATGGCGGTGTTGGAGCCCAAGTTGGCCATTCTGGATGAAACCGACTCCGGCCTGGACATTGACGCGCTGAAGACGGTGGCCGAGGGGGTGAATGCGCTGCGGGCTCCCGAACGCGCCATTCTGCTGGTCACTCACTATCAGCGGCTGCTGAACTACATCGTGCCGGATTATGTGCACGTGCTGTCGGGCGGGCGGATTGTGAAGTCGGGTGGCAAGGAACTGGCGCTGGAGCTGGAGGACAAGGGGTACGGCTGGCTGGGCGAGCCGGATCTGGTGGATGCGGGCGCGGCCGGGCGGCGGGGAGCATAACCATGCCGCTGTTCGGTCTCAAGGACGCCACCACGGGCGTATTTGCCAGCTACATGGCGCGCTTTGCGGGGCAGGATCCGCGGCCGGCGTGGCTGCATGAATTGCGGCAGCAGGCGTTCGCGCGCTTCTCCGACATGGGCTTCCCCAGCCACCGCGACGAGGGGTGGCGGCAGACCAACGTGGCCCCGATCGCCGGCAGCGTGTTCGAGCCGCAGCCGCCGCTTCCGGCGGCGGAACTGGTGCGGCGGGTGCGGGCGCTGGATCTGCCCGGGGTGGACTGGAGACCGGAGGCGTGCCGGCTGGTATTCGTCAACGGCTACTTTGCTCCGGGATTGTCTTCGACCACCGCGCCGGCGGGGTGCAAGGTGGGGTCGCTGGCGGAGCGGTTCGCCGCCGACGGCAGCGAGCTGCGGGCCCATCTCGACCATGAAGACGAGCAGCGGCAGCCGTTTGTGGCGTTGAACACGAGTTTTCTGGCCGACGGCGCGGTGATCGAGATCGCCCCCCGGGCGGTGGTGGCGGCGCCGATCAGCATTTTGTATCTGACCACGGGCACGGTGGAACATAAGGGGTGCTCCCATCCGCGGACGGTGGTGCTGGCCGGGGCGGAGAGCGAAGTTTCGATCATCGAGACTTGCGCCGGGTTTGCCGGCGAGGTGTACTTCACCAACGCGGTCACCAGCTTCGAGATCGGCGACAACGCGCGGGTGGAATACACCCGCATCGAGCAGGAGAGCCTGGCGGCCTATCACGTGTCGAAGCTGCGCTCGCGGCAGGGGCGGGACAGCCGCTTCACGGCGCACTCGATCTCGCTGGGCGGCGGCCTGGTGCGCAACAACGTTCACGCCATCCTGGACGGCGAGGGGACGGAGTGCGTGCTCAACGGCCTGTTCGCCCTGGACGGCGCCCAGCACGTGGACAACTCGACCATTCTGGATCACGCCCGGCCGCTGGGGACCAGCCGCGAATATTACAAGGGAGTGCTGGACGGCAAGGCGGTGGGGGTGTTCAACGGACGCATCATTGTGCGCGAGGACGCGCAGCACACCGACGCCATCCAGAGCAACAAGAACCTGCTGCTCTCCGACTCGGCGGCCACCATCAGCACCCAGCCGCAGCTGGAGATTTACGCCGACGACGTGCGTTGCACCCACGGCGCCACGGTGGGGCAGTTGGATGCCCAGGCGCTGTTCTATCTGCGCTCGCGCGGGATGGGGCTGGAGGAGAGCCGCAAGCTGCTGATCTACGCCTTCGCCGCGGATGTGCTGAGCCGGGTGGGGAACCCGGAACTGCGGGCGGAACTGGAGAAGCTGCTGTGGAGGAAGTGGGCGGAGTAACCATGGCCATACGGGCCGCCATCCCCGCCGCCGCCTTCGATGCCGCCGCCGCGCGGCAGGACTTTCCCCTGCTGCGGGCCCAGCCCGGGCTGGCCTATCTCGACAACGCCGCCACCACGCAGAAGCCGGAGGCGGTGCTGGACGCGCTGCGGCACTTTTACACCGACGAGTGCTCCAACATCCACCGTTCCGTGCACCAGCTTGGGGAGCGGGCGACGGCCCGCTACGAAGCCGCGCGCCGCGGCGTGCAGCGTTTTCTGAACGCCGGCAGCGAGAAGGAAATCATCTTCGTGCGCGGCACGACCGAGGCCATCAATCTGGTGGCGCAGACCTTCTCGCGCAGCCAACTCAAGCCCGGGGATGAAGTCCTGATTACCGGGCTGGAACACCACTCCAATATCGTTCCCTGGCAGCTGGCGTGTGAAGCCAGCGGGGCGAAACTGCGCGTGGCGGCGATCAATGAGCGGGGCGAGGTGCCGCTCGAGGCCTTCGAGCAGGGCTTGGGTCCGCGCACCAGGATCGCCGCCTTCGCCCACATCTCCAACGCGCTGGGGACGGTGAACCCGGTGGCGGAGATGATCGCCCGGGCGCACGCGCGCGGGGTGCCGGTGCTGGTGGACGGGGCGCAGGCGGCGCCTCATGTGGCGGTGGATGTGCAGGCGCTCGATTGTGATTTTTACGCCCTTTCGGGACACAAGATGTACGGGCCGACCGGTATCGGCGTGCTCTACGGGAAGCAGGAGTGGCTGGAGCGGCTGCCGCCGTGGCAGGGCGGCGGGGACATGATCAGCTCGGTGACCTTTGAGCGGACGAGCTACAACGAGCTGCCCTACAAGTTCGAGGCGGGAACGCCGAACATTGCCGCCACGATTGGGTTGGGAGCGGCGGTCGATTACCTGGAGCATCTGGACCGGGCGGCGCTGGCGGCCTATGAACAGGATCTACTCGCCCACGGGACCCAGTTGCTGGAGGGCATGGCGGGAGTGCGGCTGATCGGTACGGCGGCCCACAAGGCGGGGGTGCTGTCGTTTGTGGTGGAGGGCGTGCATCCCCACGATGTGGGCACGGTTCTCGATTCGGTGGGGGTCGCGGTGCGGTCGGGCCACCACTGCGCCCAGCCGGTGATGGATCGCTTCGAGATTCCGGCGACCACGCGGGCATCGCTCGGGCTGTACAACACCCGCCAGGATCTGGACCGGCTGGCGGAGGGTTTGAAGAAGGTGCAGGAGATGTTCCGCTGATGTCGCAGTTGGACGAACTTTACCAGGAGCTGGTGATTGACCACAGCAAGCGGCCGCGGAACTTCGGCCCGCTGCCGGAGGCCAACCGGCGGGCGGAAGGCTTCAACCGGCTGTGTGGGGATCGGGTGACGGTGCTGGTGGAGTTGGACGGGGAAACGGTGCGGCAGGTGAAGTTTCAGGGCAGCGGGTGCGCCATTTCGACCGCCAGCGCCTCGCTGCTGACCGAGGCGGTGCGCGGGAAGACGCTGGGCGAAGCCGAAGCATTGTTCCAGCGGTTTCATCAGATGGTCACCGGAGCGCCGGGATCCAGTTCGGAGGGGATGGGGAAGCTGGCGGTGTTTGCCGGGGTGAGCGAGTATCCGGCGCGGGTGAAGTGCGCCAGCCTGGCCTGGCACACGCTGCATCAGGCGCTGAGCGCGGCGGCGGTGGAAGCGGAGCCGGTGAGCACGGAGTAACGGGGACATGGACGATTTCCTTTTACGCGAGGCGGAGCACAAGGAGACGGTGGCGGCCGAACTGGAGAAGTCGGCCGAAGCGGCGGTGCTGAAGGAAGCGCAGCGCCAGCGGGATACGGCCGCCGAGCTGCGGCGGGAGTGGGAACGGCGGCAGCCCAAGGCGGCGGCGACGACCACCGCGGTGATGACCGACCCCTCCGAGGACGCCGGCGATTCGCCGGAGACGGCGCTGTTGCGGGAATACATCATTGACTCGATCAAGAGCTGCTATGACCCGGAGATTCCGGTCAACATCTACGATCTGGGGCTGATCTACAGCATCCAGATCGCCGACGACGGCGTGGTGGCGGTGACCATGACGCTGACCGCGCCGGGGTGCCCGGCGGCGGGGATTTTGCCGGGCGAGGTGGAGCAGAAGGTGCGCTCGGTGCCGGGGGTGAGCGACGTGAAGCTGGATCTGGTGTGGGATCCGCCCTGGGATCAGAGCAAGATGTCGCAGGCGGCGCGGCTGCAGTTGGGGATTGACTGGTAGGACGGAGACGAGCGGCATGAAGTTTACCAGCCAGGAAGAGTACGGACTGCGGTGCCTGATCCGGTTGGGCAGCAGCTACCTGAGCGAGGGCGCGGCGGGCAGCCTGACCATTCCCGAGATCGCCAAGCTGGAGGGGATTTCCGGGGCCTACACGGCCAAATTGCTGCGCATCCTGCGCCACGGCGGCCTGGTGACCAGCGCCCGCGGGGCGGGCGGAGGCTACGGGCTGGCGCGGCCTCCGGAGAGCATCGCGGTGGGCGAGGCGCTGGCGGTGCTGGGCGGACGCTTGTACGAGCCGGGGTTTTGCGCCGAGCACACCGGCGAGGAGCGGGTGTGCACCCATTCGGTGGATTGCTCGCTGCGCTCGCTGTGGCGCTCCCTGCAACTGGTTCTCGATCAGGTGCTGGACAAAACCAGCCTGCGCGACCTGCTGTGCAATGAAACCGAAATGACCACCTGGATCGGCCATCTGGTGAGCGTGGCGCCGGCCAACGCCAACGCCCGGGCATGATGACCCATCTGTTCTTCGACATGGGCGGCGTGCTGCTGACCAACGGCTGGGACCACGGCGAACGGGCGCGCGCCTGCGCGCAGTTCGGGCTGGACGCGGCCGCGATCGAGGCGCTGCACGCGCCGCGGGCGGAGGCGCTCGAAACCGGCGCTCTGTCGCTGGACGACTACCTCAAGCAGGTGGTGTTCACGCAGGCGCGGGGGTTTTCGAGCGCTGCCTTCATCGCCTTTATGCAGTCCTGTTCGCAGCCGCTGCCGGAGTCGCTGGCGCTGTTGGCGGAGATCGCTGCCGCCGGCCGCGTGCGGCTGGCGGCGCTGAACAACGAGAGCCGGGAACTGAACCGGTACCGCATCGAGACCTACGGCCTGGCAAAATACTTCGCGGCCTTCTGCAGCTCGTGCTATCTGGGAGCGCGCAAGCCGGGGGCGGAGATCTTCCGGCGGGCATGCGGCGTGGTCCACGCCGACCCGGAGGCCTGCGGCTTCGTGGACGACCGGGAAGAGAATCTGGAAGCGCCGCGCGGGCTGGGGTTGCGATGCTTTCACTTCACCACGGCGGCGTCGCTGCGCGGGCAACTGGCGGCGGCGGGGTTGTTATAATTCGGCATGCCCCGACTGATCGCCCAGCCGACGCGCATCACCGCCGCCGGCAACAAGCCCAAGCTGATTGACGAGTTCATCGGCCACGTGAACAGCGCCACCGGCGCGTGCAGCATCGCCCACATGCGCAGTCCGGCGGGCTGGCAGGAACCGGGCCAGACGCCGGAGTTCGACGAGTACACGCTGGTGTTGGAGGGGAAGCTGCGGGTCGAATTTCGCGGCGGAGTGCTGGAAGTGGGGACGGGTCAGGCGGCGGTCTGCGCACGTGGCGAATGGGTGCGGTACTCGACCCCCGAAGGCGCCGACTACATCGCCATCTGCCTGCCGGCGTTCAGCCCGGCAACGGTGCACCGGGACGAATAGTCTGTCATGCGCGCGCGGCGCGGGCGGCTTGCAGCAGCTCGCGGGCGTGGCGCAGCGCGGTGGGATCGGCGGGGTTGCCCGCCAGCATGCGGGCGATTTCCGCGGCGCGGGCGTTGGCTTTGAGCTCCTCGACCGTGGTGCGGGTGCGGCGCTGGTGTTCGCCCTTTTCCACCTTGACGTGCTGGCCGGCGAAGCTGGCGATCTGCGCCAGATGAGTGACACAGAGGACCTGATAGTGTTCGCCCAGGCGCTGGAGCTTGCGGCCGACGGCGGCGGCTGCCTGGCCGCCGATGCCGGCGTCAATCTCGTCGAGGACCAGGGTGCGGCGGGACGACGACGCTTGGGCGCGCCGGGGGTTGGCCTCGGCGGTGAGGTGCAGAGCCAGCAAGAGACGTGAGAGCTCACCGCCGGAGGCGACTTCGGCCACCGGGCGGAGCGGCTCGCCGGGATTGAGCGAGGCGAGAAAGCGAATCTGGTCCCAGCCGGTGGCGGTCCAGGCTTCGGCCGGGGAGTCTGCGGGACCCGCAGCGAACTCGACTTCAAAGCGTAGCTGCATGGCCAGCTCGCTGACCTCGGCGATCAAGGCACGGCTCAGGGAGGTGGCGGCCGAGCGGCGCTTGGTGCTGAGGGCCGCGGCCCGGCGGCGATACTGGGCGGCGGCCGCGGACTCGCGGGCGGAGGCTTCGGCCGCGGTGGCGGCAGCCGTATCCAGCGATTGCAGGTGCTGGGCGACCTTCGTCTGGTGGGCCAGGACATCGTCGAGGGTGGGGCCGTACTTGCGTTTCAGGCGATCGAGGAGCACCAGGCGGCTTTCGATCTCCTCCAGGCGCCGCGGAGCGGCCTCGACGTGATCGGCGCGGCGTTGCACTTCGCCGGCGATGTCATTGATTTCCGCGCGGGCGCTCTCCAGGCGGCCGGAGAGCGAGGCCAGGGTGGGATCGAAGCGTTGCCAATCCTGTAACTGGCGCAGGGCGGCTTTGAGTTGGGTGGCGGCGGCGTCCTCGCTCTCGTAGAGGGCTTGATAGGCGGACTGGGCGGCGGCGAGGATGCGTTCGGCGTTGGCCAAGAGTTGGCGTTCCTGCTCCAGACGCAGGTCTTCGCCGGGCTCGAGATGGGCGGCGTCGAGTTCTGCCGCCTCGAAGCGCCACTGCTCAGACTGCCGCAGCCGTTGCTGCTGTTCTTCCTCTTCGCCGCGCAGGCGCTCGCGCCAGTGGCGCCAATCGGCGAAGGTGGCGGCGAGGGTGGCGACCTCCTCATCGAGGACCGCGAAGCGGTCCAGGAGTCGAAGTTGGGCGGCCGGTGTGAAGCTGACCAGGGCTTCGTTCTGAGAGTGGATCTCGCCCAGGCGTTGGGCCAACTGCCGCATCAGGCCGAGAGTAACCACCTCATGGCCGATGAAGGCGCGGCTGCGGGAGGGGCTGATCTCGCGGCGCAGGCGAATTTCGGATTCGAGGGTCGAGAGGCCGCGTTCGTCGCACCAGGCGGCAGCCTGGGAGGGCGAGTCAAACGGGGAGGAGAACGTTCCGGTGACCACCGCCTGGGCGGCGCCGGAGCGGATCGCGCCGGCTTCGGCGCGTTCTCCAAGGAGCAAGCCCAGGGCATCCACCAGGATGGATTTACCCGAGCCGGTCTCCCCGGTGAGGACGTTCAGACCCGGGCCGAAGGGGATCGAAACCTGCTCGATGAGGGCATAGTTTTCGATCTGGAGGGTGACTAACATGGTGCCGCGCACTCCAGTCTAGCGCGCCTGCCGGTTGGGGCCAGAGTGGCTGTGCTACGGTTAAGCTAATTACACACCCGCCGGTCCGCCGCACGGGCGTGGCCGCATGGAACAGGAGTCCCCTTGATGGCAATGGAGATGGTCGCGCCGACGGCAGCGATCGCGGATATTTTGAGCAACACCGGCGTGGTGGCGCAGGTGATTCTGATCATCCTGCTGCTGCTGTCGGTGTATTCCTGGACCATTATTTTCGACAAGTGGCGCTCGTTCAAAGTGCGGCGGCGGCAGACGAAACGGTTTCTGCGGGCCCTGTATAAGACCGGGCGGCTGAGCGAGCTGCACGCCGCCAGCGAGACCTTCCGCCCCAGCCCGGCGGTGGATGTGTTCGAGGCCGGCTTCACCGAGCTGGAACGGCAACTGGGACAGAACGGCAGCCGCAGTCTGGCGAGCGTGGAGCGGGCCATGCGGGCGGAAACTGGCGACCAGGTGGGCATGCTGGAGTCGCGGCTGGGATGGCTGGCGACGATTGCCTCGGCCAGCCCCTTCATCGGGCTGTTCGGCACGGTGTGGGGCATCATGGACGCCTTTATGGACCTTGGGACCGCCGGCACGGCGACGCTGCGGGCGGTTGCGCCGGGAGTTTCCGAAGCCCTGGTGACCACCGCCGCCGGTCTATTTGCGGCCATTCCGGCGCTGATCGCCTACAACCAGTTCGTCCATCAGGTGAAGGAGTTGGCGATCGCCACCGATGAGTGCGGGCTGGAGTTTGCCAGCCGGGCGGAAGAGGTAATTTACGGCGCCACCCAGGACCGGGCTTCGGTGGGCGGGCGGTAGGGGAGCGCATGCCGGGCTTTGCCCAACGCGGCTCGGGTACGTCGCTGGCGGAGATCAACGTCACGCCGCTGGTGGACGTGATGCTGGTGTTGCTGGTGATCTTCATGATCACCGCGCCGGCGATCCAGTCAGGCATTCAAATTTCGGTCCCCAAGACGCACAACACGAAGCAACTGACGCAGAGTCTGCTGATCGTCAACGTGGACCGCAGCGGGAACGTCTACATCGGCGACAAGCTGACCAACCTGAAGACCATCGCCAACGATTTGCGGCAGCAGGGGGCAGAGACGAAGAGCAAGGAGATTTATGTGCGTGCCGATGAGCACATCTCCTGGGGTGTGCTGGCGCGAGTGATGGACGCGATCAAGAGCGGCGGGTTGACCAGCGTGGATCTTGTGACCGAGCCGTATGACCAGGCGACCGGAGGAGGAGGGAAGTGAGCGCCGCGCCGCGGCGCCGGCCGACGGCCACCCGCCCGAGCTCGCTGCTGTTTGCCCTCGGTCTCCATGCCGCTTTGGTCGGAGTGATCGTGTATGGCGCTTGGATCGGCAAGATTTTGCCGCTGGGCGGCGCCCATCCGGGGACGGCGGCGGCCGGCGCCCTTCATGCCAACCTGGTGAGCCAGGTTCCGGGCGGCGCGATCCCCATGCCGTCACCGGTGGTGGCGCCGACTCAGAACCGGTTGGCGAATGACCTGCCGGCGGAGGGCAAGTCCAAACCGCTGCCGCGCACCGCGCCCCGGCATTCGGTGGCGCTGCCTTCCTATAACCCGGAAGAGATCGCCCGCAAACAGGCGGCGGCGGAACTGAAGAAGCTGGCCCAGGCGGATCGTTCCAAGGACCACGACGACCGGGTGGCGTATGGCGCCGGCGGACGGGTCTCGTTTCCGGCGACGAGTTCGACCCAGGGAGCCGGAGGCAGCGGCGGGGTTTCGTTTGGCGACGCCAACTTCGGAAATCTCTACACCGAGTGGGTGAACCACTTGCGCGACCGCTTGCAGTACTACTGGAACCAGCAGCCGCGCGACCCGGTGATTCCGGCTGGGCTCAAAGTGACCGTCACCATGACGGTGCACACTGCCGGGACTATTGACGCCATTCACTACATCAACCGGGCCAGTTCGGTCGAGGTGAACGACATGGCGTTCCAGTCGGTGAAGGAAATGGCCTCCCAGGAACGCTTTCCGCTGCCGGCGGGGTACAACCACAACTCACTCGTGGTGACGGTCACCTTCCAGATCAACTGAGCCCCCCCCTCCCCTGACCGAATGGTCAGTTGACTGCGGTGGTTCAACAGGCCACTTTGTGCTAAAGTCTCAGTGAACAGGCGACGATAGTCACCTGTTATGGATCTTTTTCGAGGATCGCGTACTATGCGCCTGAGCTTCCCCCCGCTCAAGACATGGAAGGCGTTGGTGTTGGTGTGCGGCGCGCTCATCGTGGGCGCGCAAGCCGCGCCGCCCCCGCCTGCCGCCAGCCAGCTGGCCTTCTCCGGCCTGCCCGGCGTCATCTATAACAGCGGCGGCTTGGGCACGGTCAGCGTACAGGTCCAGACATCCACCGCCACCCTGGTCACGAGTTCGACCGCGACAGTAACTCTATCGGTCACCGGACCGAACAGCTTCAGCTACACAAGCAGCGTGGCCGCGGTGGCGGGGGTAGCCAGCTTCAGCCCCACGCCGACCCTGGCGACGCTGGGCACATACACAGTCAAGGCGACCAGCAACGGCCTGACGGCCGCCACGGCGGCGGTAAAGGTGCTGCAGGCGAGCTTCGTGCTGCCGGCGACGGCGGTGGGGGCGGCCTCGACGGCGCAGAACGTCACTTTTGGATTTGGCGCGGCGACGCAGGTGGCGAGCGTGCAGGTGTTGTTTCAGGGAGCCACGGGGTTGGATTTTGTGGCCGGGAGCGGGGCGACATGCGTGGGCGCGCAGAGCGCCGGGGCGACCTGCACGGTGCCGGTGATTTTTCAGCCGAAGGCGCTGGGACGGCGACTGGGCGCGGTGGTGCTGACCACCTCGAGCGGGACCAGCCAGACCATTTATTTGAGTGGCGTCGGGCAGGGAGCGGGAGCCAATTTTGCACCGCACGCGCAGACGCAGATCGGCAGCTTCACCGGGTATCCGGACGCGCTGGCGTTTGACGGCAACAACAACCTCTATGTGGCCGATTACCCCTCCGACAGCAGCGTGGGGCGGGTGGTGAAGATGCCGATGGTGAACGGCGTGCCGTCCACCGCGCAGCAGACGGTGGTGGCGCGTGATCTGGAGTATGTGGACGGGCTGGCGTTCGACGGAGCGGGAAACCTGTTCGTCTCCGACTACAACATGAACCAGCTGATCGAGGTGCCGGCGAACGGCGGCCCCGACATCACGCTGTTGTCGAACGTGGACAACAACAGCCCCACGACGATCTTCAATCCCGCCGGGCTGGCGGTGGACGCTTCCGGGAACCTGTTCGTCTGCGACTGGGGCAACAACCGCATCATCGAGGTGCCGAACCAGAACGGCACGCCCAATCCGGCGGCGGCCATCTACATTGGCCAGGGATTGTCGGCGCCTTCGGGCATCAAGGTGGACGTGAACGGTGACCTGCTGGTGGCCGACTGGGGGAACGCGCGCATCGTGCGCATCCCGTTGCAGAACGGCAGCTACAACTCGGCGGCGCAGACGACGATTCTGACCGACCTGACGGGGCAGCCGGCGGACCTGGTGCTGGATCCGGCGCGGAACCTGTACCTGGTGCTGGAGAACGCCAACGCGGTCGAGGTGGTTCCCTACGAGAGCGGGGCGTACAACCCGGCGGACGCTTACATGGTGGCGAAGAACCTGTTCAACCCGGACGCCATTGCGCTGGATGGGGCGGGGAACATCTACTTCTGCGACACCTACAACGGGCTGAGTTTCATGCTGGACACGGTGCATCCGCCGGCGCTGGCGTTTGGGAACGTGGGCGTGGGGCAGACGGCGGCGACGCAGACGGTGCCGGTGCTGAGCCTGGGGAACCAGCCGCTCGGCATCAACGCGGTGCAGTTTGCGGCGAAGTTCCCCAACCAGGCGAGCACCTGCACCGGGACGCTGAATCCGGGGCAGAAGTGCAACCTGGGCATGGCGTTCGCGCCAACCGCGCTGGGACCGGTGAGTGATGCGGCGACGATCAGCGACAACGCGGTGAACCTGCCGAGCCCCACGCAGAGCATCGGAGTGAGTGGGACCGGGGTCCTGGGCCCGCAGACGATCACCCTGACGCCGAGCGGGACGATGGCGTTCACACCCAACCCGATTCCGCTGGCGGTGACGGGCGGCGGGTCGGGCAATCCGGTGGTGCTGCAAGTGGTGAGCGGGCCGGGTACACTCAGCGGCAACCAGTTGACGCTGACCGGCACGGGGACGGTGGTGATCAGCGCCAACCAGGCGGGCAACAGTTTGTATCTGCCGGCGGTGACGACCCAGTTCAGCCTGGTGGTGACGGCGGCGACGCCCCTCTACACCTGGAACCCGGCGACTTCGTTTATTTACGGGCCGACAATGGCGGGGGTGGAGAACGCGACCACGCCGGTGGCGGGGACGTGGATCTACAAGATCAACGGTTCGCCGATCAGCGTGACGACGATTCCGCCGGCGGGCCACTGGAACATCGGGGCCGAGTTCACGCCGGCGCAGCCCAGCGAGTACAACGGACTGGACCTGAGCGTCTGGATTACGGTGACGCCGGCGACGGTGCAGGTAATCGCTGACAACGCGGGCATGAACCAGGGCGGCACGGTTCCCCCGTTCACCTATCATCTGGCAGGGCTGCTCAACGGCGACCAGCCGCAGGTGATTCAAGGAACGCCGGTGCTGAGCACGACGGCGACTTCAGCCTCCCCCGGGGGGACGTATCCCATTCTGGTCAACGTGGCCGGGATGACGGCGGCCAACTACGTCATGGTGGGCGTGCCGGGCGTGCTGACCGTGCTGGGGGCGGGACCGCAACCGCAGACCATCACCTTTGGGTCGCTGAGCGATGTGACTTGGACGGGAGCGGCGCAGACGGTGACGCTGAACGCAACCGCCAGCTCGGGTCTGCCGGTGGGCTACACGGTGAGCGGGCCGGCGACGGTGAGCGGTGCGACGCTGTCGGTAACCGGGCCGGGGATGATCTCGGTGACCGCGAGCCAGGCGGGCAACGGCGGCTTTCTGCCGGCGGCCCCGGTGAGCCAGAGCTTCCGCTCGAAGCTGGCCTATGCGAGCACGATCAGCCTGGACCGCCGGCTGGATTTGCGGCAGGCGCGGGCCGGCGACACGCTCTGGCTACAGGCCTGGCTGCGCGGCGGTGTGGTGCACGACGGGACGATCCTGACGCTGACCGGCGCGACGCTGACCTATGGGCCGGCCACGCTGGCGGTGCCCGACGCGGTAATTACCTTTTCGGCGAGCGCCCATCAGGCGACCACGCACTACGACGCCACCACGAACACCTGGCAGACGACGCTGCCGCTGGCGGGTGGGCATCACAACGATGACGACGACGGCGTGAGCGGGTTCCTGACCGGGGTGGCGATTCCGGTGCCGGTTCCCGCCAACTGGCCGGATCGCGGCGTGGCGGAGCTGAGCGGCACGCTGGGCGGCAGTCAGGCCGGGTTGCGGCTGCGCTGGGGCTGGGACGTGGACGTGTACAGCCGCTGGGCCAGCGACTACAACGCGCTCGGTGTGCAGGCGGCCGGCGACCAGGGGCAGGGCCACGACGACCACGCCGGGTCTCCGGAGAACTACCAACGCTACCAGCGGGGCGGCGACTTCAGCGGTCCGGTGGGCGATCCGGTATGGGGCGAGGTTTGCCTGGGGTGCGGTAGTTCAGTGAACCCAGGCAACGTTCCATCCATCCACCGCCAGGGTGGGGACGGCTGGTTTGACGTCCTGCAGGCGATACTGAACCCTTACTACGCGCGATTCTCCGGGCATTAGCGAGATGTAGTTGTCCTGCCATTCGACGGGCAGGACTTCGGCTCCGCCAGGTCCGCGCAGAATGCGCAGACGCACCAGCAGTGCCACGCCTGATCCCTGATTGGTAATGCGCACCGTGGCCGCGCCCTGGGCGCCACGATGGGTGAAGCTCGCCTGGGCGCGCACCTGGGCGGGCGGCAGGTGGTCGAGGGCGGAGAAGTCCGCGGCGGAACTCTCGGGCGTGTAGAACCAGTTGCCGGCCTTGTCGTTGAGAACGTCGGGCCTTGCGGAGAGCCAATAAAAATTGCGGCTGACGGCGCGGTTGCCCTGGGTGAGGGTCAACTCCAGGAAGGTGGTGCCGGGGAACTGCGGCAGGGACCAGGCATCGGCGCTCGACTGCGGGCCCACCCGCACGATGTGGCTCTGACGGTAGAGGGGCTTGCCGGACAGGTCCGCCACCAGGGCATGGGCCACCAGGTTGCCGGCGGGAGTGAGGCCGTGGTTGACGACGCTGATGGCGCGGTCGAAGTCGGAGTACTGCACGTGCAGCGGCTCGTTGGCGCGCTCGACGCCGTAGAAGCCCGCGCCGGGGCGCAGGTAGTAATCGTAGAGATGCCAGATGAGGGATGGCCAGCCGTTGTTGAGCATCCACTGGATGACGCCGGTGGCTTCGCCCTGGCGGCGGCCGAAGGCCTCGAACATGGCGCGCTCGCCCTCGTAGGAGCTGGCCTGGGACTCCCAGACGAAGTCGCGCAGCGTCGCCGGCGCGCCATAGCGGGCGGTGAGGGCGGCCTCATAGCGGTGCAGGTTCAAGAAGTTGCCGCTGCCGGCGTGGAAGTTCCAGTAGGGATCGTCGGGGCCCTGGCCGGGGCCGGTGCCGGTCCAGAGATGATCGGCGGGGATGAACTTTTCGAGCGACTCCAGCGGCGGGATGGCGGCGCCGGGGCTGGTTTCGGTGTTGAAGCCGCGCGCGCCGCCGTGCTCGGGTTCCGCCAGCCAGTACACCGGCGGTACGTAATCGTAGGGGCCGGTCATCTTCACGCCGGACGCGCCCGTGACCTTGGTCGGCTTGGCGGAAGCTGACGAAAGAATGGGCTTGGGCCACTGCGCCTGATGCAGGACGTCGAGGTAGGCGGTTTCGACCTGAGCCGGCGGCGGATTGTCGCTGCCATTGAGCCATACCAGCACGCTGGCGTGGCCGCGCAGCCGCAGCGCCTGATCGCGCAGGGAAGCGGTGGCCACCTGGCCTTCGTCGTCCTTCCACTTCGACCACTCTTCCCAGTGGTCGCAGCAGCACCAGCCGGCCATGACCAGGATGCCGTTGCGGTCGGCGAGGTCGAAGAAGGCGTCGTCCATGAGCTTGCCTTCGAGACGGATGGTGTTCAGGCCGAGGGTGCGCGCATAGAGAAAGTCCGTGGCCCACTTCGCCGGGCCGTCACGCAGCATCATGTCAGGGGTCCAGCCGCCGCCGCGGACGAAGACCTTTTTGCCGTTAACGTAGAACTGCTCGGATCCCTGGTCGTTCTTTTCGGCGGTGACCTGATCCATGCCGAAATCCTGCCGCGATTGATCGCTGACGCGGCCGCCGATCTGAAACGCCAGCGAGAGGTGGTGCAACGCGGCGGTGCCCATGCCCTGCGGCCACCAGAGGCGGGGGTGGGTAACCTCCATCGGAACGGTGACCACCTGCCGGGCGTGCGGCGGCAGGGTGATGGTGCGGGTGAAGCGGCGGGCGTCCATGTAGCCCACCAGGCGGCCGCGCTGGGGTTGACCGGTGGCGTTGGTGAGGGTGGTGGAGATGGCGAGGTGGGCCTTGGCCAGGCTGGGGAGGTCGAGTTGCGTTTTCACCCAGGTGTCGCGCACCGTGACCGGGCCGGAGGCACGGAGAAAGACTTTGCCCCAGATGCCCATGTCCTTGTCGGGAGGCATGGGGTTCCAGTCCACAAAAGTGATGGCGAGGTCCTGAACGCGGGGAGCGTAGACCTCGACGGCGAGGGCGTTGCGGCCGGAGTGGGCGATACCGGTGACGTCAAACTCGAACTGGCGGAAGGTGCCGCGCACCTGATCTTCGCCGGCGATCTGTTTGCCGTTGAGCCAGATGTTGGCGCGATAGTTGATGCCGCGAAAGTCGAGCCACAGGGTCTTGCCGGTGAAGGCGGCCGGCAGGGTAAATTCGGTGCGATACCACCAGGGGACGGCGTAGGCGCTGTCGGCGGGGATCTCGTCGTGGGAGAAGTTGGCGCCGATCTTATAGGAGACCCCCGCGGCCTGACGCAGGTTCATGCCGTAGTCGGGGTCGAGTTCAAGGTGGTTGGCGACGCGCGCGGCGAAGACAGTGGTGGGAACGGCGGCAGGCATCCAGCCCTGCTGGGCAAAGCCGGGGGTGGCCAGCGCGGCGGGCGCGGCGGCCACCTGGGCGGAGGACTGGATGGCCCAGCCGCTGTGCAACTCGATTTGCTGCGCACCCAGACCGAGGCAGGCGATGCCCGCGACAGCGAGAAGCCGGAACGGCAGCCGAGCGCGCATGGGGTTACATCCCGCCGCCGACCGGCGGGCCGGTGGGCGCGGGAGTGGGGAGGCGGTGCGGGGCGAACTGCTGCGGGTTGCGGACGAAGCGATCGGTTTCGGCCTGTAAGCGTTGCAGGGTGGCGTCCTGCGGCTGCTGGGCGAGGGAGCGCTTCAGTTGGGCTTGCAAGCTGTCCACACCCGCCCAGGCGGCGGAGGAGACGCGCTGCGGAGCGTTGTGATCCGCGGCCAGGTCCATGATGCCTTCCGCCACCTCCACCTGCACCACGCTCTGCATGGGGCTGGAGGCAGGCTGGGGAGGGAAGGCCTGATGCAAGAGCGCCTGGATCACCTCAGCCGCGGTCAGGCCGTTGCCGCCGGCCGCCTCGGCGCGGATGGTTTCGAGGCGCTCGAGGCGGGTGGGGTCCAGCAGACCGGTCACGACAAGATCGGTAATCCCACGAGCGCCATCGAAGGGATCGAAGAGGTAGCCGGAGGAGGAGCGGAAGCGTTCCACCCGCAGGACGCTGTTGCGGGTTTCTAGCGGCGCCAACTGGCTCCAGAGGGCGGGTGGAACAGCCAGCTCCGCCGGCTGCAGCGCGGCCAGCACTTCCCGCAGCGCCTGGCGCTGGCCGGCCTCGGGCCACACCGTCACCGGCTTCTGGCCGTCGCCGGCGAGCGAGGGCGGGATCTCGGCGCCACCGATCACGTTGATGGCCGCCAGCAGGCCGTACTGGTGGAATTCGTAGACGAGGGCGAAGCGGTTGGCCAGGGTCGAAACCGGCTGGCCGGGGCGCAACATGCGCGGACCAAACTGCTTCACTAGGGCGTCGCGCACCGGCATCACTTCGCGCAGCCAGGTCACCGGGTCGGGGCCGTCGTCATAGGAGCTCCAGCGGGCGTCCTGGGAGCTTCCCCAAACGATGCCCTTGGCGATCATCTGCCTGACCGTGGAGGCCGTCTGGGCGTCGCTGCCATAGCCCCATACAATGGCGACCTTGTCGTAGCTGCCGACGCCCTGCATGTAGGCGTCGGACATGTCGACGGTGCCATCGGGACGGATCTTCACGCGCGGGGCGAAGTAGTCCATCACCGAGCCGCGGTCGTAGGTGGAGGCGAGGAAGTTGTGCTCGAGGCCGAGGACGTGGCCCATTTCGTGGCAGGCGAGCAGGGCGATGCGCTGCACCATGGACTGCTCCGGGGTGAGTTCGGGGTCCATGCCGTCGAGCCCGGAGAAGGAGTCGAGGCCGGCGTCGTCCACGCCCCCGGCGAGCGAGCCGGCCGCCGGGGTGAGCGCGTTCCAGTAGTTGTGGACGGTGCGCATGCGGTAGCTGTCGAGTTGGACCACGGCATGCAGGATCTCGCCGGTGCGGGGATCGGCCTGCGCCTGCCCCACAGACCAGCCGCGGCCCTCGCGGTTGGTCCACTGGATGGTGGTGTAGCGGAAGTCGTTGGGGTCGGCGCCCAGCGGCAGGTCCTTGACCACGATGGCGTTGCGGAAGCCGGCCAGCTCGAAGGCCTGGTTCCACCACAACGCGCCTTCACGAATCGCCGAGCGCATGGGCTCGGGGATGGCCTGATCGAGATAGAAGGTGATCGGCTTCACCGGGTCGCTGACCGCGGCGCCGGGGTCCTTCTTCTGCAAGCGCCAGCGGTCAATGAACTGGCGAACCAGGGGCTGATCGAAGGGCTGGGAGAAATCCTCAAACGATTGCGTGAAGTAGCCGACGCGGGGATCGAACTCGCGCGGGGTGTAGCCCGCCGGCGGCAACTCGACCAGCGACTGGTGCACCTTGACGGTGACGATGCCTTCCGTGGTTCCGGTGGAGACGCGGCCGTTGTCGGAGTCGAAGGTGAGCAGGGCTTCGGTCTCGGTATTCTCGGGGAAGGCGTGGGTGTGATCCACCACCAGGCCGCTGCGGGCGGGGTCCAGCCGCCAGGCGGAGGGGGCGGCGCCGCGCATGGCGCCGGGATTGGGCGGCAGGCCGGGAGCGGGGGCGCGGAGTTGGCGGGCGACACCGGTGGTGTCGGCAAGGATGAGGGAGTTGGCGTTGACGACCAGGTTGCCGCCCTCTTCCGAGAGGATGGGCATGGCGGCGAGGACGGCCTCGGGGAAGCTGTCGTCCACCGAGTGCTGGAGCTCGGGGCTGCCATGGGTGGCGCGGAAGCCGGTGTTGACCTCAATCACCAGCACCTTGTTGCCGACGCGCTCAAAGCGGCACAGGGAGGTGGGGCCGACGGTGCCGCGGTCGCCGCCGCCGGACATGGAACCGACGCCGCCGTCCATGCCGGTGAAGCGCAGAAACTGCTCCTGCAGGCGCTGGGGGGTGAGGGTAAACTCGACCCGATCGGCCTTTTCATTCCAATGGACGGGGATGAAGGCGTCGGCCTGAGCAAAAGCGGCGGGCGCCGAAAAGGCGAAAAGAAACGTATACAAAGCGATGGTCGCGCGTCTCATGATGGAGAGTGGCCTCCGAGCGTTGGACAGGCCACAATAGCACTATTGACATGAACTTCCATAGTCCCTGGCGGCGATTTTTTGTGCTGGCGGCGGCGCTGGCACTGACCGGTTGCAGCGCGCGGTCGCGACCCTCGTCCATCGAACGCAAGCTGGCCAATGTGGCCAAGGACGTGGTGATTCCTTTTGAGGCGGAGAAGGCGGCGAATCCGACGCCGGCCAATGACCACACTCTGGCTGAGGGGCAGCGGGTGTATGTGACGCACTGTGCCATGTGCCACTCCAGCGACGGACACTCGCAGAACCCGCTGGGCCAGGCGATGAACCCGCCGGCGATGGATTTGACCTCGCCGCACGTGCAGAGTTGGAAGGACCCGGAACTGTACTGGATCATCTCCAACGGCATCCGGCTGACCGGGATGCCGGGCTGGCAAGGGCAGTTGAGCAGCGAGCAGATCTGGCAGGTGGCGCGCTACATCCACGCCCTGCCGCAGATGACGCCGCAGCGGCAGCAGGCCCTGGAGGCGGTGCTCACGCCCCCGCCGCCGCCTGCGCCCAAGGGCGCGGCCGCGCCCTCGCGGGCGCAGGAGATCGCGGTGGGCAAGCGGCTGCTGCATCAGGAGGGGTGCCTGATGTGCCACAGCTATCAGGGGGAAGGGGAGGATGTCGGCCCCGACCTCACCGACGAAGCCGCCCGCAAACGGACGGATGCCTGGCTGCTGGGGCATTTCAAAGACCCGCCGAAGTATACGCCCGGGACCCAGATGCCGGCCTTTGATCACCTGACCACGGCCCAGCTTCATGCCCTGGTAGTGATGCTGCAGACCCCGCCGGCGGTAAAATAGCCGCATGGCGGCATTCACAGGGGATTCGCTACAGATCGCCGGGCGCGGCTTCGCGTCGCGCTTGTTGGTGGGCACGGGCAAATACCGCAGCATGGAGCAGACGGCGCGCTGCGTGGCGCTGAGCGGCGCGGCGATGGTCACGGTGGCGGTGCGGCGGGTGAACATCACCGACCGCGGGCGCGAGAACCTGCTCGATTTTCTGGACCTCTCGCAAGTGGCCATCCTGCCGAACACGGCGGGTTGTTATACCGCCGAGGAAGCCATCCGCACGGCGCGGCTGGCGCGCGAAGCGCTCGACAACCCGTGGATCAAGCTGGAGGTGATCGGCGATCAGCAGACGCTGTTTCCCGATACCGAGGCGCTGCTGCAGGCGACGCGCGTGCTGGCGGCGGAAGGCTTCATCGTGCTGCCCTACACCAACGACGACGTCATCGTGGCGCAGCGGCTGGTGGAGGCGGGGGCGGCGGCGGTGATGCCGCTGGCCGCGCCCATCGGCAGCGGGCTGGGCATTCAGAACCCCGCCAACCTGCGCATTCTGCGCGAGCGCATCACCACGGTGCCGCTGATTGTGGATGCGGGCGTGGGCTGCGCGTCGGATGCGGCGCGCGCGATGGAGCTGGGCGCCGACGCCATTCTGATGAACACCGCCATCGCCGCGGCGGAGAACCCGGAGCTGATGGCGGAGGCCATGAAGCTGGCGGTCGAGGCGGGGCGCAAGAGTTATCTGGCGGGCCGGATGCCCGCCAAACTGTACGCCTCGGCGTCGTCACCGGTCGAGGGCGTCGTGCGCTGAGAGAGGCTCCAGCGGTGCGTCTCATAGAATCGGCGGCGTGGTGAGTTGATCAGTACCGGCAGAAGGCTGCCCTTCGGCGACCTGAACCGCTACCCAGACCCTAAGTTGCTTGACAAAGCCTTGGCGGTTTTGATACCCTCTTACTACGATTGGTAGAGCTCCCTTCTTTGGAGTTCGCGGGCGTTTCGGCGCTGCCAGTCGTCTTTTTTTGTGTACCTTCTGTACCTCGACGAATCCGGGAACGAGTCGGACCCGTCGGACCGGCATTTCGTACTGGGCGGTGCGGCAGTTTTTGAGCGCCATACGGTCGCGTTGTCGCAGGCCCTCGATGCCGTCCAGGCAAAGCATTTTCCAGGCATAGAGCCGATTGAATTCCACGCGGCGCAAATCCGGTCCGGCAGCGGCTTCTGGAGAAAAGTCGAACGTCAAACGCGAACAGAAGTTTTGACCGCTGTTGCCGAAGCCATAGCCACGACCGATCAGGGCAACAACGGGATGGTTCTTTTCGCCGCCGCAATTGAAAAGGACGCGCAGCTTCACGGCGAGCGGGCTGTTGAGACCGCCACCGAGCAGGTGCTCACTCGCTTCGACAAGTTGCTGCGGCAGAGCGGGCAGCGTGGCCTGGTGATTTTCGCCGAGGGCCGGTTCGACACACGCGCCAAGGTGTGGGTCCGCAATTTTCGAGAAATCGGCACGCGCTGGGGCGTCTTGAGAAACCTTTCTGATATTCCGTATTTCGCAAGTGTTCGCGAAACGCGATTACTGCAGGTCGCAGATTTCGTTGCGCATGCTGTTTTTCGCTTATATGACCGTGGCGACTGTTCCTTGATCGGCGCTTTCGCGCATCGATTCCATCAGCGCGACGGGGTGCTGCACGGGCTGAGGCACCACCGCTGCTCGTCGAGTTGTGCGATTTGTGAGTGTCCGGCCTGTTATAGCAGGGCACACCCGGGCCACCTCGGTCCGCTGGTTACCGGGGCTAAGGCTGATGTACCTGAGTGATTTGTGAACCACTGGGCGGGCCACCCCGCCCTTGGCACAATTGACCGACGCGGGGCTTCTCTTAGTGCAGTTCGGCGGAGTGGGTGGCGGCGACGGGGGATTTGGGCGGATAGGTGTACACCACTTCGCCGGGACGGGTGAGATGGAGTTGCTCGCGGGCGATGGTCTCGATGCTCTGCGGGTCGGTGCGCAATTCCTTGACCGAGCGGTTGAGCTGGCGGTTGTGGTCTTCCAACTGATGGATGCGCTGCAGCGTCTCGGCCACCTGCTGCTGACGATGGCGCAAAGCCAGATATCCCTGAGGGCCGAAGATGACGTGGACGCCCAACCAGCCCACCGCCAACACGATGACCAGCAGCCGCAGCCGCCGCACAAGGCGGTGGCGGGGAAACTTCAAGCGCTGCTTCAATGGCTGGAGGCTGAACCGCACATGGCCAGTCTAGAATTGAGTGGGCGGGCAAACAAGGGGAGTATCTGTCTGGTACTGAGGCCATCCTGATTTTTACCCACTGCGCCTCGCGCGGCGAGGCCGAGGGGATCGCCACGGCGCTGCTGAACCAACAGCTGGTGGCGTGCGCGTCGATCGGCGGGGAGGTGGAGTCGCGGTACAGATGGAAAGGGAAGCTGGAGACCGCCGCCGAAGTGCCGTTGACGCTGAAAGCACCGCGGGCGAACTGGGAAGCGATTGAGGCCGAGATACGGCGTCTGCACTCCTATGAGGTGCCGGAGATCCTCATGATCGCCGTGGAGGCGGGGAGCGCCGCCTACCTGGCGTGGCTGGGCGAAGTGGCGGGGAAGCGGGCGCGCACCTGATAGCGCTCCGCCGGAGGCTGGCCGGCCACGGTCTCGTAGAGGCAGAACTCCGTGACCTGGATCGGCCCCCAGGAGGATGACGGGCCTGCCGCCCAGGACCCGGGTGTTGCGCCGCCGGCTACCCGCCCCAGGCTGATATGGGGTCGGAAGGGGCGGAATTCCCTCTGCACTCCCAAAGGACCCAGACGCGCGGCCAATGCCGTGACAAGTTCAAGCAAAGGTTGAGAGTGCTCTACGCCCGCCCAAAGCAGGCGAGGGTGGCGCCGGTCGGGGAAGGCGCCGACGCTGGAGGCATCCACGGTAAAGGGCGCCCATGGGAAGGAGGCGGCAGCGGCCAGTTGAGCAGCGCGCTCGGTCGGCCAGTCGCCAACGAACTGCAAGGTGATGTGCAGGGCCGGAGCCACGTCCCAGCGCACCGTGGGGAACTGCTGCCGCCAACCGGCCAGGGCAGTTGCCAAACTCTGTTGGGCGGCGCCGTGTACGGGGATAGCGAAGAAGCAGCGCATGGCGCGCTCCGGCGTATCTAGCTTTTGGGCTTCCAGCGCAGCACGGGCTGACGCGCGGCGGCGACCTCATCGAGGCGGCGGATTTTGGTGGTGTAAGGCGCGCCAGTGACCAGCTCCGGCTGGGTGCGGGCCTCCTCGGCGATGGCGCGCAGGGCGGCGATGAACTCATCCATCTCCTGGCGGTTGGCGCTTTCGGTGGGCTCGATCATCAGCGCGCCGCGGACCACCAGCGGGAACGACACGGTGTAGGGATGGAAACCGTAGTCAATCAGCCGCTTGGCGATGTCGCCGGTGTGAACACCATGCTGCGCCTGCTGGGCATCGCTGAAGACGACCTCGTGCATGGAGGGGGTGGCGAAGGGAAGTGTGTAGTGGCCTTCCAGCTTTTTGCGGATGTAGTTGGCGTTGAGGACGGCGTCTTCGGTGGTCTGCTTGAGGCCGTCGCTGCCGTTGGCCATGATGTAGGCCAGGGCGCGGGTGAACATGCCGAAGTTGCCGTAGAAGGCGCGCACCCGGCCGATGGATTGGGGGCGGTCGTAGTCGAGGGTGGCCTTCTGCGTGAGCACGGGGATGGGGAGGAAGGGTTCCAACTCGCGCTTGACGGCCACCGGGCCGGCGCCGGGACCGCCGCCACCGTGGGGGGTGGAGAAGGTCTTGTGGAGGTTGAGGTGCATGACGTCCACGCCGAAGTCGCCGGGGCGGGCCCGGCCGACGAGGGCGTTCATGTTGGCGCCATCCATGTAGAGCATGCCGCCGCGTTCGTGGACCAGGTCGGCGATGCGGTGGATGTCTTCCTCGAAGATGCCCAGGGTGTTGGGGTTGGTGAGCATCAGGGCCGCGACGTCGCCCGTCATCTGGCGGTCGAGGCTGGACATGTCCACCGTGCCGTCGGGATTGGACTTGAGGTTCTCGACCTGATAGCCGGCGATGGCGGCGGTGGCGGGGTTGGTGCCGTGGGCGGAGTCGGGGATGAGCACCTTGCGGCGGCGGTCGCCGCGGGCGGCGAGGGCGGAGCGGACGAGGAGGATGCCGGTCAACTCGCCCTGCGCGCCGGCGGCGGGCTGCAGGGTGATGGCATCCATGCCGGTGATCTCCAGCAGGTAGTCGGAGAGCAGGCGCATGATGCGCAGCGCGCCGCGGGAGAGCGACTCCGGCTGCAGCGGGTGACCGTCGCCCAGTCCCTCGATGCGGGTGACGTGCTCGTTGACCCGGGCATTGTACTTCATGGTGCAGGAGCCGAGCGGGTAGATGCCGGTGTCCACGCCGTAGTTCCAGGTGCTCAGCCGGGTGAAGTGGCGCACGACCTCGAGCTCGCTCAACTCGGGGAAATCGGGGATGTCAGCGCGCGCCGCGGCGAGCGGGGCCTCGGGGACATCGAGATCGGGCAGCTGGTAGCCGCGCTTGCCGGGAGAAGAGACTTCGAAGAGCAGGTCTTCGTTCTGGACCAGGTGACGCGAGGCGCGGGTGCCGGCGGGCCGGGAGAGGTTGTCGTTGATTTCGGCCATGGTGCTAAACCTCGCTCAGCAGCGCCGCCAGGCGATCCAGCCCGGCGCGGGGAATGGTTTCGGTGGCGCACACCAGCAGCGCGTTGCCCAGTTCGGGGTAGTAGCGCTGCAGCGAGAGGCCAGGGATGATCTTCTCCTGGTGCAGACGGGCTTCGATCTCGGCCAGCGGGCGGCGGAGGCGGACCACAAACTCGTGGAAGCGCGGGGCGGGGAAGAGCACCTCCAGGCCGGCTTTTTGGCAAGCCGAGGCGAGATAGGCGGCCTTGGAAAGGTTCTGTTGCGCCAGCTCGCGCAGACCCTGGCGGCCATAGGTGGCCATGAAGATGCTGGCCATCAGCGCGCAAAGGGCCTGGTTGGTGCAGATGTTGGAGGTGGCCTTTTCGCGGCGGATGTGTTGCTCGCGGGTGGAGAGGGTGAGCACGAAGCCGCGCTTGCCGTCGCTGTCGCGCGCCTCGCCCACCAGGCGGCCGGGGAGGCTGCGCAGAAACTTCTCGCGGCTGGCGATGATGCCCGCATAGGGGCCGCCGAAGCCCACCGGGATGCCGAAGCCCTGCAGCTCCATGGCGACGATGTCCGCGGCGGCGGGCGCCGGCAGCAGGCCGAGCGACACCGGCTCGGCGATGACCGCCACCAGCAGCGCGCCCTGGGCGTGGGCAATCGCGGCGGCGGCCTCCCAGTCCTCGATGGTGCCGAAGAAGTTGGGACTTTGCACGGCGACCGCGGCGGTCTCGGCGGTGACCGCCGCCTTGAGGGCGGCGAGGTCGAGGCGGCCGTCGGGGGTGAAACCGGCTTCGGCGATGGGGAACTCGCGCGGCTTGGTGAGGGTGGAGAGCACCTCACGGTACTGCGGGTGCACGCTGCGGGCGACGACGATGCCGGAGCGGCCGGTGACGCGGGCGGCCATCATGCAGGCTTCCAGCAGGGCGGTCGAGCCGTCATACATGCCGGCGTTGGCCACCTCCTGGCCGGTGAGCTGGCAGATCATGGTCTGGAACTCGAAGATGGCCTGCAAGGTGCCCTGGCTGATCTCGGGCTGATAGGGGGTGTAGGCGGTGAACCACTCCCCGCGGCTGATCAACTGATCGAGATGGGTGGGACGGAAGTGCTGGTAGGCGCCGGCGCCAAGAAACGAGGTGAAGCCGGGGGCGTTGTCGCGTGCGGCCTGCTGGAACCAGGCGATGATCTCCGCCTCCGAGCGGCCGGTGGGGATACTCAGCGGGCGCTGGAGGCGGCAGTACTCCGGGATGTGGTCGAAGAGCACATCGACAGAGTTGAGTCCCAGCTCCGCCAGCATGTCGCGGCGGATGGCATCTGATGTCGGTAGATAGCGCATTGTCGGTGGCGGGCGGTCAGTGAGCTTCGGCTTCGGCGACGAACTTGGTGTAGGCGGCGGCGTCCATCAACTTGGCGGCCTGGGCGGGATCGGTGAGCTCGACCTCGACCATCCAGGCTTTGCCGTGGGGGTCCTGGTTGAGCAACTCGGGGGACTTGACCAGGGCGTCGTTGATGGCCTTCACCTTACCGCTGACCGGGGCGAAGACCTCCGAGACCGCCTTGACCGACTCGACCGTGCCGAGCGACTGGCCGGCGGTGAGGACCGTGCCGACGGCCGGCAGCTCGACGAAGACGATGTCGCCCAACTGCTGCTGGGCGAAGTCGGAGATGCCGATTTTGGCGGTGGCGCCGGAAGCGGCAACCCATTCATGTTCAGTGGTGTAGCGGAAATTGCTGGGGTATTCCATGACTGATTCTCCGTACTACCGGGGACGCTTGTAAAAGGGCAGCGAAACAAGTTTTGCGCGGGCGGTGCGATGGCGGATCTGGATGTCGAATTCGGTGCCGGGTTCCGACAGCGCCACCGGGACATAGGCCATGCCCAGGTTCTTCTGCAGGAAGGGAGCGGGGCCGCCGCTGGTGACCTTGCCCACCTCGCGGCCCTGGTGGAGGACGGGATAGCCGTCGCGGCCGATGCCGGGTTCGATCATCTCGAAGCCCACCAGCTTGCGGGTCAGGCCGGCCTGCTGCTGCTGCTCGATGATCTTTTTTCCCAGGAACTCCGGCTTGGCGAGCTTGGTGATCCAGGCGAGGCCGGCTTCGAGCGGCGTGGTGGTGTCGTCAATCTCGTGGCCGTAGAGGGCCATGGAGGCTTCCATACGCAGGGTATTGCGCGCTCCCAGGCCACAGGGCAGGATGCCCTCGCCGCGGCCGGCCTCGAGCAGGCCGTTCCAGATGGCTTCGGAGTGCTCGGGGTCGAAGTAGAGCTCGAAGCCATCTTCGCCGGTGTAGCCGGTGCGGGCGATGATGCACTCCACCCCCAGCACCTTGCCGATGGTGAACCAGTAGTACTTGATGGGCGCCAGCGCGATGGAGGTGAGCGGCTGTAGGATGGCGAGCGCCTTGGGGCCCTGGATGGCCAGTTGCGAGTAGCCGTCGCTGACGTTGGTCACCTGGGCGTCGAAGTGGTTCTGACCGCAGATGTAGTCGAAGTCTTTGTCACAGTTGGCGGCGTTGACCACCAGCCAGTAATGCTGGCCGGTGAACTTGTGGACCAGCAGGTCGTCCACGAAGGTCCCCTCGGCGGTCATCAGGCCGCTGTACTGGGCCTGATCGAGGTTGAGCTTGGAGGCGTCGTTGGAGGTGACGTGCTGCACCAAATCGAGCGCCTGGCGTCCCTGGACGGCGATCTCGCCCATGTGGCTAACGTCAAATAATCCCGCCCGCTCGCGTACGGCGCGATGCTCGGGGATGATGCCGGTGTACTCGACCGGCATTTCCCAGCCGCCAAAAGGCACCATTTTGCCGCCCAGCCGGCGATGCGCGTCATAGAGTGCGGTGCGGCGCATGGGGGCGGCGGCGGGAGCAGGATTGTTACTCATGCGTTCTCCGGGTGGGAACTTGTACGTTAGCATGGAGCGTGGCCGCTATTCCAGAGGCAGAGAGCACTCCCCAACCATTCCGCCGGGCGACCGCCGCCGGCACCGCCGCCTACGCCGCCGGGTTCCCTCAACTCGCCAAAACGCAGCACTTCCGCAAGCTGCGGCTGCCGGAAGCGGTGCAGGTATCGTCGCTGGGCGCCGGCACCTATCTGGGGCCGGCGGACCACGCCACGGATCTGGGCTATGCGGCAGCGCTCGCGGCGGCGTTGAAGGGTGGCGTCAACCTGATTGACACGGCCATCAACTACCGTGCGCAACGGAGCGAGCGGGTCATTGGGCGGGTGCTGGCGACCTGCGGGCGGTCGCGGGAGGAAGTTTTCATCTGCACCAAGGCGGGGTTTGTGCCCGAGGGGCTGTCACTGCCGCCGGGGTTGATCCGGCCGGGGGAACTGGTGGCGGGGTGCCATTGCATGACGCCGGTGTACCTGGCGCATCAACTGCAGACCAGCCTCGACAACCTGGGCCTCGAAGCGGTGGACGTCTTCTACCTGCACAATCCGGAGACGCAGCAAGCGGAGCTGAGCCGCGAGGAGTTTTACCGGCGCATCGAGGCGGCCTTCGCGCTTCTGGAGAAGATGGCCGACCAGGGGCGCATCGGCAGCTATGGCATCGCCACCTGGAGCGGACTGCGCGTGCCTCCGGACGCGGTGGATTACCTCGATCTCAACCGCATGGTGGCGATTGCCCGCGGGCTGGCCGGGGAAGCGCACCATTTCCGCTTCGTGCAGATGCCCTACAACCTGGGCATGCCGGAGGCCTACGCACTGCTCAACCAGTCGGTGGGGAAACCGCCGTATGTGTCGCCGCTGAACGCGGCCTTCCGGCTGGGGCTGCACACCATCGCCTCGGCCAGCTTGATGAGCGGGAATTTGCATAATCTGCCCGACGACGCGCGGACCTACCTGCAGCCATTTTTGCCCGCGGCGACGAGCGATGCCGAGCTGGCGCTGCAGTTCGTGCGCTCGACCCCGGGGGTCACGGCCGGACTGGTGGGGATGTCCAAGCCCGAGCACGTGGCGGCCAACCTGCGCGCCATCGCCGTGGCCCCCTCGCCGCCGGCGCAAGTCGGACGGCTGCTTCAGCAGTAGAGTAGGAGGCATCATGCTCACACGAGTTTGGCGGACGGCTGCCTTGACCGGGTTGGCGCTGATGTTGCTGGCGCCGCTTGCGGCCCAGGGCTTCACCATGGAACAGGCGCTGAGCTATCCCTTCCCGGACGGCTTGACCGCGGCGGCACAGGGCGAACGGGTGGCCTGGGTGTTCAACCTGCGCGGAGCGCGGAACATCTGGGTGGCGGACGGTCCGTCGTTTGCCGCGCGACAGGTGACGCACTACGTGGGCGACGACGGCATGCCCATCGCCAGCCTGCGGCTGACGCCCGATGGCGCCACGGCCGTCTATGCGCGAGGCAGTGAGACCAACGGGCAGGGCGAGGTGGCCGACCCGACCAGCAACGTGCAGCGTCCGCAGCAGCAGGTGTGGGCGGTGGAGGTGGCGGCGGGCGAACCGCGCCTGCTGGGGACGATGGATTGCCGCCCGGAGGGATGCGAGGATATTCAGATTTCACCCGACGGTAAGCAGGCGGTGTGGAGCGGCGGGGGGCAACTGTGGCTGGCGCCGGTGTCGGGCGCCACGCCGGCGCGGCCGCTGGCCTACATCCGCGGCAATGTTTCGCAGCCGCAGTGGTCACCCGACAGCCAGGCGATTGCCTTTGTCAGCAACCGCGGCACGCACGCGCTGATCGGCATCTACCGCTTCGGCAGCGACACGCTGCAGTGGGTGGCGCCGAGCGTGTTTCTGGACCGCTTGCCGCGCTGGTCGGCCGACGGTACGCAGTTGGCTTTTGTGCGGGTATATAGCGGCGGCAGTTTTTTCTCCGGCAGCCGCCAGCCGTGGGCGATTGAGGTTTGGCAGGCGGCGAGCGGGCAGGCGCGCGAGATTTGGCGCAGTCCGGCGGGCGCGGCGGGTTCCTATCTCTACGAGGGGGAGTGGGAAGAAGATGCGTTTCAGTTCGTGGCGGGGAACCGGATTCTGTTCGCTTCCCAGCAGGACGGATGGCCGCACCTGTACTCCATACCGGCGGGCGGCGGCACAGCGCTGCTGCTGACCTCGGGCAGCTACGCGTTCCAGGGCGTGGCGGTGACGCCGGACCGGAAGACGGTGCTATTCGCCTCCAACGAGAACGACGTGGACCGGCGGCACATCTGGCGGGCGGCGGTGGACAAGGCCGGGACGGTGGCGCTGACCCAGGGGGCGACGATCGAGTGGGCGCCGGTGGTGACCGGCGACGGCCGGGCGTACCTATGCCTGGGTGCGACCGGGACGCAGCCGGCTATGCCGTACCACATCACCGCGCAGGGACGGGAGATGATCGCCCCGGCCGCGCTGCCGGCCGATTATCCCTCGGCGCAGATGGTGGAGCCGCGCCAGGTGGTGTTCAAGAGCCCGGACGGGCTGGAGATCCACGGGCAGTTGTTTGTGCCGCGCGGGGGCGCGGGGGCCAAGCACCCGGGGCTGATCTTCACCCATGGCGGGCCGCCGCGGCAGATGCTGCTGGGCTTCCATCCCATGGACGCCTACAACTACATGTACGCGGCCAATGAGTACCTGGCCAGCCGCGGGTACGTGGTGCTGTCGGTGAACTACCGGCTGGGCATCTTTTATGGGCGGGCATTCCGCCAGCCGGTGCATGCCGGGGCCCAGGGGGCGTCGGAGTATCAGGACGTACTGGCGGGAGCGCGCTACCTGCAGTCGCTGCCCGAGGTGGATGCCGCGAAGATCGGGCTGTGGGGCGGCTCCTACGGGGGGTATCTGACGGCCATGGGGCTGGCGCGCAACTCCGATGTCTTCAAGGCGGGGGTGGATTACGCCGGCGTGCACGACTGGAGCGCCTTCCTGGGCGGCGGCAACAGCGCGGCGCGGCAGCTGGCCGTGGCCTCATCCCCGGTGGGGGCGATTGCCACCTGGAAATCGCCGGTGCTGTTGATCCAGGCGGATGACGACCGCAACGTGCCGTTTGCCCAGACCATCAACCTGGTGAAGCTGCTGCGGCAGCACCAGGTGCCGTATGAGCTGACGGTGATTCCCGACGAGGTGCATGACTCGCTGCTGTGGGGGACGTGGGTGCGGGTGTTCAGCGCCACCGGCGAGTTTTTTGATCGGGTACTGGTGAAGGGCGAAGCGGTGCGGCCGGCGGGGGCCGGGCTACACTAAATGAGTACGGAGCGACACCTATGCTGCTGAAAAAAGAACGGCTGTTTACCCCCGGACCCACCGCATTGCTGCCGCAGGCGCAGGCCGCCATGGCGGCCATGTCCATGCATCACCGCACGCCGGAATTCCGCGCGGTGGTGACCGCCACGCTGAAGCGCCTGCAGGCGTTTTTGGCCACGAAGAACGACGTGATCCTGCTGACGTCCTCGGGCACCGGAGCGATGGAGGCGGCGCTGGTGAACCTGGCCTCGCCGGCGGACCGGGTGCTGGTGATGTCGGCGGGCAAGTTCGGCGAGCGCTGGGAAAAGCTGGCCAAAGCCTATGGGTGCAGCGTGGACCTGCTGCAACTGCCCTACGGAGAGAGCTTCGGGGCCGAGCATGTGAAGGGGCGGTTCAGCGGCGCCAACGCGCCGAAAATTCTGATGGTGCAGGCGTCGGAGTCGTCCACCGGCTGCAAGCACGACATCGCGGCCATCGCGCGGGCGGCGCGGGCGGAGAAGTCCGACGTGCTGATCCTGGTGGACGGCATCACCGGCGTGGGCACGCAGCAGTTGGACATTGACGCCTGGGACCTGGACATCGTGGTGGGCGGATCGCAGAAGGCTGTAATGATGGCGCCGGGCTTGGCTTACCTGAGCGTCAGCGAGCGGGCCTGGGCGGCGATGGAGGCTTCGAAAGCGCCGCGTTTCTACTTCGACCTGCGGCGCGAACGCAAATCGCAGGCCACCGGGGAGACGGCCTTTACGCCCGCCATTGGCTTGATCGCCGCCCTGAACGCGGCGCTGGAGTACATCGAGACGCTGGGCGGACGGCCGGGCCTGACCGCCAACGCCGAGACGCTGGGCGCGGCCACGCGGGCGGCCATGGAGGCGCTGGGGCTGAAGCGGTTCGGCAACGGGCAGCCATCGGGCGCACTGACCGCCATTGAGATGCCGGCCGGGTTGGACTCGGGGCTGGTGGTCAAGGCGCTGCGGCAGCAGTTCGGCACCGTGGTGGCCAACGGGCAAGGGGAGATGAAGGGGACGATGATCCGGGTGGCGCACCTGGGTTACTACGACTTTGCCGAGACGCTGTCGCTGCTGGCCCAACTGGAGATCGTGCTGGTGCAGTTGGGCAAGCTGGATGCGGCGAAACTGGGCGCCGGGGTGCGCGCCGCCCAGACCTATTACCTGGCGCAGCACAAGGCCCAAACCGCCAAGGCCTAAATACGACCATGAAGATCGTCATTCCGGAGAAGATCTCGGCCCGCGGCCTGGAAACATTCAAAGCCGCGGGCTTCCAGGTGGTGCAACTCACGCCGGCGTCGGTGGGCGACGGCCAGTTGGCAGGCGAACTGGCCGTCGCCGATGCCCTGGTCGTACGTTCGGCGGTGAAGGTCACCGCCGAGCTGCTGGCGGCGGCGCCGAAGCTGCGGGTCATTGGCCGGGCGGGGGTGGGCGTGGACAACGTGGACGTGCCCGCGGCCACCGCGCGCAAAGTGGTGGTGATGAACACGCCGGGCGGAAGTTCGGTGGCGGTGGCGGAGCTGGCGCTGGGGTTGATGCTGGCGTTGGCGCGGCAGATTCCGCGGGCCGATGCCACCATGCACGCCGGGCAGTGGGAGAAGAAATCGCTGGAGGGCGGCGAGCTGTTCGGCAAGACGCTGGGGCTGGTGGGCTGCGGACGCATCGCCATCGAGGTGGCGCGGCGGGCAGCGGCGTTCGGAATGCGTGTGATCGGCTCCGATCCGGCCGCCCCGCCGGCGGCGCGCGAGGCGGGCATTGCATTCGTCAGCTTCGAGAAGCTGCTGGCGGAGTCGGACTACATCAGCCTGCACCTGGCCATGTCGCCGGGAGTGCGCGGGCTATTTAACGACGCCGTGTTCGCCCAGATGAAGGCAGGAGCGCGGTTGGTGAACTGCGCCCGCGGTGAGGTGGTGGACGAGGCCGCGCTGGCGCGGGCGCTGGAATCCGGCAAATTGGCGGGCGCCGCGGTGGATGTCTACGGCAAGGAGCCGCCGGCGGCCGATGCGCCCCTGCTGCACTGCCCCAACCTCATCGCCACGCCCCACATCGGCGCCTCCACGCGCGAGGCGCAGGAGCGGGTGGGTACGGCGATTGCCGAGCAGATCCGCGATTACCTGCTGGCCGGCACGATTGCCAACGCGGTCAATGCGTGAGCCGTGAACGGTGAACGGTGAACAGTGAACCGTTCACCGGTTGGGCTGAGGATTGTGGTGGGGGAACGCCTGATCCATCTGGGAGACGTTCCACATCCAGGCGGCGATGACGGCCGCGCCTTGGTTCACCTGCTCGGGGATCACTTTGTCGAAGGTGTCGGTTTGCGAGTGGTGGGCCTCGCGGTAGTGGGCGGGGGCCTGCTCGGCGAAGTATCCGGCGACGCCGGCGCGCTGGAAGGCGACGTGGTCGGAGGAGCCGAAGTACTCGGTGGTGATGGGGTTGAGGTCGAAGACCTCCTTGAGCGGCTGGTAGACGGCGGAGAGTTCGGGGAACGTCTCGTAGAGGTTTTCCAGCGAGATGGACTTGATGCGGCCGGTTCCGGTGTCGTCCACCAGCACGGCATCCATTTTGGGGATCTCGCTCTTGTGGTTGCGCAGGAAGGTTTCGACGCCGACGCCGCCCTCTTCCTCGCCGGTGAACAGGATGAAGGTCAGGGTGCGCTTGGGCTGCCAGCCGAGTGATTTGAGAATGCGGGCGGCCTCCAGCACCGACATGGCGCCGGTGCCGTTGTCCACCGCGCCCTGGCCGAGATACCAGGAGTCGAGGTGGCCGCCGATGATCACCTGCTGGTCGGGGAACTCGCTGCCCTTGATCTGGGCCACGGTGATGGAGGCGTCGGCCGGGCCATCACTGAAAGTTCCGCCGATGTTGACCCGCATCTTCAACGGCTGGGAATAGTCCTTGGCCAGGCGGTAGAGCAGGCTGTAGTCCTCGTGCGAGATGGTGGCGGTGGGAACCTCGGAGGGGGCGTAGCGGCCGGCGCCGCCGATGGAGAAGAGATTCCATGGCTTGCCGCTGTCGCGAATGACCACCGCCGCGCCTTCCAGGAGGTTGGGGCCGCCGCGGCGGAAGTTCTGGGCGGCGTTGCGGTCGGGCACGCCCTTGGGCGGCACGATGACCGAATCGTAGGCGTTGTCGGCCACGTAGTCAGGGTCCACGTTGCGATCGTTGGGCGGTCCCTGCAGCACGATGGCGCCGCGGATCTTGCCGGGGTCGGGGGTCTCGCCGGGGCCAAGGACGACGACCGGCGCGGTGATGGTCCCGTGGGTGGCCCGGCTCCAGCCTTCGGCGGCGATGGGGATCACTTTCGCCCAGGGGCTGATGAGTTCGGCAGTGCACAGGCCGGGCGTCCAGGCGTGCGCCACCTGGGTGGTTTCGAGGTGGGCGTCGAGGCCGTACTCCTTGAAGCGCTGCAGGGTCCAGCGACTGGCCGCCTGCATGTTGGAGCTGCCGGTGAGGCGCGGGCCGATCATGGTGGTGAGGTACTCTTCGTTCTTCATCAGCTCGGAGTGGCTGTGGTTCTCCTGCTGGATGGCCTGGTCGGCGGTCTCCATGGCGCGCAGGTACTGTTCCTGAGCGGGATTCTGCGGGCCACGGGCCTGGGAGAGGGCGGCGACAGCGACCCCGGCGGCCAGCAGCGGGGTGAGAACCAGGGCGGAGCGACGAAGACTCATGCGCAGCATCATAACGCAGGGACAATGAGCGCCAAAGCTATAATTAAGGCTTCATGTCCCTGGACTTAGCCATACAGCAGCAGCGGGAGGCCAAAGTGGCGGCGCTGCGGGCGGCGGGCGGAGAGCCCTATCCGCATCGCTTTGCCTTCACTCACACCGTGCCGCAGGTGCATGCCGCCTATGACGCGGTGGAGGGACCGGCGCTGGAGGCCGCGCGCCCGGCGGTGCGGGTGGCGGGGCGGCTGATTCAGTTTCGTCCCCACGGCAAGGCGGGGTTCGGGCATCTGCAGCAGGGCGGGGAGCGGCTGCAGATCTACGTGCGTCAGGACAGCGTGGCGGCGGAAGTATTCGCGCTGTGGAAAGACCTGGATTTGGGCGATCACGTCGGCGTGGGCGGGTATCTGTTCCGCACCAAAACCAATGAGTTGACCGTGCATGTGGAGACGATGGAGTTGCTCGCCAAGGCGCTTTTGCCCATGCCGGAGAAGTGGCACGGGCTGGTGGACGTCGAGGCGCGCTACCGGCAGCGTTACCTGGACCTGATCGCCAACGAGGACGCGCGGCGCATCTTTGTGCAGCGGGCGCGGCTGACCAGTTGTCTGCGCGATTTGTTCCATGCGCGGGGGTACATCGAGGTGGAGACGCCGATGATGCAGCCGCTGGCGGGCGGCGCGGCGGCGCGGCCGTTCCGCACCCACCACGAGGCGCTGGACCTGCCGCTGTATCTGCGCATCGCACCCGAGCTGTACCTGAAGCGGCTGGTGGTGGGCGGCATGGACAGGGTATTCGAGATCAACCGCAACTTCCGCAACGAGGGCATCTCGACCCAGCACAATCCGGAGTTCACCATGCTGGAGTTCTATGAGGCCTACAGCGACTACCGCGTGCTGATGGACTGGAGCGCGGAGCTGCTGGCGGAGTGCGCGCGGCGGGTGGCGGGCACAACCGAGGTGGAGTTCCGCGGGCAGAAGATTGATTTTGCCCGGTGCCGGCGGCTGAGCCTGTGCGAGGCGATCCGCGAGTTCTGGCCGGCGGAGCGGGGCGCGGCGCCGGAGCTGGCGGAGTTGCAGCGTCGCGCGGACGCTTCCGTGGTGGAGCTGTTCGAGCAGGTGGCGGAATCGAACCTGGTGCAGCCGACGATCATCTACGACTATCCGCGGGCGGTATCGCCGCTGGCCAAGAGCAAGCCCGAGGACGCGGCCTGGGTGGAGCGGTTCGAGATCTACGCCGGCGGGATGGAGATCGCCAACGGCTACAGCGAGTTGAACGATCCCGACGAACAGCAGCGCCGCTTCGAGGAGCAGTTGGCGCAACGGGAGCGGGGCGACGAGGAGGCACACTCCATGGACGCCGATTACGTGCGGGCCTTGCGCTACGGCATGCCGCCCACGGCGGGGGAGGGGATCGGCATTGACCGGCTGACCATGCTGTTGACCGGGGCGGCTTCCATCCGCGAGGTGATCCTGTTCCCGCTGCTGCGGCCGGAGGCGGAGTGAGAAATTTTCGCGAGGAACTGGCGTCGCGGGTGCTGGTCAGTGATGGCGCCATGGGCACCATGCTGTATGCCCACGGTGTGTTCATCAACCGCAGCTACGACGAGTTGAACCTCAGCCAGCCGGCGGTGGTGCGCGAGATACACCGCGCCTACGCCCAGGCGGGGGCGGAGATCATCGAGACCAACACCTTCGGCGCGAACGCGGTCATCCTGGAGAAGTACGGGCTGCGGGACCAGGTGGACGCCATCAACCGGGCGGGCGTGGCGCTGGCGCGGGAGTGCGCCGGCGACAGTTGGGTGGCGGGCGCCATGGGTCCGCTGGGGGTGTATGTCGAGCCGCTGGGCAAGCTCAGCCTGAGCGAGGCGCGGGCGGCGTTCCGGCAGCAGGCGGCGGCGCTGGCGGAGGCGGGCGCCGACCTGCTCATGCTGGAGACCTTCGGGCAGGTGGCGGAGTTGGGGGAGGCGATTCAGGGCGCGCGCCAAGCGTGCGCGCTGCCGATTGCCGCGCAGATCACCATTGATGACGAGGGGCGCGCGCTGGACGGCACGCCGGCCAGGGAAGCGGCGCGGCGGATGCACGAGTGGGGCGCGGAGGTGATCGGCATCAACTGCAGCGGCGGTCCGGTGGGGATGCTGGAGGCGCTGGAGCAGATGGCGCAGGCCACCGATCGGCCGCTCATCGCGCAGCCCAACGCCGGCAAGCCGCGCAATGTGGACGGGCGCAACCTCTATATGGTGTCGCCGGAGTATCTGGCCGACTACGCGCGCCAGTTCATCGGCGCCGGGGCCAAGATCGTGGGCGGATGCTGCGGGACCACGCCGGAACACATTAAATGGATCCGCAACTACGTGCGCTCGACCCAGCCGGGCAAGCGCCGGGTGCGGGTGGAGACGGTGGCGCAGGCGGGAGCGCAGACGCGCACCCCGGTGGCGGCGGCGCAGCGGTCGAACCTGGGGCGGAAGCTGGCCGAGGGACGGTTCGTGACGCTGGTCGAGATCCTGCCGCCGCGGGGCAGCGATCCCGGCCGCGAGCTGCAGAGCGCCGCCTTTTTCGAGCAGCAGGGCGCCGACGCCATCAACATCCCCGACGGGCCGCGGGCCAATGCGCGCATGAGCAACCAGGCCCTGGCGGTGATGCTGCGCAACCAGATGGCCATCGAGCCGGTGCTGCATTACTGCTGCCGCGACCGCAACGTGATCTCCATGCAGTCGGACCTGCTGGGCGGGTTCGCGCTCGGCCTGCGGAACCTGATCCTGATCACCGGCGATCCGCCCAAGCTGGGGAACTATCCCGACGCCACGGCGGTGTTTGATGTGGACGCCATCGGGCTGACCAACCTGGTGCGCAACCTCAACTGCGGTCTCGATCTGGGCGGGAACGCGGTGGGGGGACAGACGGCGTACCTGATCGGCGTGGGCGCCAACCCGGGCGCGGTGAACTACGAAGAGGAGATCCGCCGCTACCGCTGGAAAGTGGAGGCGGGGGCCGATTACGTGGTGACGCAGCCGGTGTTTGACCTCGAGCTGCTGGAGAAGTTTCTGGCGGACACGGAGGATGCGCGGCGGCCGCTGATCGCCGGCATCTGGCCGCTGACCAGCCTGCGGCAGGCCGAGTTCATGCAGAACGAGCTGCGGGTGCGGGTGCCCGAGGCGGTGATCGAGCGCATGCGGCGGGCGGGCACGGCGGAGGCGGCCAAGCGCGAGGGACTGGAGATCGCCAAGGAGATGGTGCGGGCGCTGCGCAGTACGGTGGCCGGGATTCAGATCAGCGTCCTGGGCCGGGATACGGCGGCGGCCGAGCTGCTGCGCACCGCGCGCGGCGAGGAAGCTGCGGGAGCGGAAGCCGCGCCGGGACCGCCGGCATGATCTACAACGACTGGCGGGAGATCCTCGCCCCGCGCCAGGCGTGGCGCCTCGCCGGCCGGCGGCTGGTGTTCACCAACGGCTGTTTTGACCTGCTGCACCCGGGGCACATCGCCACCCTGGAGCAGGCGCGCTCGCTGGGCGACATTCTTCTGGTCGCCATCAACACCGACGCCTCGGTGCAGCGCAGCAAAGGGCCGGAGCGGCCGATCATCCCGCAGGCGGAGCGCGCCGAGGCGCTGGCGGCACTGGAGTGCGTGGATGGCGTGACGTTCTTCGACGACCCCACGCCGCTGGCGCTCATTCAGGGTTTGTTGCCGGATGTGCTGGTCAAGGGCGCCGACTGGGGACCGGGTGAAGTGGTGGGGGAAACGGAAGTGCTGGCCGCCGGCGGCCGCGTGGAACGGGCGCCGATCACCGCCGGGTACTCGACCACCGCCATGATTGAGCGGGCACGAGGGAAGGGGTGAGGAGGGCGGCGTGCCGTGGGGCACGCCGCTCGAGAGGGAGGCAGGGGCGGCTCAGCAGGCGGCGAGGTTTTGCGAAGCCTGGAGAAGGCGCTCGCGGTGCTGGGGGCCGAGTTTGCCGAGGTAGGGGAGGAGGGCGCTGAGGAAGGCGTCCTGGGGTGAGGCCAGGGTGCCGACTGCCAGCAGGGAAGCGACGCTGGTGCCCATGGCCAGCGCCATGCGTTCCAGCGAGGTGAGGGTGGGGGTGGCCTTGTCGTTTTCGATCTTGCTGACGTAGGTGCGGGGGACATGCATGCGCTCGGCCAGTTGACGCTGGCTGAGGCCGCGGCGCTGACGCCAGTGACGGATGGCGCCGGCCACGTCAGGCACCGGAACCCCGGTGGCCTCGGCGGTTTCGACGCCCGGTTCCGCGACGCCGCCCAGCTTGACCGCGAGCACGGGCGCCGCAGCGGGGGCGGGACGCAGGTCCACGTCAGCCCGGCAGCGGCGGCAGTGGCTGTTCTGGGTGCGGTACTGCACCAGTTGACATTGCGGGCAGCGCAGGACCTCACGCTCAGTGGACGCAACCGGAATCAGGCACACCACCGACTCAGTCTGTGGAGCGCTCTCCAGTGTGGCAGTTAAATTGGTTCCCATGCCGTGTGGGAGGGTTTCCAGAGCTCGGCGTAGATACTGTGACTGGAACCGGAGGCGATTGTCAAGCCTGCCGATCGGCGGCCAGCAATTTCTCCAGGGCGGCGGGGACCTGGGCCAGGATGGCGTCGAGGCGCTCGGGGGGGACGCCGCCGGCTTCGGCGAGCTCGGGACGGCCGCCCCCTTTCACGCCCTCCAGTCCGCGCAGGATGCTGCCCGCCGGCAGCCGCTTGGCCAGATCGGCGGAGACGGTGAGGATCAGGGTGACTTTGCCCTCGGTTTCGCCGCCCAGGGCGACCACACCGCTGCCCAGCTTGTGGCGCAGCTCATCGGCCAGGGAACGCATCTGCGAGCGATCGAGGCCGTCCACGCGGGTGGTCTGGACTTTAACGCCGGCGACCTCGCGGATCTCCTGGCTGCCGCCGGTCTGCGACTGGGCCGCCTTCATGCGCAGGCGCTGGTTTTCCTTTTGTGCCTGGCGTAGCTGCTCCAGGGCGCGTTCGGCGGCGGCGGCGAGGTCGGGCTCCTGGACATGCAGCAGCTCGCTGAGGCGGCGCAGACGCTCGCTGCCCTGCTGCACCAGCTCGTAGGCGCCCATGCCGGTGACCGCCTCGATGCGGCGGACCCCGGCGGCGACGCTGGTCTCGTAGACGATCTTGAACAGGCCGATGTCGCCGGTGCGGCGGACGTGGGTGCCGCCGCAAAGCTCCTGGCTGAAGCCGGGGACGCTCACCACGCGGACGTCCTGTTGGTACTTCTCGCCGAACAGGGCCATGGCGCCGGTCGCGAGGGCTTTCTCCAGTGGCATGACCTCGGTGTTGACGGGGGCATTGCCGAGGATTTCGGTGTTGACCAGGCGCTCGATCTCCTCCAACTGGTCGGCACTGAGCGGGGCATAGTGGCTGAAGTCGAAGCGCAGGCGGGCGGGCTCGACCACCGATCCCGCCTGCTTGACGTGGGTGCCGAGGACCTGGCGCAGGGCGGCGTGGAGCAGGTGGGTGGCGGTGTGGTTGCGGCGGGTGGCGTCGCGGCGCTCGACATCCACGGTAACCTCGACCTGCTCGCCCACCTGTAAAGGCCGGCGGGCGCGGATGCGGTGCAGGCTGAGGCCGCCGACCGGGGCCACAGTGTCGAGCACCTCGGCGGCCACTCCGGCAGAGGTGGTCCAGAGGCCGCGGTCGCCGATCTGGCCGCCGCTGGCGGCATAGAAGGGAGTGTGGTCCAGCACGGCGTCAAGTTCCTCGCCCGGGGCGGCACTGTCCACCCGCTGGCCGGAGCGGAGGAGGGCGCGGATGGTGCTGTCGGGCGAGGTTGTGGCTTCGTATCCGTCGAAGCGGGTGCGGCCGGCGGCGACCAGTTCCTGATACAGTCCGCCGGCGCTGGTCTGCTCGCCGCCCTTCCAACTGCGGCGGGCGCGCTGACGCTGCTCCTCCATCTCCGCTTCGTAGCCGGGGAGGTCGAGGGTGAAATTGCGCTCCTTGGCGATCTCCTGCAGGACGTCCAGCGGCAGACCGAAGGTGTCGTAGAGGCGGAAGATGTCCTTGCCGGGAAGCACGGTCAGCTTCGGGTCGAGCGTGCGCTCCAGCTCCTTGAGGGCGAGAGCGAGGGTGTGGGAGAAGCGGTCTTCCTCGGCGTGGATCACCGCGGCGACGCGGGCGCGGCTCTCTTCCAGTTCGGGGTAGGCCGGCGCCATGACCTCGGCCACGGTTCCCGCCAGTTCATGCAGGAAGGCGGTTTCGATGCCCAGCAGCTTGCCGTGGCGGAGGGCGCGGCGGGTGATCTTGCGCAGCACGTAGCCTCGGCCTTCGTTGGCGGGCATGACGCCGTCATGCACCAGAAAGGTGGCGGCGCGGGCGTGATCGGCGAGGATGCGCAGGGAAATATCGGAGCGGGGCGCGGCGCCGTACGTCACGCCGGCGCGGCGGCCGGCGGCGGCGATCAACGGCTGAAAGAGGTCGGTGTCGTAGTTGCTGAGCTTGCCCTGGAGAACCGCGGCCAGGCGTTCCAGGCCGGCGCCGGTGTCAATCGATGGGCGGGGCAGCGGGTTGAGCTTCCCCGCCGCGTCGCGCTCGAACTGCATGAAGACCAGGTTCCAGATCTCAACGTAGCGGCCGCATTCGCAAGGGAAGCGGCAGTCGGTGTGGCCGGATTCGCTCGCCGCCGCGCCCTGATCGTAGTGCAGTTCGGAGCAGGGGCCGCAGGGACCGGTGTCGCCCATGGCCCAGAAATTTTCGGCGGCGCCGAGGCGGAAGACGCGATCCGCCGGCAGGCCAATGGCGTTCCGCCAGATGCCCTCGGCCTGGTCATCGTCCTCATAAACGGTGGCGTAGAGTTTGTCGGCGGGGATCGAGAATCCTTCCGAGCCGGTGAGCAGTTCCCAGGCGTAGGCGATGGCCTTGTCTTTGAAGTAGTCGCCGAAGCTGAAGTTGCCCAGCATCTCGAAGAAGGTGTGATGGCGGGCGGTGAAGCCGACGTTTTCGAGGTCGTTGTGCTTGCCGCCGGCGCGGACGCACTTCTGGACCGTGGTGGCGCGCACATAGTCGCGCTTCTCCAGCCCCAGAAAGACATCCTTGAACTGGTTCATGCCGGCATTGGTGAACAGCAGCGTGGGGTCGCCCTGGGGGACCAGGGGCGAGGAAGCCACGATGCGGTGGCCACGCGCCTCGAAGAAGGCGAGAAAGCGGCGGCGGATTTCGGTGCCGGTCATCATTCTGATTAGTCTAAAGCAAGGGGTCAGGGGTTAGGGATCAGGGGCTAGGAACGCAAAGGCCCGCCCGGAGGAGCCGGGCGGGCCTGAGAGTGAGCTGCCGCAGTTTACCTGGCGCTGCCGGAGGCGGCGGCGACGGGCTTCAGGTTGTGCTGCTGCAGCAGGGCGTTGAAGGAAGCCACGTCCTTGGACTGCAGTTGGCGCCACGCGTCCAACTGGGTTTGCAGTTGGGCGGTGAGGTCGTTGTAGACATCCACCACGTGCGGCGGCGGAGCGCAGGTGCACTCCTCGACGCGGCCGGCCAGAGCGGCCAGCTTGTTGTCAATCATGATGGGGTAGTTGAGCGGATCCTCGCCGCTCTTGTTGTTGAGGTTGGAGATCTTGTAGATCACCTCGTGCAGCTTCTGGTCGAGGCTGGAGCCGGCGCTGGAGACCTCGGCCGGACCCGACTTGCCCACCTCGGCGATCTGCTTCTGCAGCGAGAGCATGTCGCGCACCGCTCCCCAGGCCTCGGTGAGGTGCTGGTTGATCTTGACGGCCAGGTTGAACTGGGCCTCAAGATCGGCCTGGCTGGCGTGCAGCCGGGGATCGAGGGTGACGGTGAGCGGGGTGGTGTAAGACTGGCCGTTGGCGGTCAGCTTGACGGTGTAGACGCCGGTGGGCGCAATGGGTGAGACGCCGCCGCGCGCGCCCCAGAGCGCTTCGCCCTTGATGGCCTCGGGCGGGGTGAGCGACTCGAGGTTCCAGACGAAGCGGTTGAAGCCCTGCTTGTCGGGCACGGTGACGCCGCCGCCGAAGCCGCCGCGTCCGCGACCGCCACGACCGCCGGCTTCCGCCCGCGGCTTGGGGTTGTTGGCGCTGGAGAAGTGCTTCATCACTTCGCCCTGGGCGTTGGTGATGTCAATCGTCACCGGGCCGGTGGGGGCGGAGGCGAGGTAGTAGTCAATCACGGCCGGACCGGGAGGGTTCTGGCCGAAGTTGCCGCCGCGGCCGCCAAAGCCGAAGAAGCCGCCGCCGCCCTCGGTGCGCATGGCGGGCGCGGGCTTGAACAGAGTGGCGGGAGCGCTCTCGACCGACGGGCTCCACTGGCGCAGCGGGGTGATGTCGTCCAGGCTCCAGAAGGCGCGGCCGTGGGTGGCGAGCACCAGGTCGTTGCCGTGGACTTCGAGGTCACGCACGGAGACGTGGGGCAGGTTGAGTTGCAGCGGCTGCCACTGGTCGCCGTTGTTGAAGCTGACGAAGACGCCGCGCTCGGTGCCGGCGAAGAGCAGGCCCGGGCGGACGGTGTCGGGCGTCACCGACTGCACGTAGTAGCCCTGGGGGATGCCGGCGACGATCTTCGTCCACGACTGGCCGCAGTCGGAGGTGCGGTAGGCGTAGGGGGTGAAGTCATCGAGCTTGTTGCGGCGCGCGGCCACATAGGCGGTGCAGGCCTCGAAGGGCGAAACATTGATGTTGCCGATCTTGGCCCACTGCTTGTCGTTCTTGAGCTCGGGCGGGGTGACGTCGGTCCAGTGGGCGCCATCGTCCTTGGTGATGTGCACCAGGCCGTCGTCGCTGCCCGCCCAGATCAGGCCTTGCTGTTTGGGGGATTCGACCACCGAGAAGATGACGTCGTAGTACTCGGCGCTGGTGTTGTCCTGGGTGATGGGGCCGCCGGAGGACTGCTGCTTGCTCTTGTCGTTGCGGGTGAGGTCGGGGCTGATGATGGTCCAGTGATCGCCCATGTCGGTGCTCTTGAAGAGCACATTGCCGCCGTAGTAGACGGTGTTGTCGTCATAGGGTGAGGTGGCGATGGGCGCCGACCACTGGAAGCGGTACTTCATGTCCACGTCGCCGTGGCCCATCGGGTTGTCGGGATAGGGTCCGATGGGAGTGGAGAAGCCGGTCTTGACGTCGTAGCGGCTCATGTCGCCGTCGTAGGACTCGCCGTAAACGATGTTGGAGTCGTGCGGCTTGGGCATCATCCAACCGCTCTCACCGCCGGCGGCGCTGTACTGATCGTTGGGGGTGATAACGCCGTGGTTGGTGCGGGTGGGGATGACGACCGAGCCGGCATCCTGTTTTTCGCCGTAGACGTGATAGTTGACGTCGTCGTCGGTGGCGATCGAGTAGAACTGGCCGGTGGGCTGGTTGAGGTTGGTGGACCAGGTCTTGCCGTTGTCGAGCGAGATGAACGCGCCCTCGTCGGAGCTGGTCATCAGATGGGTGGGGTTCTGGGGATCAATCCACAGGCCGTGGCTGTCGCCGCCGTGGATGGCGTCGAACTTTTTGCCGCCATCGGTGGAACGGAACAGGCCGGTGTTTTCCACGTAGACGGTGTCCACGCTCTTGGGATCAGCGAAGATGTGGGAGAAGTACCAGGCGCGCTGGCGGTATTCGTCGTCGCTGTTGACCAGCTTCCAACTGCCGCCGGCGTTGTCGGAGACGTAGATGCCGCCGTCCTTGGCCTCGATCAGGGCGTAGACACGCGAGCTGTTGGCGCCGACCGCGACGCCGATCTTGCCCCACACGCCGGTGGGCAGGCCGTTGCCGGTCAACTGCGTCCAGGTCGAGCCGCCATCGGTGGACTTGTAGAGGCCGCTGCCCGGGCCGCCGCTGTCGGAGCGCCAGGGGAGACGGATGAACTGGTAGAGGCCGGCGTAAAGAGTTTGGGTGTTGTTGGGGTCGAAGGCGACGTCCACGCCGCCGGTCTTGTCATCCTTGTAAAGGACCTTCTGCCAAGTCTTGCCGCCGTCGGTGGTGCGGAAGATGCCGCGCTCGGCGTTGGGGCCGGAGGCGTGGCCCATGGCGGCGACGAAGACGCGGTTGGGATCCTTGGGGTCCACCAGCACGCGCGAGATGTGCTGGCTGTCTTCCAGGCCGATGTGCTGCCAGGTCTTGCCGGCATCGGTGGACTTGTACATGCCGTTGCCGTAGCTGATGTCGTTGCGCAGGCAGCCTTCGCCGGTGCCGACATAGATGACGTTGGGGTCGGAGGGGGCAACCTCGATGGCGCCGATGGACTGGATGTCCTGGCCGTCAAACAGCGGACGCCAGCTCTCACCCGCGTCGGTGGTCTTCCAGACGCCGCCATCCACGGATCCGAAGTAGAAATCTTTGGCGTCGCCGGGAATGCCGCTGACGGCGAGCACACGGGCGCCGTTGAAGGGGCCAATGAGGCGGTAGTGAAGGTTGGCGAGCGCCTGCTGGACGCCGCCCGACTGGGCGCTCACGGCGCGTGTCGAAATCGTCAACCAGCCTGCGGAGAGGGCCACGGCAGAACCAGCGACCAAGCCCAAGAGCAATTTTCGCGTCATTTGGAAATCCCCCTAAAGACGTTTATCCACCCAGCCAACCATCGTATGCCAAGCAGGGCAGAGAAGGAAGTGGCAATATGCTTGATCATGACGAGCACATGGCGTGAGTTGGCGGTAGCTGACGGAACCAGCATGGCGGCCTACACAGTGCAGCCGGAGAAGGCGGGCGGACGCGGGGTGCTGGTGCTGCAGGAAGCCTTCGGCGTCAATGCGCACATTCGAGATGTGGCGGAGCGGTTCGCGGGGCTGGGGTACACGGCCATAGCCCCCGACCTGTTCCATCGCACGGCTCCCCGGTTCGAGGGTGATTACAGCGACTTTCGTAAATCGCTGCCGCATACGAACGCGGTGAAGCTGGAGGGCCTGGTGGCGGACCTCCATGCCGCGCATGATTGGCTAACCGGTCACGGCATCACGGAAACGGTGGCGGCGGGATTCTGCATGGGCGGACGGGTCGCGGTGCGGGCGGCCCAAGTGCTTCCGCTGCGCGCCGCCGCGTCCTTTTATGGCGGCAATCTGACCAGTCTGGGCGACACGGTGGCCGAAATTGGTGCGCCCTTGCTGCTGGTATGGGGAGATCGCGACACGCACATTCCGCCCCAGCAGCGGGCGGAGTTCGTGGGGAAGCTCAGGGAAAACGGCAAGGCTTTTGTCGAGTGCACGTTTTCCCAGGCCGGCCACGGATTTTTCTGCGATCAGCGGGAGAGCTACGAGCCGGAGTCGGCGCGCCAGGCGTGGGCGCTGTTGACGGCGTTTTTAGAACGCTAGTCTGGAACTTGGCCGGCGGCATCCCAACCGGGATGGCGAAGCGAACCGTAGTGGTGTTGACGGGTGCGACGGCGGGGGTGGGGCGCGCCACCGCGCGGCGGCTGGCGAAGCCCGGAGTCTGCCTGGGGTTGCTGGCGCGCGGAGCGGCGGGACTGGAGGCGACGCGGGCCGAAGTCGAGGCCAAAGGCGGAGAGGCCCTGGCGCTGGCCACCGATGTGGCGGATGCGGCGCAGGTGGAGGCGGCGGCGCAGGCGGTGGAGGAGCGGTTTGGTCCGCCGGATGTGTGGATCAACAACGCCATGACCTCGGTGTTTTCGCCGGTGCGGGAGCTGCAGCCGGAAGAAGTGCGCCGGGTGACGGAGGTGACCTACCTGGGGCAGGTATACGGGACGATGGCGGCGCTGCGGCGCATGCTGCCGCGCGATGCCGGCGTGATTGTGCAGGTGGGATCGGCGCTGGCCTATCGCGGCATTCCGCTACAGGCCGCCTACTGCGGCGCCAAGCACGCCATCCAGGGGTTTACCGAATCGCTGCGCTGTGAGCTGATCCACGACCGCAGCCGGGTGCGCATCACCATGGTGCAGATGCCGGGCATGAACACGCCCCAGTTCGGGTGGGTGAAGAGCCGGCTGCCGCACCGGGCGCAGCCGGTGCCGCCGATCTATCAGCCGGAGGTGGCGGCGGAGGCGATTGCCTTTGCCATCCGCCATCCGCGGCGGCAGATGCTGGTGGGCGGCTCGACCGTGAAGGCGGTGGAGGGGGACAAGCTGGCGGCGTTCTGGCTGGACTATTACCTGGGGCGGACCGGCTTCAAGGCGCAGCAGACCGCGGAGGCGGAGGACCCGCAGCGGGCGGACAATCTGTGGCGGCCGGTCGATGAAGACCGCGGCGCGCACGGATCGTTTGACGAGCGGGCGCGGGGGACGAGCCGCGAGCTGTGGCTGGCCATGCACCGTCCGGCGGGATGGGGATGGGCGGTGGTGGCGGGAAGCCTGGCGGCGGGGGGAGCGGCGGCGTGGAAAATGCGCACGCGAGTCGGGGGAGAGCCGCGGCGCTGGCGGGCTAACGACGAACCCAGGATGCACCAGCGTCGTGCGTAAGCCAGGTCGCGCCGGCGCGGTCGCGGATAACGCCCTCACGCTGGTTCTGGAAGCTGATGCTGGCCACCGCGGCGGGAGACTGGCTCGCGCCCGGCAGCACCACCGGGCGCCAGTGCACGCCATGATCGTTCGACGTGTACACCTGGTCGGTGCGGGAGGCCGCCCACAGGGAGCCGGCATCGGCGGCTTGGACGTGCATGGCGATGCCGGCGATGCGCAAGGGAGCGGCGTTGGCGGTGGAAGCACCGGCCCAGCCCAGGCCCCAGGGGTTCAAACCGGTATCCACCGTGGCTTGGCTGAAGTCCAGGGGCTCATCCCCGGCGTAGCTGAGGCGCGCGGCGAGCGCCGGTTGCGGCGCCACCGGCAAGCTTTGCGTTGCCCCGCCCCAGGCCGCCAGCGCCTGTTGAGCGCCGAACTGCGCCGGCTGGTCGGAGAAACCGGCGTTGGCGGGAGTGAAGTGGATGGCCGCCACCGCGTCGAGCGTCGGGAGAAGATCGGGCGGCGGCGGCAGAGCAATAACCCTAACCGGTTTTGCTGGCCGGGAAACCAGGGCGGTGCGGTGGACGAGCGGCCGGGGCCGGGGAGTAGCCACGCGGACGGGTGCGGGGGTGAGGATGGGCCGGGAGGTGGCCACCGGGGCGTACACCGGGACGGTGGGACGGCGGCCCAGCGACCAAGCTGCACCCGCCACCAGCACCGTGGCGGCGGCCAAGGCGAAGCGCGGGCGCCAGGCGCCGAAGGCGCGTCGCGATGGGACCATATTTTCCCGGACCAGCATGCCGGCACAAGCGGCGAGACGACGGCACTCGCCACAGGCACCGAGATGCGCGGTGACGCGGGCGGCGGAGCGGCGGCTCAGGTTGCCCTCCAGCCAGGCACTCAGCAGGTTGGCCTCGGGATGAAGTTCAGGCGCCATGAGCGTTGCGGGGTGCGGCGGAGGGGCGCAAGGCGGAGCTTACGTCCACATGGAGCCAGCCGGGTTCGAGGCTGGCGGCATTACGCAGGACGGCGTCGCGGACGGCCGGACGCAGGCCCTGATGTTCGAGTTGGCGGCGAACTTCGCGGCGCAGGCGCTGCAGTTGCCGCGTCAGGCGTCGGCTGATGGTGGACTCATGCACGCGCAGCAGACCGGCGATCTGGTTGAGGGTATGGCCATCGACAAAGTAGAGGCTCAGCAGCAGGCGCACATCGGGGGCGAGAGCCACCAGGGCGGCGGCGACGGCGGCGGCGAGGGGACGAAATTCAGCGGCGGCGGCGGCCGCCTCCTGATTGGGCGGGACCAGCAGGGCGCACAGGCTGCCGGAGTCCTCCAGGCCGGCGTCGAGTGAAACCTGGCGCCGGTGACGGCGCCACTGGTTGATGTGCGACTGCGCCAGCAGGGTGCACAGCCAGGCATCGAGACTGCCCAGGCCGTGATAGGACCAAAGCTTCGATTGTTCGGCCGAACCGCCGCGCAAGCCAAAAAGATCGCCGAGCAGGTTGTCGGCCAGCTCGCGGGCGCTCTCGCTATCGCGGGTGAGGCGCAGGGCGGCGGCGCGCAGCCGGGGCTGGTAGGTGGTCCACAGGGTTTCCCAGGCGGCGTCCCGTCCCAATGCGCAGGCCCGGGCCAGCATGAGATCGTTCAGGTGCAGTTGGCTGCGGAAGCGGCGGCGGTCGCGGGCACTGGTAGAGGGCGGGAGATGGCGGGCGTCGATGGCCTGCAGCCATTGTTCGGCCTGGAGCGCAGGGATGCCGAAATCCGCCGCCGGGCGGCTCTCGGTCGAAGCTGGCTGGGGGCGGGCCATGGGGAGAAATTACCGCTTTCCAACTATTAGAGCGCCGAAGGTCGCCAAAACTTGCAAATTATCTTGCAAGAGTTTCCACCACAGGCGTTCTACAGGACAAAGGCGGAAAACTCTGACCGGTTCCCGTCTACCGGCGGCGTCATGGGACGCCGCCGGTCCCCCAATACAACGGACAAACAGATGACTTCCTGGCGCATGGCGATGTGGGTTTTAGCCTGCTTGGGCGTGTTCCTGATCAGTCTGTACGTCCGCAGCCGGGATTGGACGCCGGTCATGCGCCAGGCGGAAGCCCGAACCGTATCCATTACGGTTCTGCCGCTATAGGCGGGGCGGAGAAGCAGCTACAATAAGGCTGCAGTGCCGCAGATCTTCAGCACTTCGCGCGCCGAAGCCACAGTTTTCCGGTTTCCACCCCTGTTTTTCCCGCTGTTGTGCGTGCTGGCGCTGGTCTTGCAGGCCTATCTGCCGGTGCTGGTGCATGCGGCGGTGTACCTGGATCTGCCTCTGCTGGCGGTCGTTTATTGGGCCACGACCAACCGGCGCGCGGGGCCGTCGAGCCTGATGGGGGCGGTGCTGGGGTTGGCGCAGGACAGCTTGTCGCACCTGGCGCTGGGCATCAACGGCATTGCGAAAACGATCATTGGCTATGTGGATGCGATGCTGGGGGCGCGGATGGACGCCGATCATCCCGGTATGCGGTTGCTGGTGGTCTTCGCCTGCTTTGAGTTCAACCGCAGCCTGATCTACCTCTTTGAACGCTTTCTGGTGGGCACGCCGGTAGCCTGGCGGGGCGGGGTCATGGCGGTGGCCGCACTGGTCAATGGTCTGGCGGCGGTCGTCCTCTTCCATGGACTCGACCGTTTTCGGCACTGGATGTAGACTTTTCCCAAGTCTGGCGCTGATGGAGATTCTGGACCGTAACGACAAATTGCCCGCCCGGCGCATACGCCTGGTGGAGGTCCTGATCGTGGTGGGCTTTCTCGGTCTGGCGTTCGGATTGTGGCAGTTGCAAATCCTGCAAGCCGCGAAGTATTCCACCCTGGCGCAGCAGAACCGCATACGCACCGAACCCATCCCGGCGCCGCGAGGGCGCATCTTTGATCGGCGCGGGCGGCTGCTGGTGGACAACTATCCTTCCTTTACCGCCTATCTGCAGCGCGACAGCAATCCGGGGTGGCGCAAGGACCTGGCGGCGATCGCCCAGGGGCTGTTTCTGAACCCGGACGATCTGCGGACGCTGATGGCCAACTATAGTGGTGCGCCGGTGTTTCAGGCCATCCCCATCAAAGAGGACATCACGGTGGCGGATGAAGCGTTCATCGCCGCCCATCGCGATCAGTACCCGGAGTTGGAGACGGTGATGGCCAGCCGGCGGCTGTATCCCAAGAATGGGTTTGCCGCCAACCTGATCGGTTATGTGGGCGAGGCCAGCGCGCGGCAGTTGACGGCGCGCGACCTGAGTCCGGGAACGGTGGTGGGGAAGTCGGGGCTGGAGGCCTATTACAACCGTCAGTTGATGGGACGCGACGGCGAGCGGCGGGTGATGGTGGACAGCCGCGGGCACGTGGTGGGGACGCTCTCCGATACGCCGCCGGTGCCGGGTCATGACCTGCACCTGACCCTGGATGATGATGTGCAGATGGCGGCGGAAGAGGCGATCGGTGACCGGCCGGGGGCGGTGATCGCGCTCGACCCGCGCACCGGCGGAGTGCTGGCGCTGGTCAGCCGGCCGACGTTCGATCCCAACCTCTTCGTGCAGGGGTTGAGCAGCGATCAGTGGCAGCAGTGGGTAAACGATCCCGAGCACCCGCTGCTGGACAAGGCCATCCAGGCGCAGTTGGCGCCCGGATCGGTGTTCAAGCTGGTGATGTCGGTGGCCGGACTGCAACAGGACATCGCCGAAAAGCTGCAGGTGGATTGCGAAGGAACGTTTGACTATTACGGTCACATCTACCACTGCTTCCACGGCGAAAAGCACGGCTTGCTGAACATTCAGCATGCGATCACCAAGTCCTGCGACGTCTATTTCTACACCCTGGGCAGCCAGATGGGGATCAACCTGATTGATCAGTACGCGCAGGGGCTGGGCTTGGGGCGGCGCACCGGCATGGATCTGCCGGACGAGGCCAAGGGACTGGTGCCGTCTCCGGCGTGGAAGGAGGCGCATTTCCACCAGACCTGGTACCGCGGCGAGACGATTGACGTCTCCATCGGGCAGGGAGCGCTGACGGTGACGCCGGTGCAACTGGCGCGGCTGGCGGGCGGAATCGCCTCGGGAGGGAACTTTCCCGTGCCGCATGTGGACGCCGATGCCGCCCACACCGAAGGTTTCCGCTTTCCCATTGCGCCGGCCACCGTGTCCACCATCGTGGCGGGCATGCGTGGCGTGGTGAACGACGGGGGAACGGCGGCCAGCGCCCACCTGCAGGGGGTGGATTTCGGCGGCAAGACGGGTACCGCGCAGACCATTTCCAACGAAGCGTTGAAAAACATCAGCGGTTCCCACAGCCGGTTCGTGGACAACGCCTGGTTCGTGGGCTTGTCGCCGGTGGAGAACCCGCAGATCGCGGTGTGCGTGCTGTTTGAGCGCGGCGCCATGGGGTCGAATGCCGCGCAGATCGCCGCGCGCGTGGTGCAGGCCTACTGGCGGACCCAGGCGGCGCCGCCGCCGGCGGCGGCCCAGGATCAGTAATGCGCTGGCGGGACCTCGACTGGGTGCTGTTCGGTTTGATGATCCTGATCTCGGTGATCGGGGTGGTGGAGATTCATAGCGCCACCATCGCCACCAAGTTCGCGCCGGTGTGGGTGAAGCAGGTCTATTTTCTGGCCGCCGGGATCGGCTTGCTGCTGGTGTTGAGCCGGGTGGATTACAAGCTGATCCTCGAAGCCAGCCCCTGGCTGTACGTGGTTTCCGTGGCGGCGCTGGCCGGGGTGCTGGTGCTGGGGCGGGCGATCTTTCACTCCCGGCGCTGGATCCCGGTGGCGGGTTCGCACTTGCAGGTGTCAGAATTCGTCAAGCTCGTTATAATTGTAGTGGTTGCGCGGTACTGTGGGTCGGCGCGGCCCAGCATGGCCTGGAAAGATGTGCTACGGCTGGGGGCGCTGGTGGGTGTACCAGCGGCTTTGGTGCTGCTGGAGCCCGACCTGGGCACGGCCTTGACTTACATACCCGTGGCGGTGGTGGGCCTGCTGCTGGGCGGATTGCGCTGGCGGCAGTTCGGAACGCTCGCCCTGGCAGGACTGCTCATGCTGCCGGTGGCCTGGCACTTCCTCCACCCCTACCAGAAGGGTCGCATTGTCGGGTTCATGGAACCGCAAGCCGACCCGCTGGGCAGCGGTTATCAGGTTTTGCAGTCCAAGATTGCCGTGGGCGCGGGAGGTTTTTGGGGCCAGGGTATGGCCCAGGGTTCGCAGACGCGGGGCAAGTTTTTACCCGTTCCGCATACCGATTTTATATTCGCCGCCTTTGCCGAGGAGTACGGTTTTGCCGGCGCGCTGATGCTGCTGGGGTTGTACCTGCTGCTGTTGCTGCGGCTGGTGCACAATGCCCGCCTGGCGCCGGACCGAAGCGCGGGAATGGTGGTGATGGGCGTGGTGGCCATTTTGGCGTTTCACGTTCTGATCAACGTGGGCATGGTGGTGGGCCTGGCGCCGGTGACCGGCATCCCGCTGCCGTTGATGAGTTCGGGAGGATCTTCCTTGCTGTTCATGTTCGCCGCCGCCGGGATGGTGATGAACATCCGCATGGCGCGGTTTGTGAACTGAGCCGCATTTGTTAACGATTTATCCAGGCAGCGCGCCGGCCCCGGGCCAGGCAGCGAGGCCGCAACCGGCGGCGGGAGCCGCTGAGAGGGTGCATGAACAAGGAATTGTACGTATCGTCCACGCCGCATGAAACGCGGCTGGCATTAACCGAAGACGGCGAGGTCGCCGAAGTCTATTACGAGCGCGAGAAGGAATACTCGCTCGCCGGATCCATCTACAAGGGGCGCGTGACGCGGGTGTTGCCGGGCATGCAATCGGCCTTTGTGGACATCGGTCTGGAACGCGACGCCTTTTTGTACGTGTCGGACTTCTTCGAAGACAGCGAGGAGTACGACCGGGTGGTGAGCGAAGTCGAAACCGCGGTGGCCCAGCATCTGGAGCGGCCGGCGGCGGGCGGCGAGGCCGTAGTCGCGGCCCCGGCCCCGGCGCCCGGCCCGGGGGGCGATGAGGGGCGGCGGGGGCGGCGCGGCGGACGCAACCGCGGGCGGCGGGGGCGGAGTTCGATCCCGGATGAAAAGTTTGCCCGCCCGCAGGCGGGGGACACCGAGGGGCTGAGTCAGGACGTCGAGGCGGCGGGCGAGGAGACCGAGCCGGTCGCCTTCGCCGGGACCGAAGTCGAGGCGGAGGAGCCGGCGGGCACGCCACCGGCCGAGGCACTCCCCACGGCGCAGGCGTTTGTGCTGCCCGGCGAGTCGCTGGCCAAGTATCGGCACGCGGCCGCGCCGGCGGCGCCGCCGCGGCGGGAAGCGCCGGTAGTCGCGCCCCGTCCGGCGCGGGATGAACGGCGGCCGGCCGCCGAGCCGCGCCGGGCCGCACCCGCGGCGGCCGCGCCAGCGGCATTTGTCCTGCCGGGCGAGTCGCTGGCCAAGTACCGGGTTGCGCCGCCGGTGGAAGCCACGGAAGAGGTCGAACTCGATCCCGCCGCGGAGGCGCTGGCGGCCGAGGAGCGGGAAGAAGTGCAGGCGTGGGCGGAAGGCAGCGGCGTGGAGGAGGCGGCAGAGGAGGCGGAAGATCCCGCCGGCGAGGCGTGGTCCGCGGCCGGGGAGGGAACCGGGGAAACCGACAGCGAGGAGAGCGCCAGCGCGTCCCTGCGCGCGCCGGAATCCGAAGCGCGGCTGCAAGCACCGGCGCGCCCGGGCGAGGGAGAAGGGGGCCGCGGCCGCGGGCGTCATCGCCGCCGGCGGCGTGGAGGGGCGGAACGGGGCCCGGAGACGGCGGGGGCGAGTGCCCCGGCGGCGCCCCCGGCGCCGGCGGCGCGTGAGCCGCAGCAACGCGAGGGCAAGAACGAGTCCAGCCGGCTGATCGGCGACCTGCTGCATGAGGGGCAGGAGATTCTCATCCAGATCGCCAAGGAGCCGCTCGGCAAAAAAGGGGCGCGGATCACCAGCCATCTGGCGCTGCCCGGCCGCTTTCTGGTCTACATGCCCACCGTGCATCACATCGGGGTGTCGCGCAAGATCGGCTCGGATGAGGAACGGGCGCGGCTGAAGCGCTTCATTCTCGAGAATACCCAGGACCTGCCCGGCGGCTTCATCGTGCGCACCGCGGCGGCGGCGGCGGGCGATGACGAGCTCAAGGCCGATATCCGGCTGCTGGCCAGCCAGTGGAACGATCTGCGGCAGCAGTTTGAGCAGGTGCGCTCGCCGGCGCTGCTGCACCATGACCTGGACCTGGTGGAGCGCACCCTGCGCGATCAGTTGTCCAACGACTTCACCCACATCTGGGTGGACACCGACGAGCAATATCAGCGGGTGGTGAAGTTCGTCAGCTACTTCATGCCCCACCTCACCGACCGGGTACGGCTGTACACCCGCGATGAACCGCTGTTCGAGCATGCCGGCTTGCAGGCCGAGATCAACAAGGCGCTGCAGAGCAAAGTGTGGCTGAAGAGCGGCGGCTACATCGTGCTCAACCAGACCGAGGCGCTGGTGGCGATTGACGTGAACACCGGCAAGTACGTGGGCCGCTCCAGCCGGCTGGAGGACACCATCGTCAAGACCAATGTGGAGGCCATCCGCGAGATCGTGCGCCAGATCCGGCTGCGCGACCTGGGGGGCATCATTGTCATCGACTTCATTGACATGGATGAGAAGCGCAACCGGCAGAAGGTGATGCAGGCGCTGGACGAGGCGATGCGCGCCGACCGCGCTCCCTCCAAGGTGCTGGCCTTCAACGATTTCGGACTGGTGGCCCTGACCCGCAAACGGGTCAAACAGTCGCTGGAGCGCACCCTGGGCAGCCCCTGCCCCTACTGCGAAGGCGTGGGGCTGGTGAAATCCCCGGTGACGGTGTGCAATGAAATCTATTCCGAGGTGAAGAAGCTGGCGCCCTCGATCGAGCGCGACGACCTCGTGTTGCGGGTGAACCCGGAGGTGGCCAAGGTGCTGAAGGCGCAGGGCGCGCAGCGGCTGCGCGAGATGGAGGACACCGCCGGCAAGGGTATCTCGGTGCGGCCCGATCCGCAGGTGCACCAGGGACAGTTCGAGATTTATTGAGGGTATATCCTATGTTTATAGAGAAGCTGGAGCCGGCGGCGGCGCAGGCGGCGATCACCGCCGGGCGCCAGGCCTACGAATGGAAGACCAAGGATCCCCACCAGTTGCCCATCGTGGGGCCGGCCTATGATGACCACCCCAGCCGCAATCGCGCCAAGCGGGAAGGCCGCTACGCCGAGACGCTGTCCGAGGCCCAGGCGGCGGCGAAGAAGATGAAAACGGAAGTTTCGCTGGTGTTTTTTCTGACGGAGTAGCCATGGAAACCACAGGTTTGCGATTGAAGACCGGACTGGCCGAGATGCTCAAGGGCGGGGTGATCATGGACGTCACCGACGCCGCCCAGGCGCGCATTGCCGAGGAGGCGGGGGCCACGGCGGTGATGGCGCTGGAGCGGGTGCCGTCGGACATCCGCAAGGAAGGCGGCGTGGCGCGCATGGCCGCCATCCGCAAGATCCGCGAGATCATGCAGTCGGTCTCCATCCCGGTGATGGCCAAGTGCCGCATCGGCCACTTCGTCGAGGCGCAGATTCTCGAGGCGCTGGGCGTGGATTACATTGACGAGAGTGAAGTGCTCACCCCGGCGGATGAAGTGCATCACGTGGACAAGCACGCCTTCCGGGTGCCGTTCGTCTGTGGGGCGCGCAACCTCGGCGAGGCGCTGCGGCGCATCGGCGAGGGGGCGGCGATGATCCGCACCAAGGGCGAAGCGGGAACCGGCGACGTGGTCCACGCCGTGCGGCACATGCGCACCATCGTTCTGGAAATGAAGCAGTTGACGGTGATGGGCGAGGAAGAACTCTACGCGCGGGCCAAGGAGCTGGCCGCGCCGGTCGAGCTGGTGCGCCTGGTGGCGGGGACGGGCAGGCTGCCGGTGCCCAATTTCTCCGCCGGCGGCATCGCCACCCCCGCCGACGCGGCGCTGGTGATGCAGCTGGGCGCCGAGGCGGTGTTTGTCGGCTCGGGCATCTTCAAGTCGGAGGATCCCGCCACCCGGGCGCGGGCCATTGTGCAGGCGGCCACGCACTTCCGCGACCCCAAGGTTCTGCTGCAGGTTTCGGAAGAGCTGGGCGAGGCGATGCGCGGCATCAACGCCGCCGCCATCCCCGCCGAGGAACAACTGCAGACGCGGGGCTGGTAGGCCCGGCCGCGATGCAAGTAGGCGTGCTGGCGCTGCAAGGCGACTTCGCCGCTCATGGCGCCGCCCTGGCCGTTCTGGGGGCGGAGGCGCGATGGGTACGCCGCGCCGCTGACCTCGAGGGGCTGCCGGGACTGGTGCTGCCGGGCGGAGAGAGCACCACCATGCTGAAGTTGCTGGCCCAGGAGGGCTTCACCGCGCCCTTGCGCGAGTTTGCCCGCACCCATCCCGTGCTCGCCACCTGCGCCGGCGCGATTCTGCTGGCGCAACGGGTGCGGCAGCCCGAGCAGGCCTCGCTGGGGCTGCTCGACCTGACCGTCATTCGCAACGGCTATGGACGCCAGTTGGAGAGTTCCATCCGCAGCGCGCGGGTGTCGCCGCAATTTCAGGCCGGCTTGGGAACCCGCGAGCTGGAAGCGGTATTGATTCGCGCGCCGCGGTTTGTCGAACTGGGTCCGCAGGTCGAGGTGGTGGCCGAGGAGAGTGGGGAAGCGGTGCTGGTGCGGCAGGGGAATCTGATCGCCGCCAGCTTTCATCCCGAGCTCTCCTCGCAGTCGTACGTACACCGCTGGTTTCTCGACCTGATACAATCCGGCTAATGCCGCGTTCCCATCCACACCGTGTGCTGGCGCTGGTGCTGGCCGGTGGCCGCGGAGAACGCCTGCAGCCCCTCACCCGTTACCGTTCCAAACCCTCGGTGCCGTTTGGCGGCCGCTACCGCATCGTGGATTTCGTGCTCAGCAACCTGGTGAACTCCGGCATCAGCGCCATTTATATCCTGACGCAGTACAAAGCCCAGTCGCTGATCAGCCACATCCAGCGGGCGTGGTGGTTTGTCGCTGGTGGGCTGGACAGCTTTGCCACCGTGGTGCCGGCGCAGATGCAGTTGGGCGATGCCTGGTACCGCGGCACCGCCGATGCCATCTACCAGAACCTGAATCTGATCGAAGAGTACGGCGCCGATGCGGTCGCGGTGTTCGGCGCTGACCACATCTACAAGATGAACATCGGCCAGATGGTGGATTTTCACTTCGAGCACAGCGCCGAGGCCACGGTGGCGTGCATGCCCCTGCCGGTGGAGGAGGCGGGACAGGTGGGCGTGGCCGATTGCGACGCCAACGGCCGCATTCGCGGCTTTATCGAAAAGCCCGCGCCGGAGGACGCGCCGCGCATGTCGGAGCGGCCGGAGTACGTCTGGGCCTCGATGGGCAACTACATCTTCGACACCCGCGTGCTGGTGCAGGTCCTCCGTGACGATGCCCGTCAGGCCGGCGATCACGACTTTGGGCGTTCGATTCTGCCGCTCATGGCCGCCAGCCGGCGGGTGATGGCCTACGATTTTCACAGCAACCGGCTGCCGGTGTACCACGGCTTCGGTCTGGAGAGGCCCTATTGGCGCGATGTGGGCAGCATCCCCGCCTACTTCGAGGCCAACATGGATTTGCGCAGCGTGACGCCGGAGTTGAACCTGTTCAACTGGTCGTGGCCGATCATGAGCGCCAATTTCAATCAGCCGCCGGCCAAGTTTGTCTTCGACGATGAGAGCCGGCGGGGAACGGCGCTGCAGTCGCTGATTTGCGGCGGGTGCATTCTGGCGGGCGGCTTCGTCAAAGATTCGGTGCTGGGTCACAACGTCGTGGTGGATGAACGTGCCGTGGTGACCGAGTCGGTGATCATGGACAACGTGGTGATCGGGCGCGGCGCGCGGCTGCATCGCGCCATCGTGGACAAGAACGTCCACATCAGCCCGGGAGCGACGGTCGGATTCGATCGCGAAGCGGATCTTCTGCATGGCTACCACTGTGACGAAGCCGGAATCACCGTGGTGGCCAAGGAGCCGGAAACCCCCGAGAGCCGCGTCCGCTACCGCTAATTGGCGCGGGCCCCTGTCGGCTACGCCGACATCCCGCTTTCTACGAACCGCCGGGGACGCGGGGCTGGGGGCCCGTGGCCCCAACCCCGCCATTCCCGAAAGTAGCGGGCAGCAGCGAGCGGATGTAGGCGACCATGGCGGGGGAGTTCCAGTCGGCCACGCTCACCAGCTTGCGGTCCAGACGCCCGTCCGGGCCGATGATGTAGGTCTCCGGAATCAGTTGGGTGCCGAAGCGATGCATGACATCCTGGCTGGGATCGAGAGCGGTGGGAAAGCTGATGTGGTAGCGGCTCAGAAAGGTCTGATACGCCACCGGGTCCTGGTCAATGGAGACGCCCAGAACCACCGCCTGACCGGCGGGGAACTTTTCCGCCAGGGCGTTGAGGGCGGGCGTTTCCTGAACGCAGGGGACACAAAAGCTGGCCCAGAAGTTCAGGATCAGCACATGCCCGCGGTAGCTGGCCAGGGAAACTTCACGCCCGTTGAGCAGCCGCAGACGGAAGTCAGGAACGGAGTGGCCCACCGTGGCGCGTCGGGTGCAGCCCGCCAGCGACAGCAGTAGGAACAGGGCAAGTGTAAAGGGATGCCGCAAGTCCCAGAATACAATAGCTGTATGGGTACGGAAATGGATGTGATCAGCAGCCAGGAGCTGGTGCGCTCGCTGCTGGCCAGGCTGGGCGAAGACCCGGAGCGCGAAGGCCTCAGAAACACGCCGGAACGTTACTTCAAGGCGATGGAGTTCCTGACCAGCGGCTACCAATGTGACCTGCAGGCACTGCTGACTAGCGCTCTGTTCACCGTGGACTACGACGAAATGGTGATCGTGCGCGACATCGAGGTTTTCAGCCTTTGCGAGCACCATCTGCTGCCCTTCTTCGGCCGTTGCCATGTGGCTTACCTACCCAAGGGAAAAGTGCTGGGGTTGAGCAAGATTCCGCGCCTGGTGGATGCGTTTGCGCGCCGCCTGCAAGTGCAGGAGCGGCTGACCACCCAGATCGCGGAGACGATTCAGGAGTGGATCAAGCCGGAAGGGGTGGGCGTCGTGGTGGAAGCGCAACATTTGTGCATGATGATGCGCGGAGTGGAAAAACAGCATTCTTCCGCCGTGACCAGCCACATGCTGGGGACCTTCCGTACCTGCGCCGAAACCCGCAGCGAATTCCTGTCGCTGATTCGCGGCCGTTCCTAAAGGCGGAAATATTGCCCCCGATTGGGGTGTAGCCCTGCGCCGCCCGCCTTCCCATTCTGGTTAGGTGCCGAGGTGGGGTTGCATCGGCGTCTTTCTGGTTACGCTACCACTGGCGATGGTCGCGCAAGCCCCCGTTTGGGTGCCGGCGGGCCCCATGGGGGCCGGTCCCATGGAAGCCCTGGTGGTGGGCGGCGGGAGCGGGGCGCCAACACTGCTGGCGGGAGGCGCCGGCGGTGTCTGGCAGTTGAGCAATCAGAGTTGGACTGCGCTGAGTGATGGGGTGCCGGTGAGCGCGCTGGCGGTCAGTTCCCAGGGGACGATTGTGGCCGGCACTGGCGACCTGCACGGCGCGCGCACCTGGGGCGGGGTGGGCCTCGAAGTCAGCAGCGACGGCGGCCAGAGTTGGAACCGTCTGGCCGGCGCCGCCCTGGGCGGAATGGCCGTCAGCCGGGTGTTGCTGAATCCCAACAATCCGCAACAGATTCTGGCCGCGGCGGTCGCCGCCTCTGATTCCGGCCCGGGCGCACAGCCGGGGCTTTATGAAAGCGACGACGGGGGCGCCACGTGGACGCTGAGCTTGGGTGGAGGCGTGTGGGACGTCGCGCGTTCGGGAACGAGTCTGCTGGCGGTGGGGAGCGCAAGTGTGGAATGGTCGGTGGGCGGGGGAGCCTGGGTTCCCGTTGCGTCGGCATCGCTGCCCGCGGGTTGGGTGCGCGGCACGGCGGTGGCGGCCGGCGGCGGTGGCTTTCTGCTGGCCTTGGCGGGGCCGACGGGGGCGGTCAGCGTGTGGCAGATTGCCGCTTCCGGAGCAGTGACCGGCCTGCCGGCGCCGCCGCTGGTGGCCAACGCGCGCGGTTTGGCGCTGGCCGAATCCAGCACCGGAGAAATATGGGTGGGAGGACAGGAAGTTGCCGAATCGAGTGACGCGGGCGGTCATTGGAGCACCGATGCGGTGAACGGCACGGTGCATGCGCTGGCGGCGCTGGGGAATGGAGCCGCCTGGGTGGGAAGCGATCAGGGGGTGTGGCAAGCCGGGGGAGGAACAACCGCGATCAGCATGAATGCGGGGTTGGCGAATGTTTCCCTCTTGGCGGCCACCCACTCTACCTCAGTGGTTTTGGGGGCGGTGGATGGCGGCGGAATTCTGGGTTGGCCGGCGACGGCGGGTGGCGAGTACGCCGCGCTGGCGGCTGCGGCGGCGGAGGTGTGCGCTCTGCGCGCCGCCGATGGTGGGTTGACCTGCACCGCCGACGGTGGCAGCCACTGGACGGCCGCGAGTGGCAGTTACTCCAGCCTGGCGGCGGGCAGTTCCGGCTTCTGGCTGGGTACGACAGGAGGTCAGGTGGTGGATCCCAGCGGCGTGGCGCACACGCTGGGCAGCGGGAGGGTGGCGGCGCTGGCGGCGGGTTCTGCCGCAGTGTGGGCATCGGTGGGAGACACGCTCTACCTCAGCCACGACGGGGGGACCACCTGGCAAGCCAATCTGACCACGGCACAGCCGGTCACCGCGATCGCGGTGGCAGGGACGGATTCGAATCTGGTGGCGGTGGCGGCCGGCGCGACGGTGGAGGCCAGCGTTGATGGCGGGCTGACCTGGAACGAGATCAGTGGGGGGCTGACGCAAGCGCCCATCACCGGATTGGCGTTCGATGGCGGGGAACAGTTGTGGGCCGCCACGCTGGGGCGAGGCTGGTGGACGGCGGATTTCTCCTCGGCGCAGGAAACGGTGACGCTCAGCGCCGCCACCACGACAATTACGGCCGGAACCCCGGTGACCATCACCGCCACCGTGAACGCGCTGGGGCAGCCCGTGACCAGCGGCAGCGGGGTGAACTTTTCCGCCAGCCAGAGTCAATTTCAAGACTGGTCGCAGACCGACTATAGCCTGACGTTCACTCCGCTGCAGGCGGGGAGCTGGAGCGTCGAGGCGCAATATGGAAGCGCCACGGCGCAGATGGCGCTGCAAGTGAATGCGGCGGCGACCAGCCGGTTGCAGGTGGTTTCCGGTCAAAACCAGCAACAGGCGATGGGCACCCTGTTGTCGGCGCCGATTGTGCTGCTGGCCACGGATGGCTGGGCCAATCCGGTGCCGGGTGCTGTCGTCAACCTGAGCGGCGGCAACTTCAGCTCTGCGGTGCTGACCACCGGCGCCGACGGCACCGCCAGCGCCAACCTGCGGCTGCCGAACACCGTCTCGACAGTGACTCTGACCGCTAGTACGGCGGGTGCTGCAAGCGTGAGTTGGCAGGAAACCGCCTTGCCCGCGCCCGACTATGCGCTCGTGCTCACCCCTCCCGCGGCGGCCATCGCGCCCGGCCAGTCCGGCACGTTGCTGGCCACCCTGAACCCCAGCGGAGGCTATACGGCGCCGGTACCCCTGACCTGCGTACAGCCATCCGGCGGGTGCAGGATTGCGCCCGCAATGTTGAGTCCGGGGCAGACGGCGCAGGTTACCGTGTCGGCCAGCGGCAACCAGCCGGAGATGACCGTGGTCATCGCCGCCGACAGCGCGCACCAGGCGAGCGCGAACCTGAAGCTGCAGGCATTCACCCTGGCTCCCGGTACGCTCAGCGTGAACGTCAACGCCGGGCAAAGCAGCACCCCGATGCCACTGCAGTTGACGTCGGTGAACGGACTGAGCGGCGGGGTGGCGCTGACGGTGGCCGGCCTGCCCGCCGGCCTGACGCCGGTGTTCCAGCCTTCGCCGGCAAATCTGGCGGCTTCCGGCGTCCCCGCCACGGTGCAATTTTCACTGCTCGCCGCGCAAAGCAGTCAGGGCCCGGCGGGCGGGCTGGGGCTGCTGCTGGCGGCCGGTGCCTGGCTGCTGGCGGAGATGAAGTGCCGTGGCAAGCGCTGGCGGTGGGTGATGGCGGTGTGCCTGCTGGCGGCGGGATGCGGCGGCGGGGCCGGGCCGCCCCCGCCGCCCGCCCGGGCGCCGGTGGTCAACACTTATAACCTGCAGGTGACAGCCGTGGTGAGCGGACTGAGCGCCACCGTGCCACTGACGGTAAATCTAATCTCGCAGTAGGTAGATGGGCAAGCCCTCCAGTAACTCAGAACCCAGATTGGATAAGGCGGGCGGAATCAGGTACACTAATCGGCCAGCTACGATGTGGTCGGCAGGCGAAGCAACGGCGCGGGGTTTGGGTTGGGCTTTGCGCCGCATGAAGCGGCGCTGGGCGGTCATGCTGATGGCGGTGGTGACGCTGGGGCTGGCCATGGGCGCCAGTACCGCCATGTTCAGCGTCTTCAACCAGTTGGTGGTGAATCCGCTGCCCTTTGACCAGTCGCGGCAGTTGGTCTGGTTGCAACCTTCCAGCCTGCGCACCGGCGCCGTCCAGGGCAGTGGCTTTTCGATCCCTGATTTTCTGGATTTGCGGGCGCAGTCGCACAGCCTGCAGCCAATGGCGGCCTATTTCTCCAATGTGGCCACTCTGGTCGGCCAGGGCGCTCCGCAACACGTGGATTACGCCATTGTGTCGGGCGATTTTTTTGCCGCACTACGGGTGCCTGCCGCGCTGGGGCGGACCTTCAATCGCGCCGACGAAGAGCCCAGCATCCCCCAAACCGCGATTCTAAGCCAAGGACTGTGGAGGACGCGCTTTGGCGGTGATGCCAGCGTGTTGGGGCGCAACCTGGACCTGGACAATCGCCTGCTCACCATCGTGGGCGTGATGCCGGCCGGCTTCGACTTTCCCCGGGGCACGGAATTGTGGCTGCCCAAGCCCTTGGCCAGCGACCCGGTCCAGGTGAGAAGCTGGCGCTTCTTGAGCGCGTTTGCCCGTCTGGGGCCGGGGCAGTCACTGGGCGGGGCACAGAAGGAGATGGACGCCATCTCCCTTCGGCTGGCGCAGGCCTACCCGAAGTCCAACAGCGATCACGGCATCCATTTGGAGCCGCTGGACCAGTGGGTCGCGGGACCGATCGCCGTGACGCTGGAAATTATGATGGCCGCGGTTTTGTTGTTGCTGTGCCTGGCGTGTGTGAATGTGGGTAATTTGCTGCTGGGCGAATCGGTGGGCCGGCGGCGGGAGATGGCGCTGCAGGCGAGTCTGGGCGCCGGCCGGCGACATTTGCTGGGGCAATTGTTGCTGGAAGGGCTGGTGTTGGCCGGAATGGCGGCGGCGGTGGGGTGGGGACTGGCGGGGCTGGTGGTGCCGCTGGTGCGGAGTGTGCACCCGGCCAGTTTGCCGCAGTTGGCCCAGGTGCGTTTGAACGGTTGGGTGCTGGGCTTCAGCGCTCTGGTAACCCTGCTGACGGCGGTGTGGTTCGGGCTGGCGCCGGCGTGGGAGCTGTTGCGGCCGTCCTCGATGCAGAGCCTGCACCGCTCCTCGGGACCGCAGGCGGCGCGATCGCGCATGCCCAATGGTCTGGTGATGGCGGAGGTGGCCAGCACGGTGGTGCTGATGATCGCCTCCGGACTGTTTTGGCAAAGTCTGCGCCAGCTGCAGCACACCAACCCGGGATACCGCACCGACCATGTGCTCACCTTCCGGGTCTCGCTGCTGTTCAACAGCACGGCGGAATTGGAGGCCGGCTTTCCCTACTTCGCCCGCCTCAATCAGCGGCTGCAGCAACTGCCGGGCGTGCGGGCGGCGGGGCTGGTTTCGGAGTTGCCCTACATGCCGGCCCAGGGTCACGGCGCGGTAAGCGCGGCGGACAACGCCGCCCAGCTCGCCCTGCCCCAGGATGAACGGCCGCAGGCCGACCTGCTCGCCGTGCTGCCGGGTTACTTTGCCGCGGCCGGCATTCAGCTGCAAGGGCGGGGATTTGTGGCGGCTGACAACCAAGCCGACGGGCCGCGGGTGGCCATTGTGAGCGCGCATCTGGCGCAGCGGCTGTTTCCCGGCCGGCCGGCGCTGGAGCAGGGCATTGTAGTGGAAGGAAGGAAGGCGCCCTACCAGATTGTGGGTATCGCGGCGGATATCGGACAACGGGGACCCGGGACAACGGCGGCGGACGACCTCTACCTGCCGCTCGAGCAGTCGCACCGCGGCGAGATGAGCGCGGCGGTGTGGACGCAGGGGGATCCGAAGAGCCTGTTGCCCGCCATCCGGCGGATTTCCGGGGAGATCAACCCGCAGGTGCCGGTGTATGAAGTGAGCACCCTGGGCCAACGCTGGAGCGACGTGACCCTGCCGGAGCGCTACCGCACCCGGCTGCTGCTGGCGATGGCGGTGCTGGCGCTGTTGCTGGCTACCGCCGGGTTATACGGCGTGCTGGCCCACAGCGTGGCCCAGCGACGGCAGGAGATCGGCATCCGCATGGCCTTGGGCGCCAGCGCGGCCCAGGTTTGGGGCCGGGTGGTCGGGCAGTCGCTGCGCATGATCCTCACCGGCACCGCCGTGGGCTTGCTGGCCGCCTGGTGGTTGCGCAACAGCCTGCACCATCTTTTACATGCGGCGGCGCTGGGCGAGTTCTGGATGTGGATCGGCGTGCCGCTGCTGGTGATCGGAGTGGGAATGGCGGCGGCAGTGATTCCGGCGCGGCGGGCGGCACGGGTGGACCCGGTCACCACGTTACGCTGCGACTAAGGTCGCCGGACGCGGGGGCCGCGCCGTTGACACCGTGGGCCAAGTCGGCGCGGAAGGCTGCGAAATTCACGCCGTGGCGGCCCGCCCCCGGCAAACTAAGAGGCGCGGACCCGACCGGGCTGGGGCTCAAGGGGCCCCCAGCCCGGTCGAGCGTCAAGCGGGTCGAGTGGCGAAGCCACTCGGGGTCCCGCGCCAATCAATGCAACGGACGCCCGCACCGGCCTCAATTATTATTGTTGGCGCGCGGCATCTGGGTGATCTTGCCGTTTTCGGCATCCAGCACGGAGATGCGATTGGCGTCGAGGGTGCGTCCGGTCAGGCGCTCGACATTCACCTTGTTCTGGATATAGGTGCTCTGGGCAGTGACCAGGGCGCTTTCGGCATTGGTGAGATTGCTCTGATCGGTGAGCACCTGGGTGATCGTGGTGGCGCCGAGGTCCAGTTTCTTCTGATCGGCTTCCAGGGTTTCACGAATGAGGGTGACGGCGTCCTGGGCGGCGAGAATCTGCGCGCGGCTGGACTGCAGCGCGAACTGCGCTTGCTGCACACTGATGATGATGTTGTTGATCTGCTGCTGCTGCTGCAGATAGGACTGCTGCAATTGCAGTTGCGCGCGGGCCACGTCGGCCTGGGCGGTGCGGTTGCGGATGGGAATCTGCAGGTTGATGCCGGCCGAATAGCTGGGGTAGTTGCCGGCGAAGACATCGCCGAAGGTGCTGCCGTAGCTGCCTTGCAGCGAGTTGGAGTTGTACCCGACCACCAGATTCAACTGCGGCAGCAACTCGTTTTTGGTGGCCTTGAGGCTCATCTCCGAGATGGCCAGGTTAATGCGCGTTTCCGCCAGCTCGGGGCGATACTGCAGCGCCAGCTTGACCAGCTCACTGGCGGGCTGGATGGGTTCGTTGGCGGGCAGGGTGATCTTGTCGGTGGTGACCACATCGGCGCCGGCCAATGTGGGGTCGGCGAGATTGCGGGTGATGGCGTTTTTGAGCAGCAGGCCGTTGTATTCCAGGCTGGTCTGGTCGGCGATGAGGGTTTGCTGCTGGGTGGCGAGGTTGGCGCGCGCCTGGGTGACCTGCAGCGGGGCCATGGTGCCGATCTCCACCTGACGCTGCGTGTCACTGAGGATTTTCTGGGCCAGATCCACCGCTTCCTGGGCGACCTTGACCGCCTCATTGGCGGTGACCACGTTCCAGTAAATGTCTTCCACCTGGGCGACGGTGGCCATCACCTGCTGGGAGAAGGCGATGTCGGCAATCTCGCGGTTGTCCTTGGCCTGGATCAGGTTGCGGCTGTTGAGCTCGATGCCGAACCCCTGCAACAGCGGTTGCGAGAAGGAGAACGCCAGACCGGAGGAGAACTGCGGGTTGAACAGGTTGCGGGTGCTGGTGCTGCTGCTGCGCACGTTGTTGTAGCCGAGGCTCATGGTGCCGCCGGTGAGGAAGCCCTGGTTGTAACTGAAATCGGCGACGCCGGAGTGGGACTGAATGGTGGGCAGGCCGGTGAGCACGGTGCTGCCCTGGGGTGTGACCTGATCGGCGAGGCTGAAGTTGGCGTTCAGCGTGGGGTCGAGGCTGGGGACGGCGGGGCCGCCGCCCAGGGTGGAGGTGACGATGCCGCCCGCGCCGGCGCCGGCGCCGCCGGCTCCGGTGCTGGTCCCGCCCGCGCTGGCGCCGCCCGCTCCGGCCACGCCGGTGGTGGGGCCGCCGCCCCCGGGGGTGCCGCTGACGATGCCGGTGGAGACACCGCGCGGGGTCGAACCCGCCTTGGCGCGCAGTATGTCGGTGTCGGCGATGGGCAGGTTGTAGCGCTGGATGGCGATGTCGAGGTTGTTTTCGAGCGCCAGGGCGATGGCGTCGTCGAGGGAGACGTAGAGCTTGCCGCCGCGCAGCAGGCTCATCACCCGCTGGCTGTTGGACAACTGCAGCGGAGCCACGGCGATCGGCTTCTGGCCGAACAGGGTCTGGGTCCAGGGACGGCCGGTGGAGAAGTTGATGCCTTCGGGATTGACGTCAATGCTGCGGCTCTGGCCCAGAGCCGGCAAAGCGGCGAGGACCAGCGCGGAGACGGGGAGCAGAAGCCTGCGCAGGATCATGGATTTCTCGGCGGTGAAGCTATGCTTGTGCAAGAGCAATGGTCACTGGGATACGAGCGAGTCGGGGGCGAAGTTCCCGTCCAGTGAGCCGCGGAGGGCGGTGGCCGCCCTGCTGCCACAGGGGCCGGGTAAGTAGAATCATAGCAGTATTCCGCCGCGCCGCCGGCACCGCGGGCGACATGTCGTTATGACCGGAAATCGAACTATTCGCCTGACGCTGAGTTATGACGGAACCGGATTTCACGGCTGGCAGGTGCAGCCCGGGCGGGCGACGGTGCAGCAGGCGATCACTAGCGCCATCGCCGCGGTCACCGGCGAGTCGGTGGTGGTGCATGGATCGGGACGCACCGACGCGGGCGTACACGCCTTGGGGCAGGTGGCGCATTTTCATCTCACCGGAGCGATTCCGGTGCACGCGCTGCAGCGGGCGCTCAATGCCCGCCTTCCGCGGGACATTCGCGTGCTCGAGGCGGCCGAGGCGAGGGCGGAATTTCACGCGCGCCGGGATGCGCGCGGCAAACTGTACCGCTACCGCATGTGGAGGGAGGAAGTATGTCCTCCGTTTCTGCGGCACTATGTGGCGCACCATCCCTACCGGCTGGATGAAGCGGCGATGAGCGCGGCCGCGCCCGGGTTTGTGGGCCGGCATGACTTCCGCTCCTTTGCCGCCACCCCGGACGGAGGCCACTCCGCCGCCGACAACACCGAGCGCCGGGTCACGCGGTCGGAGTTGTGGCGCGCCGGGCCGGAGCTGGTGTATGAGGTGGAGGGCGAGGGGTTTCTGCGCCATATGGTGCGCAACCTCATGGGTTTTCTGCTCGAGGTGGGGCGGGGAGCGCGCCGTGGGGACGAAATTCCGGCGGTATTGGCGGCGCGGAAACGGTCCGCTGCCGGCCCCACGGCGCCGCCCCAGGGACTGTACCTGGTGCGCGTGGACTATGATGAAACCTCATGAAGGGTCCACGTCAGCCGACTCTCGACGCCGAGGAGTGGGCGGGTATCGGGAGCGCGGGCGCCTACCGGTCAGCCTGTACACGTCTGGCGGCGTGGGAACGATGGATCCAGCAGCAGCAGTTGGCGGTTACCGGAGTGGCCGCGCCCACCGGCTATGAGGCGCTGCGGGCGGAGTGGATGAGCGAGGCATGGCGGGCGTTGGGTCTCGAGACGCAGCTGGACGAGGCGGGCAATGTCCTCGGCTTCCATGCGGGCGAGGCCGGGGCGCGCGGTGTGGTGGCGATTACCGCCCATTTGGATACCGCGTTTCCGGCCGGCACCCAGGTGCGGCCGGAGCGGCGCAACGGCAGGCTGTGGGGGCCAGGCATCTGCGACAACGGGGCGGGGCTGGCGGCCCTGCTGGCGCTGGCGCGCTTGCTGCATGAAAAGCGATGGCGGCCGCGTGCACCGGTTTTACTGGTCGCCAACGTGGGGGAAGAGGGCGAGGGAGATCTGAAGGGTATGCGGCATTTGTTCAGCCGCCAGAGCCGCTGGGCCAAAGAGATTGCCTGGACGCTGGTGCTGGACGGGCCGGGAGTGCACCAGATTACCTCGGCGGCTCTGCCCAGCCTGCGGTTGCGGGTGGGGCTCGAGGGGCAGGGCGGGCACAGTTGGTCGGATGTGGGGCGGGCCAGCGCCAACAGTGCGGCGGTGCGCGTCGGGGCGGCGCTGCTGGCGCAAGTGGAGCCGAAGGCGGGACAGTGGGGGTGCAATATCGGGCTGCTGCAAGGCGGTAGCGCGGTCAATGCCATCGCCGCGCGGGCGGAGATGAAGCTGGACCTGCGGGCGCGCGAGCCTCGGCGGTTGCTGGAACTGGAACAAGCGGTGCGGCGAGCGGTGGCGCAGGGGGTGGAGCAGGAGAACGCCGCCGCGCTCAGCGGGCGGGTGCGGGCGCGTATGGAAACCATCGGCGAGCGGCCGGGAGGAAGCCTGCCGGAGGATGCGCAGATCCTGCGGCTGGTGCGCCAGGTGGATGCGGCGCTGGGCATTGTTTCCCAGGCGCAGTGCGCCTCGACCGACGCCAATATTCCCATCGCTCAGGGGCGGCAGGCCCTGCGCCTGGGAGCGGGAGGAAAAGCGGGCGGCATCCATACGCTGCAGGAATGGTATGACCCGGGGGGGCGGACGCTGGCCTTGCGGCGCATTCTGTGGGTGGCGTGGGCGCTGAGCCGCACCGGCATCGAGGACGACGGCCGGGCGCGGCGTCGCTCGGCATGAGCACGCGCGGCAGCGCCGGGCGGCGAATTCTGGCGGCGGACGCGGCGCTGCTGGCGGTCACCTTCGTCTGGGGCGTCACATTTCCGCTGGTGAAAGCGGCGCTGGCCGATGCCCAGCCGCTGCTCTTTGTCGCCGTGCGCTTGAGTCTGGCGGCCGCTCTGCTGGCCGTCATATACCGGCCGCGATGGTCGGCTATACCGCGCCCGCTGTGGGCGGCGGGCGCCGGCCTGGGGTTGTTTCTGGCGTCGGGATATGCCCTGCAGACCGCCGGGCTGGCGCTGACCTCGCCTTCCGCGGCCGCGTTCCTGACCAGCTTTTCCGTCATTCTCGTGCCCCTGCTGCTGGCGTTGTTCTGGCGCCGGGCCTTGCCGGCGATGGCCTGGGTCAGCACCGCGTTGGCTTTGCTGGGCCTCTATCTGCTGCTGGCCGCCCCCGGCGGAGCGGCGCCGGCCGCCATGGCGAGCTGGCGCGGCAACCTGTTGGAGACGCTGTGCGCGCTGGCCTTTGCCCTGCACATCGTCAACCTGGGGGAGTGGTCCCCGAAGTTTGGCTATCGCGATCTGGCGGTGCTGCAAGTCGGATTCGCGGCGGTGTTCAGTTGGGTTCTGTTCCCGCTGGGCGGCCCGGTGCACTGGCAGAACTCGCCGCGGTTGTGGGTGGCCCTGGCGGTGACGGCGGTGCTGGCCACCGCGGTGGCGTTCACCGTCCAAAGCTGGTCGCAGCAGTTCACCCCCGCCAGCCACTGCGCGGTGATCTTCGCCGCCGAACCGGTGTTCGCCTGGCTGGCGAGCGCCTGGGGATGGCACGAACCGCTGCAGGCCGTGCAGGCGGTGGGGGCGGTGCTGATCGTGGGCGCGATGCTGCTGTTGGAATGGCGGCCCGGCCGGAGCGCGACCTAGTCGTCGGCGTGGCGTTCGGCGTCCATGAGGTTTTCCCACAGGCTGCCGTACCCGATCCAGCGGCGGACACGGCTGCTGGACAGGTGTACCTCGGGGACCGAGAGCTTGCCGTGACCATAGGTGCAGATGTACTCGGTGTAGGGCGCGCCGCCCAGCATGATGTGACCGTAGTCGCCTTCGCTGCGCGGCATGCGCAGGCGGCGGGCGCAGCGGCGGCAACGGTAGAGTTGATCCACGGCGCACACCCATCCCAGGCCGAAACCGACGAGGACAGAAAAAAAGACGGCGAAGGTGTAGGGGAGATCGCTGCCCAGGCGGGGCCAGTTGGCCAGCAGGCCGGTGGGCGGGGGTGGCACAATCCAGCTCACGACAATCCAAAAACCGCCGACCAGCAGGGTGGCGACCGCCAGCTTGAGAGCGAGCAGGCTCCAGAACTTCATGACCCCTCCTTTACCAGCATAGACGCGCGGAGCGTGCCGCGCGTCACGCTATACTACCGGGCGCATGAGGACACACAGGCTGTTGGGGCTCGGCGGCGGGGTGCTGCTGTTGCTGGCGCGATTGGCGGCGCAGGGGGTGGGAGTGGATGGAGTGCGGGTGGGTCCGGTCGCCACCCATGATCACTTCCGCTACGACCTTCATATCGGCATCAAGAACGATCCCTATCCCCATGAAGTGCGTGAGGAGTATGCCTACGATGGTGTGGATGTGGGCGTGGGGATACGGTGGCATTGGGGAAGAGCGAAGCTGGCCACCGATGTGCAGGTGACGCCGGTGGCGCGCAGCCACTATGCCTTCGATCAGGACACCGACTTCGAGCCCGACACCGCCGCCACCCACGGCGACGCCGGCACCGCGCGCAGCCGCAGCGTGAGCGTGCGGCAGTGGATGCCGCTGCATGACTTCGGCCGCCGGGGACGCCTGCGGTACGAGGCCGGGTTGGAACGGCAGTGGAGCGGATACGGATGGGTGACGACCTACGATCTGAACTCGAACCCGGCGCTGCCTTCGACTTCCTATCAGCGGCAATTGAACGAGCGGGCGATTCTCTACGAACTGGAGAATGGCGTCAACTGGGGGCTGGAGCGGGGCAGCGGGGCTTGGCGCTGGGGTCTGGACCTGACCGCGGAGCCTCTGGAAGCGGTGTTCATGCGCAATCACATCCCGGAATTGGCGCCCACGTCGGCGCTGGGCTACGGCGGCAGCGCGGGGCTGCGGGTGGCACGCCGGCTGGGCGGATGGGAATTCGAACTGGCGGGAACGGCGGGCGAACAGCGCGGCTATCGCTGGGTGGAGGGGTTCGAGCGGCAACGGTTCACGCTCAGCCTCGAGGTGCAACCCGCTCATTGGTTCTAAGCCAAACGCGCCGGCGGCAGGCTACCATCAACAGGGAAGCGCGTGTGGCCGGGTGGCTGCCCTGGTCTTCAAAACCAGTGTGACGTCCGCTGGACGCCGGATCGGTTCGACTCCGATGCGCTTCCGCCAAGCTCCGACGCGAGGCCACTCGGGGTCCCGCGCCAATCAAAGCCTAAGATGGGGGACATGGAATCCGCAGCGGGGGTGCCGGGGGTGCGGCTGGATCTGAGTTCCGATCCGGCGGCGGCGGCGGCCGGTATGGAACGCTACTGGGCGGCGGCGCCGGAGGCAGCGCGAGCGGCGCTGCGGCACGATCCCGGGCTGGCGCGGGCGCTGGCAAGCTTGATGGCCGGCAGCGAGTTCCTGGGCGAGGCCCTGGTGCAGAACCCGGAGTGGCTGGGGTGGCTGGACCAGGAAAGGCGGCGCACCGGGGCGCGGGCGGCGGAAGAGTGGAGCGCACAGCTGGGCGCGTTCACCGCCAATTTGGCGGCGGAGCAACGCACCCGCGGCCTGATTCGCTTCAAACGGCGCGAGTATCTGCGCATCGCGCTCCGCGATCTCGAAGGGCGGGCGGGGCTGGCGGAGACGACGCGTGAGTTGTCGGATCTGGCCGACGCCGAATTGCAGCAGGCCTATGCCTGGGCGTGGAACGATCTGGCGGGGGAGTTTGGTACGCCGCAGGGACGGACCGGGGCGGCGGAGATGGTGGTGATCGGGCTGGGGAAGCTGGGCGGCGGCGAACTCAACTACAGCTCCGACATTGACCTGATGTTCGCCTACAGCGAGGACGGTACGACCCGCGGGGGAGCGCGGAGCCTCAGCAACCACGAGTTTTTCACCCGGCTGGCGCAGGCGGTGGTGCGCACCGTGTCGGCGATCACCGGCGAAGGGCCCGCCTACCGCGTGGATCTGCGCTTGCGTCCCGGTGGCAGAGAGGGGGAGATGGCCCAGCCGTGGGCGCACATGGCGGACTACTACCAGCGCCGGGCGCGGGAGTGGGAGTTGCAGATGCTCCTGCGGGCGCGTGGCTGCGCGGGATCGCGGCGCCTGGCGACACGGCTGCTGGAGACGGTGGCGGAGCGCATCTATCCGCCGCATCCCGAGGCGGCGGTGCTGGCGGCGGGGGTGCGCAGCGCGCGGGAGGCCATTCGTGAGCAGCTGCAGCGGCACCGCGCCACCGGGCGGCGGCGGGGCGAGGTGGACGTCAAGCTCGATGCCGGCGGCATTCGCGAGATCGAGTTTCTGACCCAGTACCTGCAGCGGCTATACGGCGGCGCGGAGGCGTGGGTGCGCAGCGGACATACGCAGCAGGCGTTGCAGCGGCTGCACGACAAGGGGCGCATTGCCGGGAGTGAATTTCAGCAGTTGTCTTCCGCCTATACGCTGCTGCGCCACGTGGAGCACCGGCTGCAGCTGCGCGTGGGACAGCAGACCCACAGCCTCCCCGGGGCGGCGGCGCAGCGGCAGGCGTTGGCGCGCAGCCTGCGCGCCGTGGTGCCGGGATGGGAGGCCGAGGGCGGGGCGGCGATGGCCGCCATCAAAGCGCGCATGGCCGAGGCGCACGGCATCTATCAGCGGTATCTGGGTGAAAAGCGGGAGAGCGATGCCGCCGGCGAGGAAGAGGCCGGGCATCCGGCCTGGCTCTCCGGCGAGCTCAGCGCCCACGGCCGCCGCCAGGCCACGCGGCTGCGGCGAAGCCTGGCGAGCTGGCCGGAGGCCGGGGACGCGCTGCGTGCCCTCCCGCCGGCGGCGGCAATGCGGGTGGTATCGGCGCTGGAGCGCAGTGACTGGATGGCGGAGGCGCTGATTCGACGCCCGATGCTGGCCCAGGCGCTGGCGCAGGAGCCACCGCCGCCGATGCCGCGCGACATGACCGAGCTGCGGATCTGGCAGCAGGGACAACTGCTGCGCCTGCTGGCCGGGGAATGGGAGCAACGCCGGCCGGTGGCGGAGGGGCTGCGCGCTTATACAGATTTGGCGGAAGCCATCCTGGCCCAGGGATTGGAAATCGCCCGCGAAGGCCGGGCGGAGGCGCCGCGTTTGGCGGTGTTGGGGCTGGGGCGCCTGGGACTGGGCGAGCTGGACTTGCTCTCCGATGTGGATGTGGTGTTCGTGGCGCGGGAGAGCGAACGCGAAGCGGCGACGCGGCTGGCGGCAGGGTGGATCCAGGTGCTGACCGCCTATACCCAGGCCGGAACGCTCTACGCCGTGGATACACGCCTGCGCCCCGGGGGCGGGGAAGGGGAACTGGTGCAGACACCGGCCAGCCTGGAGCGCTACTTCCGCGACCATGCCGGCTGGTGGGAGGGGGTGAGCTATCTCAAGGCGCGACTGGTGGCGGGCGACAGGGAAGTGGGCGAGCAGGCGATAGAGGCGTTGCAGGCGGGCCTGCGGCAGCGCTTCGGGGGACGACAGGGCGGGGGAGAATTACAAAACCTGCGCAATCGCATGGAGCGCGAAGGCAAGCCGGGGAAGTGGGGGTTGAAGACGGTGGCGGGCGGATACTACGACGTGGACTTCGCCATTTCGCAGCGGCTGCTCGAAGCCGGCGCACCCGGGTTCGGCGCGATCGGACTGGCGGGCTGGGCGCAGGCGGCCGGCCAGGGGCTGGTGTCGTCGTCCGCCGCCGCAACCCTCGCGCAGCAGGTGTCGCTGCTGCGCGCGGCGGATCATGCGCTGCGCGTGGGCACGGGAAAGGCCGGCTCGTCGGTGCCGGCGGCCGGAGTCGCGGTGGACAATGGCTGGCAGTGGCTGGAACGGTTACAGCCGGCGGTGCCGGCGGATCAGGCGCCGGAGCTGGTGGAAGAGGCCAAGGTCCGCATCCGTGCAATCTATCAAGAGTTGCTATAAACCCGGTCGGGACGAAAGGAGCAGGGGGTGAAGCTGGTTTTTCCGCTACTATATTGGTTTGGGCTCATTCTGGCGCTGATCGGCGTAGGGCTGCGCTTTTGGATGGGCGCCTGGGGTCTGGGCCTGGCGCTGGCGGTGGCAGGGGTGGCTCTGCTGCTGACCGCGCGACTGACTCAACGGCTGAGGCGATAGCAAGGAGAAACATGCGCACATACAACGGAACCGAAGTCCCCCGCGGCGAAGCCATCCAGGTGGCGCAAGGACGGGTGACGGTGCCCGACCATCCCATCGTGCCGTTCATCGAGGGCGACGGCACCGGGCCGGATATTTGGAAGGGCAGCCGGCCGGTGTGGGACGCGGCGGTGGAACTGGCCTTTGGGGGCAAGAAGCGGATCGTCTGGTATGAAGTCTTCGCCGGGGAGAAGGCGTTTCAGCGCTTTGGCGAGTGGCTGCCGGCGGACACGGTGCAGGCGGCGCGGGATTTTCGCGTCGCCATCAAGGGGCCGCTGACCACGCCGGTGGGGGGCGGTATCCGCAGCCTCAACGTCAGCCTGCGGCAGCAGATGGATCTGTACGCCTGTGTGCGGCCGGTGAAATATTACGCCGGTGTGCCTTCGCCGGTGAAGGAGCCGGAGGCGGTGGATGTGATCATCTTCCGCGAGAACACCGAGGACGTGTATGCCGGCATCGAGTTTCAGCAGGGGACGGCGGAGGCGACGGAGCTGATCCGCTTGCTGGGAGAAAAGTTCGGCAAGAAGGTGCGGCCGGATTCGGGTATCGGGATCAAGCCCATCTCCGTCACCGGATCGAAACGGCTGGTGCGCTCCGCCCTGCAGCACGCCATCGAGCAGAAGCGGACGGTGGTGACGCTGGTGCACAAGGGCAACATCCAGAAGTTCACCGAAGGGGCGTTCCGCGATTGGGGCTACGAGGTGGCGAAGCAGGAGTTCCGCGAGCATTGCGTCACCGAAGAGGAGTTGTACGCCGCGCCCTACAACGGCAAGCTGCCGGCCGGCAAAATTCTGGTGAACGACCGCATCGCCGACTCCATGTTCCAGCAGATTCTGCTGCGGCCGCGTGACTACCAGGTGATCTGCACCACCAACCTCAACGGCGATTACCTCTCCGATGCCTGCGCGGCGCAGGTGGGCGGCCTGGGGATGGCGCCGGGGGCCAATGTGAGCGAAGAGTATGCCTTCTTCGAGGCTACCCACGGCACCGCGCCCAAGTACGCCAACCAGGACGTGATCAATCCCAGCTCGCTGATCCTGAGCGGGGTGATGATGTTGCACTGGATGGGATGGCACGAGGCCGCGGATCTGGTGGAAGCGGGCCTGGGCGCGACCATCGGCCAGAAACGGGTGACCTATGACCTGGCGCGGCAGTTGCCGGGCGCCACCCAGCTGAAGACCAGCGAATTTTCGGCCGCTATCGTGGCCAATATGCGGAAACAGGGATAACCCCGGTTTTACTTTCATTCATCAGGGAGAACCATGCGGAAGAAAATCACAGTTGTCGGCGCGGGCAATGTCGGCGCCACCACCGCCCACTGGCTGGCCACGCGCGAGATCGCGGACGTAGTGCTGGTGGACATCGCCGAAGGCATTCCCCAGGGGAAGGCGCTCGATCTGCGCCAGGCCACCCCCATCATCGGCGCCAATGTGGCGGTCACCGGCACCAATGACTACGCCGATACCGCCAACTCGGACCTGGTGATCATCACCGCCGGGCTGGCGCGCAAGCCGGGCATGAGCCGCGACGACTTATTGAAGAAGAACTACGACGTCATCGCCAGCTGCGTCAAGCCGGTGGTCGAGTTGTCGCCCAATTCCATATTGATTCTGGTCACCAACCCGCTCGATGCCATGGCCCAGGCGGCCTACAAGCTCAGCAAGTTCACCCGCAACCGGGTGATCGGCATGGCCGGGGTGCTGGACTCGGCCCGCTTCGCCACCTTCATCGCCATGGAGTTGAATGTGTCGGTGGAAAACGTGCAGGCGTTTGTGCTGGGCGGCCACGGCGACACCATGGTGCCGCTGCCGCGCTACACCACCGTGGCGGGCATCCCCATCACCGAATTGATGGACGCGGCGACGGTGGAAAAGCTGGTGCAGCGCACCCGCAACGGGGGCGCCGAGATCGTCGCCCATCTGAAGACGGGCAGCGCCTACTATGCCCCCTCGGCGGCGGCGGTGCAGATGGCCGAGGCGATCCTCAAGGACAAGAAACAGATTCTGCCCTGCGCCGCGTATCTGGAAGGCGAATACGGCATCCAGGGGCTGTTCGTGGGTGTGCCTTGCAAGCTGGGGGCGCGCGGCATCGAAGAAGTGATCCAGGTGAAGCTGACCGCCGAGGAGAACGCCGCCCTGCAGCAGTCGGCGGAGGCGGTGCGGCAACTGGTGCAGGTGATCGGGGTCTAAAGAAGGAGAACAACCATGAGCACAATCGAACGTCCCAATGCCACGTCCATGGGCGACAAGCAGCTCACGCTGCTCGGTCCGGCGCTGAAGCCCGGCGACGCCATGCCCGACTTCACCCTGGTGGATAACGGCCTCAAGCCGGTGACCAAGGCGGATACCCAGGGCAAGGTGCGCATCTTCAGCGTGGTGCCGTCGCTCGATACACCGGTATGCGATCTGCAAACCCGCCGCTTCAACGATGAGGCCGGGAAGATGGGAGACAAGGTGCGGGTGCTGACGGTGAGCGTGGACCTGCCGTTTGCCCAGAAGCGCTGGTGCGGGGCGGCCGGGGCCACCCACGTGCAGACCCTGTCCGACTACCAGACGGGAAAATTCGGCGAGGCCACCGGAACGCTGATCAAGGACCTGCGCCTGTTGTCGCGGGCGATCTTCGTGGTGGATGCCGCCGGGACGATTCGCTACGTCGAATATGTGCCCAAGATCGGCGAGCATCCCAACTACGACGCCGCCCTGCAAGCGGCCAAGACGCTGTAAAGCCCGCGGGGCTTGCTTGCCACCAGAAGGGCGGGTGCCGGCCGGCACCCGCCCTTCTCGTGTTATTGCACCACCTGAATCTTCACGTTTTGCAGGATGTTCGGGTACTGCGGTAGATCCTGCGCGCCGCCTTTGCGCGGCCCCTCGGAGAGGGACTGGGCCACATCCATGCCCTCCACGATCTGGCCAATGATCAGATATCCGCCCTCGTCGAGCGCCGGCACCGCCTTGAGCGTGAAAAAGACCTGCGAGCCGCGGGAGGAAGCGTCACCGGGCACCTGGGCCAGAGCCATGCGGCCGGGCTGGTCGAATTTCAGATTGTTCTTCTCAAACGGCAGCGTGTAGCCGAGCTTGCCGGTGCCATTGTTGAGCGGGTCGCCGGTCTGAATCAGATACCCGGGGATGGTGCGGAAAAACAGCAGGCTCTGGTACAGCGGCGCCATGGAGAGATTGCCCATGCGCGGATCCTTGTAAGGCTGTTTGCCGTCGGCCAGCGCCACGAAGTTGGCGACCGCCTTGGGGGCATCCTTGGGAAACAGTTGAGCCTTGAAGGTGCCCTTGCTGGTGGTGAACAGGGCGTAGGTGCCGGGGCCCAATTTGGCAGGCGCGGCGGCGGCCTTGGCAGCGGGCTTGGCGGCAGACCGTTTCTGCGCACTCAGACTGAGGCAGCAGGCCAGGGCGAGAGCGGCGGCGATCATGGTACGTGACAGGGATAAGCGCATGGAATCTCCTCGCTCCGCGGTCGGAGTGAGCATGGCCGGGAGACTGGCCATCATTATACGAAATGATACTTTCGGATCAACACCCAATGACGGCCGTGCCACCTATTCGATAGGCATGGTATCAAGGGCGTATCCGCTGGGGCCAATGCGGATGAGGAGCCGGCTGAGGGGGTAGCCGGCGGCAATCTCTTTGCGCACCACGGGCTGGAGAATGTGCATAAACTCTTCGTCCTCAGCCCCGAAGGTGACGAGGAAATTGCGATTGGGGATGGCGACGGCAAACTCCTCGGTACGCAGCAGTTCGGCGGCACGTTCGTGAAACTGGGGAGCGAGGATGAAGGCAGCCTTGTGGCCCTGGGCCATCTCGACATGGAAGGCGCGGATGGTGTCCTGGATGGTCCAGGCCACCACGGTGGCTTCATTCCAGAGGCGTTCAAGGTTTTCGAGGGCGGCGGCCAGCAGGCACTCTTCGGGAATCTGCCAGGTTTGCAACTGGTCGCGGTGCACCCAGACGTCGTGGTCGCCGCAGGTGAGCACATACCCGACTTCCCCGGCGAGCGGATAAAAGAGTGGGTGGGGCTGGCGTTTGACCAGACCGGAGGTGATGAGCTTGGGGAAGATGCGCGGCCGCGCGGTTTCCCAATCGGCGGGGATGCGGTGCTCGATGGTACCGACGACGCGGGTGAGGTAGGTATCCATGTCGAAGCGTTCGCCGTTCTGGCAAAACGCCGCCCAGGCGCGGCTCAGACGCAGGCGGTGGGCGGTGGGGAGGCCGGAGGGGGAGCGCAGGATGGCGATCTCCAACTGACCGGCCTTGAGAAAGCGGGCCTGTGGGTACAGGCGCTGCAGCCGGAGGAGTGCGCTGGCCTCAAACTCTTCGCGCGTCATTGTCTCGATGATAACAATATCCAGGGTAGGTGGACGGCGGCCGCGCCGGTCAATGCGGGCGCAGTTGCAACGGGCGGTCCAGCCGCACGGTGAGGCGGCTGCCGGGGTTGAGTTCGAGATGGCGATGGCGCACCAGCCAGATGCCGGCGGCGATGGCGGCGCCGATGCCGGCGCCGGCGATCGCGCCCTGGCCGCCGGCGATGAGGGCGCCCCCCAGCAAGCCACCGCCCACGCCGGCTTCGGTGTGGTGAAGGTCGGAGGTCATCATGCCGCGTGGTTCCCGCAGCATGCCCTCGGAATCAACCCGGGCGTCGTGCAGCGGATCGGTCTGGGTGACCACGGCGCTGATGGTGTAGCGGGTGCCGTCGGGAAGGGTGAGGAGGTCGGGTTTGAGCAGCAGCTGCGAATCGCCGGCCGCCGGGCGCTCGTCGCGCACGCGGATGATGTGGCCTTCCAGAATGGACCCGGCGGGCACGACCTCGCGGCCCTGGTAGAAGACCGAGGTCATGACGCGGGCGGCAAAGCCGTCACCGTATTGATTGTCGCGGGTGCTGAGGTGGGTCTCCATCTGCAGCGGGATGGGCGTCTGGGCGGGCAGCATCAAGGGGGTGGAGGCGGCGCTGGGGCGCAGCGTGGCGGGCGCGGCGGCGGGGGCGGGAATGTCGGAGACGGTGGGGCCAGGCGACTGCGCGGTGGCGACCACGGTCGCCAGGGCGGTGGCGGCAAAAAGAGCCAGACAGCGCGAAGTGCTCATAGCGTCAGCATAGAACGGGAGGGGAGGGGAAAAGGCGGTGGACTCGCAAGAGTAACCCCGGGTCCCCGGCTGTAGTAGGAGGGTTGAATTGCCCGCCATGCAGAGCGTATGCTGAAGATTCGCCTTTCGTGATCTCAGGGGGAGACCAGTGTCTTCGATTGATGTTCCGCTGAAAAAGCTGAACCAGCGCGGCTTCGGTGAAACCGAGCGCCCGGACTTGTGGTGGCTAAACCCACTGCTGGTGTTTCTGGGCCTGGGAGCTTTTCTTGTTTACTCGACCTGGGCGGCCTTCCAGGGCGACTTCTACCGTTTCGGTCCTTACCTTTCGCCGATGTATTCGCCGGTGCTGTTTACCACCCGGCCGAATTGGTGGCCGGTGTGGGTGCCGTTTTCGGCGGCGCTGGTGATTTTGTGGGCGCCGGGCGGGTTTCGCGTGACCTGCTACTACTACCGCGGCGCGTACTACAAGGCGTTCTGGGGCGACCCGGTGGCCTGCGCGGTGGGCGAGCCGCGCAAGAAATATTGGGGCGAGCGCAAGTTCCCGCTGCTGCTGCAGAACATCCATCGCTACTTCCTGTATCTGGCGCTGTTGTTCCTGGTGCTGCTGGCGCATGATGCCTGGAATGCGCTGTGGTGGACGCACGCCATGGATGCGGCCGTGCCGGTCGGGCAGAAGATGTTCGAGCTGCGGGTGGGCACGCTGGTGATGATCATCAACCCCATTTTGCTGGGCGGCTACACGCTGGGCTGCCACTCGCTGCGGCATCTGGTGGGCGGGCGCAAGAACGAAATGGGTCAGCCGCGCAAGAAGGTCTACGACTGCGTCACCTGCCTCAACGGCCGCCACATGAACTGGGCGTGGTTCAGCCTGTTCTTCGTGATGTTCGCCGATATCTATGTGCGGTTGTGTGCGATGGGCATTTGGCCCGACTGGAGACTTTTTTAAGCTATGCCTGGGTATACAACGCATGAATGCGATGTGCTGGTGGTCGGCGCCGGAGGGGCGGGGTTGCGGGCGGCGATCGAAGCCTCGGCGGCGGGCGCGAAGGTGGCGGTGGTCACCAAGTCGCTGCTGGGCAAGGCGCATACCGTGATGGCCGAGGGCGGCATGGCGGCGGCCATGGGCAATGTGGATGACCGCGACAATTGGCGGGTACACTTTGCCGACACCATGCGCGGCGGGCAGTACCTGAACAATTGGCGCATGGCGGAGCTGCACGCCAAGGAAGCCCCGGCCCGGGTGAAGGAACTGGAGTCCTGGGGCGCCATCTTCGACCGTACCCAGGACGGGCGCATTCTGCAGCGCAACTTTGGCGGCCATCGCTATCCTCGGTTGGCGCATGTGGGCGATCGCACCGGGCTGGAGATGATCCGCACCCTGCAGGATCACGGCATCCACCAGGGGATCGACTTCCACATGGAGACTACGCTGCTCACCCTGCTGGTCAGCGGCGGGCGGTGCGTGGGCGGCTTCGGGTACGAGCGGGAACGGGGCCGCTATTTGCTCTTCCTGGCCAAGGCCGTGGTGCTGGCCACCGGGGGCATCGGCCGCGCCTTTCAGATCACCAGCAACAGTTGGGAATACACCGGCGACGGGCAGTCGCTGGCCTACCACGCGGGCGCGGCGCTGCGCGACTGCGAGTTTGTGCAGTTTCATCCCACCGGCATGGTGTGGCCGCCCAGCGTACGCGGCATCCTGGTGACCGAAGGGGTGCGCGGCGAAGGCGGCGTGCTGCGCAACAACCAGGGAAAGCGCTTCATGTTCGATGACGTGCCGGAGAACTACCGCAGCTCGACCGCGGACAATCCGGAAGAGGGGTGGCGTTACACCCAGGGGGACAAGAACGCGCGGCGGCCGCCGGAACTGCTGACCCGCGACCACGTGGCGCGCTGCATCCGGCGCGAAGTGCAGGCCGGCCGCGGCAGCCCGCACGGCGGCGTCTTCCTCGACATCGCCTGGATCAAGGAAAAGCTGCCCAACTCGGTCGAGCACATCAAGAAGAAGCTGCCCAGCATGTACCACCAGTTCAAGCAGCTGGCCGATCTCGACATCACCCAGACGCCGATGGAGGTCGGTCCGACGACGCATTATTTCATGGGCGGCATCCAAGTGGATGGGGATACGCAGATGACCAGCGTGGAAGGGCTGTTTGCGGCGGGCGAGTGCGCCGCCGGTCTGCATGGCGCCAACCGGCTGGGTGGCAATTCGCTCTCCGACCTGTTGGTTTTCGGCAAGCGCGCCGGCGAGCACGCCGCGGGCTTTTCCCGCGACCGGGCCGCAGTGGGCGCGGCGGCGGTTCAGGATCAGATCGATGCCGCCATCCGGCGGGCGGAGGCCCCCTTTGAGCGCGGAACGAGCGGGGAAAACCCGTTCGCCCTGCAGCACGAACTGCAGGAGATGATGCAGAAGTGGGTGGGCATCGTGCGCACCCAAAGCGAAATGGAACAGGCGCTCGCAAAGCTGCAGGAGCTGCGGCGCAAAGCGGAGCGGGTGGGTGTCGGCGGCAATCGGGAATACAACAATGGCTGGCACACGGCTCTCGATCTGGACAGCCTGCTGACCGTATCGGAGTTGGTGGCCCGGGCGGGGGCGGAGCGCACCGAGAGTCGCGGTGGGCATTTCCGTGACGATTTCCCCGCCAAGGACGAGGCCTGGGGCAAGGTCAATCTCGAAATCCGGCGCGGGCCGGATGGGGCGCCGCAACTGCGGAAAGTGCCGGTGGTGGCCATGCCGGCGGATCTGCAGCAGGCGATTGAGGAGAACAAGTAATGGCATCGGCGACGCAGTCCGCTCCCCACCCGGCCGCCGGGAGCACGACCGCAGGCGGCGCGGCGCAACCGCGTTCGGCGACCTTCCGCATCTGGCGCGGCAACGACAACCAGGGCGGCTATGTGGACTTCACCACCGAAGTGCAGGAGGGCATGGTGGTCCTGGACGCGGTGCACCACATCCAGGCCACCCAGGCGCCCGACCTCGCGGTGCGATGGAATTGCAAGGCGGGCAAGTGCGGATCCTGTTCGGCCGAGATCAACGGCATGCCCAAGCTGATGTGCATGACGCGCCTGAACAGCCTGGATTTGACCCAGCCGGTGACCATCGAACCCATGCGGACGTTCCCGCACGTGAAGGATCTGGTGACCGACGTTTCCTGGAATTACCGCACCAAGGAGCGCATCGCGCCCTTCCAGCCCAAGGCGCCCGAGGCGGACGGAACCTGGCGGGAATCGCAGTCGGATGTGGATCGGCCCCAGGAGTTCCGCAAGTGCATTGAGTGCTTCCTGTGCCAGGACGTTTGCCATGTGCTGCGCGAGCACCATATGCATGACCAGTTCGTCGGGCCCCGCTTCTTGATTCACATTGCCCAACTGGAGATGAACCCCCTGGATGAAGGGGACCGGCTGAAGGAATTGAAGGACGACTTCAACATCGGCTACTGCAACATCACCAAGTGCTGCACGAAGGTCTGCCCGGAAGGTATCCACATCACCGACAACGGCATCATTCCGTTGAAGGAGCGGGTGGTGGACCGCTTCTACGATCCGCTGGGCGGACTATGGCGCGGGCGGAAGAAGAAGTAGGCCGGTGCAGATTGTGTTCAACGGGCGGGCGGTGGAGGCATCGGCGTCCACGGTGAGCGCGTTGCTGGCGGAGATGGGCCTGGGGGAAGAGCGGCTGGCGGTGGAGCGCAACCGGGTACTGGTGCCCCGGCGCTTGTGGGCCGAAACTTTGCTGGCGCCCGGAGACGCGATCGAAGTGGTGCAAATGGTGGGCGGCGGCGCCGCCGCCGGTTGACGCCTTAGCCGTGGTGGGCGCGGCGCCCCTGGGCCTGATACAGGCGGGCGTGACGGCGGATCTCGATCACATCCCAGAACATGCGCAGGCTGTCGCGCAGCAGGTGGATCTTGGCGCCGTCGGCGTGGGACCAGACGACGGGTATCTCCTCCACGCGGAAACCGAAGCGGCCGGCCAGGAAGAGCAGTTCCGGATCGAATCCCCAGCGCTCAATCCGCTGCTGCGGGAATATGGCGAGGGCGCTTTCGCGGTTGAAGAGCTTGAAGCCGCACTGGGTGTCGGTATAGGGCAGGCTCAAGCCGAGGCGCACGATGGCATTGAAAATGCGTCCGGCGTTTTCGCGCACCCAGGACTGATGGACGCGAATCATGCGGCGATTGCGGCGGCTGCCGATGGCGATATCGGCGCCATTGCGCAACGCCTGCTCCAGGCGGGGCAGTTCCGACAGCGGCGCCGAGAGATCGGCATCGGTGAACAAACGCAGTTCGCCGCTGGCGGCCAGCATGCCGTGGCGCACGCTATAGCCCTTGCCGCGATTGGCCGCGTTGTGCAGCCGCCGCCAGACCAGGCGGGGGCGGTCGGCGGGTAAAGGGAGAGAGGGCGAGGCATCGGTCGAGCCGTCATCCACCAGGATGACCTCGACGGCGCGCGAGTCGGCGGCGAAGTGATCGCTGATCGCCGCCAGGGTGGCCGGCAGGCGGCGAGCCTCGTTGTAGACCGGGATGATGATGCTCAGGTCGGCATTCATCGTTGCGCAGTTCAGTATACGCGCAGCGGCGGGCGGCGGGTCTCAGCCGGCGCGCCGCCGCGGTTCCTTGCTCAGCCAACCCGCCATGCGGTCGAGAAACAGGCTCAGAATGGCTTCGTCCCACCACTCCTGGCGCGCCTCGTACAGCAGCACCGAGGCGGCTTGCTGGTGCGTCCAGGCGGGCTTGTAGGGGCGCGATGTGGTGAGCGCGTCATAGGCGTCCACCACCTGCAGGACGCGGGCCAGGAGGGGGATGTCCTCGCCCGCCAGACCGTCGGGATAGCCGCGGCCGTTCCAGTGTTCGTGATGATGGCGGATGATGGGCAGCACGCGGTGCAGCGTACGCAGAGGCCGGCAAATCTGTTCCCCGGTGACCGGGTGGCGGCGCAGGATGCCCAATTCATGCGCATCGAGCGGCCCGGGCTTGCGCAGGATGGCATCGGGCACGGCGATTTTGCCGATGTCATGCAGGACCCCGCCACGCCGCAAGGCCACGATATCCTCGTCGCCCAGTCCCATCTCCCGCCCCAGGTTGGCGGCGTAGGAAGAGAGGCGGGCGCAATGACCTTCGGTATAGGGGTCCCGGGCTTCCACGCCCAGCGCCAGCGAGAACAAGACCGTCTCGGCGTTCTCCAACTCATCGGTGAATTGCTTCAGCTTGAGCAGGCTTTTGACCCGGGCGAACAGTTCCTGTGGGTCGACCGGCTTGTTGACGAAGTCGTCAGCGCCGGCCTCGATGCCCTGCAGTTTGGCTTCCCGCTCCGCCAGCCCGGTAACCAGAATGACCGGGATCAACCGTGTGGCGGGGTCCTCTTTAAGCTCTCGGCACAGCTCGATACCGCTGCGGCCCGGCATGATGACATCCAAAAGGATGAGATCGGGAGGATGCTCGCGAACAATGCGCAAAGCGGCTTCGGCATCGGCGGCGCCGACCACCTGGTAGTGGCGTGCTTCCAGCATCTCCTGGGTGAGGATGCGGCTGGGGGCATCATCCTCGACCACGAGCACGCAGAACTCACGACGAGGACGCAACAGTTCTGAGGTTGCTGGCACAGTTCATCCGGCGGGCGGGAGGCCCGCAATGGCTCTTTGGTTGGATGTTGCTACTGTCCTGCCAGCGGCGTGAAAGGTAGAAAAGGAAGGCCGAGTGGATGAATTACGTCCGCGGAAGCTTACTTCGCGAGCCGAAAGTAGTCGCCGTGGTCCCCGACTGCCGTGACGATGCGGCCCTGGCTCAGAAGATCGTCCAAAGCTGCGCGCAGGGTATCTTCGTCGAAACGGTCCATGTAGTGACCGCCGTCGGTAGTATTGAGCAGCATGTAGATGGCGACGAAATCCATCGGCTCACCGGCGTGACCGGCGAGCAGTTGCAGAACCTCCGCGGCGGCATCCGCGGTGGCCATTACTCGCCCAACAGGATGGCGGCGGAAAGCACCGTGGTCCAGAGCCCGCGTTTGTCGCCTACCGCGGACTGGCTGATGTTGATGGTGCGAACGATCTTGTTGGAGATGCGATAGATCTCCTTTTTCTCGTCCCAGGAGCGGTCCGGGTCAAACTCGACGTTGAGCGTGGTGGCCAACATCTCTGCCGCCAGCTCTTCGGCGTACTCGCCCGCCTGTGCCTCGGTTTCCCCAAAGGAATGGTGTTCGGAGAGGTAGCCGTAGGTGTTGCGGTCCGCCGGCAGAGCCAGGCCAATGGAGGCGGCAATCAGCCGGTGCGGCTCGCGGGTGGAGTTCTCGCTCAGCACCGCAAACACCACTTCCCCCGGGCTCAGTTCCTTGAGCCCCTGGGCGCGCGGGGTCAGCTTGCAGCGCGGGGGGAAAATGCTGGATACGCGTACCAGGTTGAACGCGGCCACGCCGGCATCACGCAAGGCAAGCTCGAAGCTGGTGAGGCGTTCGCGGTGCTTGCCCACCCCTTTGGTGAGGAAGATTTTCTTGGCAACCATGGTTGAGGACTCGAAAAACCGGGAATTCAAAACCTAACAAATCCAGCCGCCAGCGTCAACGAATTCCGTACGCGACCGGGCTGGGTCGCTCCGCGTCCGGCCGGGCGCAAGTAAAAGCGGCCGCGGTAGAATCGGGCATGTCCAAGGTGAGTCTGCCGCTGGGCGGGGAGTTTGCGCTGGGCCGGATCGGGCAAATTTCCGTCAATGTCAAGAACCTCCAACGGGCGGTGGGCTTCTACCGGGAGGTGCTGCGCCTGCCTTTTCTCTTCGATGCCGGCCAGATGGCATTTTTCGATGCCGGCGGCGTCCGGCTGATGCTGAGCGTGGCGGAGAGGCCGGAGTTTGACCACCCCGGGTCGGTGCTGTATTTCAGCGTCGCCGGGATACGGACGGGGTTTCAGGCGCTGGTCGAGCGCGGGGTTCACTTTGACGCGGCCCCCCACTGCATTGCCCGGCTGGCGGACAGGGAGGTGTGGATGGCCTTTTTTCGCGACAGCGAGGGCAACCTGCTGGCGCTGATGAGTGAGCAGGCGCCGGGAAGCTAGTCCCCGGAGGTGGTCGCCAGGGCCGCTTCGGCCATGGCGAGGTCAGCGGGGGTGGTGATCTTCCAATTACGCGCCGAGCCGGGGACGACGTACACGTCCTCGCCCAAATGTTCGACCAGCGCGGCTTCGTCGGTGGCGTAGAAGCCGTCGCTCTGGGCATGGGCGAAGGCGCGCCGCAGCAGGCCCAGGCGGAAAACCTGGGGAGTTTGTGCCAGCACGATGCGCTCGCGCGGCAGCGTGGCGGTGACGCGGTTGGCATCGGCGCCGACGCGCTCGACCTGCTTCACGGTATCCACGGCGGGGATGGCCACAATCACCGCCGCATGGCGCTCGGCGGCCGCCAGGGCGGCGGCAATTGTCTTCTCATCCACGAAGGGACGGACGGCGTCGTGGATCAGAATACGGCTGTCATCCCCGCCCGGGCCCAGTTGATCCGCCAGCGTCTGCACCGCATTCCATACCGAATCCTGGCGGGAGTTGCCGCCTTCGAGGACCTGGACGGGAGTGCGGAACGATTCCTCCGCGACCCGGGCCAGGACCACGTCGCGATCTTCCGGGCGCACCGGCACCAGAATGGCCGCGAAGGTCCCAGGCTGGTCAAAGCGGCGCAGCGTGTGGATGAGTATGGGAGCGCCGGCCACCTCCACCAGCTGCTTGCGGGCCTGACCGCTGGTGGTGGAGCCCATGCGGGTACTCAGGCCGGCGGCGGGGATGATGGCGAAAGCCGAGGACGAAGGCATAGGGTTCACGATACCTGGCCGACTTCAGCGGCCGCCAGACGGCCGAAGATCATCTTGCCGGCGGTGGATTGCAGCACCGAAGTGACGGTGATGTCGACGTTGTGGGCGATGTGGCGGCGGGCGTGATCCACGACGACCATGGTGCCGTCATCGAGGTAGGCGACGCCCTGGTCGGGTTCCTTGCCTTCCTTGATGATGAACACGCGCATGGTTTCGCCGGCCAGAACCACGGGTTTGAGCGTGTTGGCCAGCTCGTGAATATTGAGCACCGGCACCCGCTGGAGTTGCGCCATCTTGCCCAGATTGCTGTCGTTGGTGAGCAGCTTGCACTCGAAGCGCCGGGCCAATTCGATCAGCTTGAGATCCACTTCACGCTGCTGCGGGGCGTCATCTTCGATGATGCGCACCTCGATGCAGGTCAGTTTCTGCATGCGCTGCAGGACTTCTAGTCCACGACGGCCGCGGTGGCGCTTGTTGGGGTCGGCGGAATCGGCGACCATCTGCAGCTCGCGCAGCACAAACTGGGGGACCAGCAACTGGCCGTCGAGGAAGCCGGTTTCGGCGATGTCGGCGATGCGGCCGTCAATGATGACGCTGGTATCGAGCAGCTTGGCGCTACGGCGGCTATGGGCGGCGCCGAAGAGAACATCGAGAGCGGAGAGGTTGAGCATCTCCCCCTTTTCGGCCCCCACAATCAGGCCGATGTAGCCCATCACCAGCAGGATCACAAGGTTGGCGTAGGAGGCGGTGCGGGGTTCGAATCCAGCCCCGCCCACCACCAGCGAAACCAGGAACGCGCCCACGATGCCCAGCAAAGAGCCGACCGCGGCGCCCATCAGGCGTTTGTAGTTGACCCGGTTGAGGCGGATCTCGAAGAGGATGATCAGGGCGGCAATGGCTGCGCCGACCGCCACCGCCCACCACGGGCGCAGATCGAACGGGCGGAGATAGGCGGCCGCCGCTGCCAGTGTAATGACCAAGGCGAGGCGGATGAAGAGAATGTCGGCCAAAGCAGCTCCGGGCCACATTATACGGTATCGGCGTGGCCGCACGCGCGGCGCCCTCGGCGTAGCCGAGCGGAGCTCCGCGGCAGTCCATGGAGGCGGGCGGTTAAGCCGGCGGCGCGGCCTGGCCGGTGGAAGACGATGACCCCACCGGTCGTGGCTGCAGGGGGGAGTCGTCGGCCCGGAAGGCGGTGGCGAGATGATGGAGCAGGAAGCGCACCGCGGCACGGGCGTCGCTCGCCGGATCGTTTTTCCAGTGGAAGATGGCGTTGGCGAGCACCTGTTGGCCGCGCACAAAGTCATCCCGGTTGAGCCGGCGCTTGTCGCCCCGGGGGCGGCGCCGGGCGGTGATTTTGACCACTTCACCCATGGCTGCTTGGATGGGAGGAGTGGGAACGGCGTTGGATGACGCGGTCGGCCACGTTGGTTGGGGCGATAATCAGGATGGAACGTGGAACTCAAGCGCATCGTGGCACTCGATTTGGGTCAGCGCCGGATTGGCCTGGCGATGAGCGACCCATTGCGAGTAACCGCCCAGGGGCTTCCCACTCTGGAACGCAAAGGCCGAGGCGAGGACCTGCGGGCCCTCGACCAGCTCGCCCGGGATCAGGGCGTGGGGCTGTGGCTGTTGGGGCTTCCCCGTCACATGAGTGGCGAAGAGGGCCGGCAGGCGGAGGCGGCGCGCGCCTTCGGCGCCCGCCTGTTGCGCCACACGCACATCGCCGTCGAGTACTGGGATGAGCGTCTGACGACGGTGGAAGCCGAGCGGGTGTTGCGCAGCGCCGGCGCCAGCCTGGCGGCACGCAAGCGCGCGATAGATAAAATGGCGGCGGTGTTGCTGCTGCAGTCGTACTTGGATCGCGTGCTTCCCGACAGCGACGACATCGTGGATGCCCCCTGAACCGAGCGGGCGCCCGCCAGCCCGTTCGTTATAGTGGAAGAATGGCTTCCACCCGAACCCCCAAGGACCCATCCGCCCCGCCCCGCCGCGCCCTTCTGTCGGTGAGCGACAAGCAAGGCCTGATTCCCTTTGCGCAACGACTGGCGGGATGTGGGTTCGAGCTGATCTCGACCGGCGGGACGGCGAGGGCACTGCGCGAAGCGGGGTTGACGGTGCGCGAGGTGGCCGAGATTACCGAGTATCCGGAGATGCTCGAAGGGCGTGTGAAGACGCTCCACCCACGCGTGCATGGTGGACTGCTGGGACGCTGGCCGGTGAGCGAGCACCGGCAGCAGATGCAGACCCACGGCATTGTGCCGATCAGCGTGTTGGTGGTGAACCTGTATCCGTTCGAAAGGGTGGCGGCCAAGGCGCGCGCCGCGGGGGTGGAGCGGGGAGAGCTGATCGAAAACATTGACATCGGCGGCCCGGCGATGCTGCGTTCCGGCGCGAAGAATCATGAATCGGTGGCCGTGGTGACCGATCCCGACGACTACGAGGCCGTGGCGGGCGAGCTGGAGGCGAGCGGCGAGGTGGGCCGCGCCACCCGTTGGCGGCTGGCGCAGAAGGCCTTTCAGCGTACCGCCGATTACGACGCCGCCATCGCGGGAGTGCTGGGGCGCCTGGCCGAGGGAGCGGCGACGGAAAGGGTGCAGTTGGAGGAGGAGGAACTACCTCTCCGGCTGCGCATCTCGGCTCCGCGGCGGCAGACGCTGCGTTATGGGGAAAACCCGCATCAGCGGGCGGCGGTCTATACCGATGCCCAGGCCGCGGGCGGGGTGGCGCAGGCGGCAGTGCTGCAAGGCAAGGAACTTTCGTACAACAATCTGGTGGATCTCGATGCCGCCTGGGAGCTGGCCATGGAGTTTGATCGCCCGGCGGTGGCCATCATCAAGCACACCAACCCGGCCGGTTGTGCGACGAGTGCGGCGGGGCTGCTTTCGGCTTACGAGCAAGCGCTGGCGTGTGATCCGGTCTCGGCCTACGGCGGGGTGATGGGCTTGAACCGCGAAGTGGACGGAGAGACGGCGGAGGCGATCAGCAAACTGTTTGTGGAATGCATCGCCGCCCCTGGCTTTTCGGCGGAGGCACGGGCCCGCCTGGCGGCTAAAAAGAACCTGCGGCTGGTCGAGGTGCGCGCCAGCCGGAGCGGGGCCCGGTTGCGCAGCGTCTCCGGCGGGTGGCTGCTGCAGACAGACGACGACCAGTTGTGGAGCGCCGAGGGGTGGAAGGTGGTGACCAAGCGGTCGCCGGATGCGGAACAGGAGCGCGGTCTGCGCTTCGGGTGGGCGGTGGCCAAGCACGTCAAGAGCAATGCCATCGTGTTTGCCCGCGGCACCGCCGACGGAGGGCAGACGCTGGCGGTGGGGGCGGGCCAGATGAGCCGGGTGGATGCGGTGAAGCTGGCGGCGATGAAGGCGCAGCTGCCGCTCCAGGGAGCGGCGGTGGCCAGCGACGCGTTTTTCCCGTTTCCCGACGGCATCGAAGCGGCAGTCGAGCACGGCGCCACCTGCTTCGTCCAGCCCGGCGGCTCGGTCCATGATACCGATTGCATTGCCGTCTGCGACCGGCTGGGGGTGGCGATGGTGTTTACCGGGATGCGCCACTTCCGCCACTAGGCGTCAGCCATTGGCGGCGAGGGGGGCGGCGGCTTGCTGGGTTTTGCGTTCCAGGAAGGCGATCAACTGGCGCAGGGTGCGGAAGTTGGCGGGGACGAGTTCGTGGTCCTGAATTTGGATCTGATAGCGCTCTTCCAGATGGCTGACCAGAGCCAAAACGCTGGTGGAATCGAGCAGGGTTTCGAACAAGGGGGTGTCCGGGTCGAGCGAGCGGCCGGGGCTGGAGGCCAATTCCGTCAGGATGAAGTGACGCAGTTCGACCGCCAGATCGAGGTGGGGCGAGGTAGGGTCCGGCATAACGGTTGAGGTAGCGGAGATTCGGGCAGTAAGAGAGAAGAGCGGGCGGGGCTGGATGCCCGGGCTGCGGCGGCAATGCTATTGCCACCCTTCAGCCCATC
>DATBPS010000148.1:0-25341 GCA_036561225.1 Terriglobales bacterium
CGAACACATCCGCGCCAGCCAGTTCAACGCCATCCTGGCCAACGCCCCCGCCCAGAACCGCGCCGCCATGGAGGCCAACAAGCGCGCCGTTGCCGACGAGTTGGGCAAGATGCTGGCCCTCGTCCAGGAAGCCCGCCGCCGCGGCCTCGATCAGGACCCCGCCTACAAAGCCAAAATCATGCTCGCTCAGGATGACGCCCTAGCCCAGTCCGCCGTACAGGCCATCGCCGCCACCGCCAAGCCCACCGACGCCGACCTCAAGGCCTACTACGACACCCACGCCTCCGAATTTAAGCAGACCAAGGTCCGCCATATCCTGATCGGCGACAACGAGTCCCAGGGCAGCCCCAGCACCCGCACCGCCGCCGACGCCCTCGCCAAGGCCAAGGATATCGCGGCCAAGCTGAAGGCGGGCGCTGATTTTGCCGCCGCCGCCAAGGCCGACTCCGACGATCCCGGCTCCAAGGCCGAGGGCGGAGAGCTGGGTGCGATCACCCCCGGCCAGACCGTCCCCGAATTCGAGAAAGCCATGGACGCGCTGCCGGTCGGCAAGGTCAGCGACCCGGTGCACACCCAGTTCGGGTACCACATTATCGAAGTGGAATCCCGCACCACGCTGCCCTTCGAGCAGGCCAAGGCGGGCATCGGTCAACAGCTCACCAGCAAGACGGTGAGCGATGCCATCGACAAAATCGCGGCCAACGCCCACGTCACCATCAGCGACAGCTACTTCGGCCCGGCCAAGCCCCCCGCTCCCGGCGGCGCGCCCCACCGGTAGGGGCCGGCGTCAGCAATAAAAATGAACGGCCGCCATCCAATCCGGTCTTTATCGGATGAGGGAGAGGCGAAAGAGCGCATGGCGGCCGTGCCCATTGTTCTGAGTGGTTCCATACCGGATGAGGCGGGTTGGGAATCCGCCGTCTGGGTCCACGCCCGCCTGCTGTATCGCATCTGCTACGCCGCCCTGCGCAACCATCACGACGCTGAGGATGCGGTGCAGGAAACCCTGCAACGCGCCTGGAAATACCGTCATCGCCTGACTGCGGTGGAAGACCCGGCCGCCTGGCTGGCGCGCATCGCCTGGCGGGTGGCCAAGTCCCGCCGCCCCCGCGTAATGACCGTCCCGCTCGATCTCCCGGGTGCCGCTCCCGAGCCGGCATCCCACGAACCGGCCGCCGACCAGACCGCCTCCGACCATCAACTGCGGCTGCTGCTCGACCGCCACATCCAGCACCTGCCCGCCAAGCTGCGTCAGCCGCTGCTGCTCTCCACCGTCGAGGAACTCTCGGCCCGCGAAATCGGACGCATCCTCGGCATCCCCGAAGCTTCGGTCCGCACCCGCTGTCTCCGCGCCCGCCGTCTGCTGCGCGAAAAGCTTGAAGCGGTGCTGCACCAGGAGGGGCGCTGATGCCCGGCGAAGCCCACGACCTCGACGCCCGCCTCGATCGCGCCCTGGCCAACTACAGCAACGTCGAGCCGCCCGTCGGTGCCGTCGAGCGCTGGTTGGCTCATGCTGCCGCAGCGCCCACGCCCGGTGCCCGCTTTCTCTGGCTCCCCGCACCCGCTTGGGCGGCGATCGCCTTCGCCCTGCTGCTGCTGCTCAGCCTCACCTGGCTGCACTTCCACCGCGGCGACGTGACCCAGCCCTCGCTGGCCCAGGAGAAGATGGTCATCCGCCCGGTCAGCCCTGACGTGCAACTCACCCCCGAGCAAAAGCAGTTGATCGAACTGCTGGCCACGGATCCCGGCAAGCTGGCCACCATGACGCCCGAGGATCTGGAAAAACTTCTGCGGCAGGCCGGCAAAAATTCCTCCGCTCCTTCCGGCCCCAAACACTAGCCGCTTACCCCCGCATCTGGTCTTGATCGACCGCTAGCTCTCGCGCAGTGTTTCGCACGGATCGGCGTGCGTGGCCCGCCGCGCCGGCCCCCAGCTTGCCGTCAGGCCCGCCGCCAGCAGTGCCGCCACTCCTGCGCCCCAGGCCACCGGATCGAAAGTGTGGGTCGCGTACAGCAGTCCGCCCATGGCCCGCGCCAGCCCAATGGCCAGCCACGCGCCGGCCGCGATGCCGATGGCCACCAGCCCCAGCGCCCGCCCCACCACCGCCCGCTCGACATCTTCGGGCAGCGCGCCCAGCGCCATGCGCAACCCCATCTCGCGCATCCGCTGCTCCACCGAATACGCCATCACGCCGTACAATCCCGCTCCCGCCAGCAGCAGCGCCAGCCCGGCCAACGCCAGGCCCAGCCGCGCGGCGATGCGCTCGGCAAACAGCGATGCCTCCAGCACCTGTGTGCCGCTCTCCGCGGCGAACACCACCGCCTCCGGCTGCAGTTGCCGCGCCGCGCCCCGCAGTCCCGTCGCGACGCTGAGTGGATCGCCGGCGGTGCGCACCACCATCTCCGCCCCCGCGCCCGCGGCCTGCGGGAAAGGGAAGTAGAGGAAGGGTCGCGGAGCTTCCCTGAGGCTGGCGAAGCGGCTGTCGCGCACCACTCCCACCACCGTCCACCAGCGGTTCCAACTGTTCAACCGATGGCCGATGGGGCTGGCCCCCGGCCAGTATCGCCGCGCCATGCTTTCATTCACCACACACACCAGCGGCGCGGCGGCGGTATCCCCGGCCGCGATTCCGCGCCCGTCGAGCACGGGAATCCGCAGTGTGGCGAAGTACTCCGGCCCCACGGTGTTGTAGCCAATGTCAATGCCTTCACCCGGGTGCGTGGTGTAGCCTTCAATCGTCGGCCGGGTCGAGCCATCGCCCGCCATGCCCAGCGGCAGCCAGCGCTCAAAGCTGGCCGCCTCGGCGCCCGGCAGGCGGGCCGCCCGCTGCCGCAGTTGTTCAAAGAAGTCCGCCGCCTGGGCATCGCTCATGCCTGTGCCGCGCGCATCCACCGCCGCCACCAGCTCGTGCTGGGTGGCAAAGCCAGGGTCGGCCTTCTGGGCGCTCCACAGACTGCGCGTCAACAACCCCGCGCCCACCAGCACCGTGAAGGCCAGCATGGCTTCGGCCACCACCAGCAAGTTCCGGACGCGCTCATGCCGCCGTCCGCCCAGCGCGCTGCGTCCGTTCGCCTGCAAGCCTTCGGGCAGCCGCACTCTGGCCAGGGCGGCCGGTGCGGCGATCATCCAGAGACCCACGGCGGCCGTCACCGCCGCGGCAAACACCACCGCGCTGCCGCTCAATCCGCCGCCGACGCGCAAGGGCATCTCCGTCGGAGGCAGCAACGCCCCCAGCCATCCGCTGGCCTCAAACGCCACCCATACCCCGGCCGCCCCGCCGGCCAGCGCCAGCAGTCCATGGTCCACCGCGGATTGTCGCAACAGCCTGCCACCCCCGGCGCCCAGTGCCGCCCGCACCGCCTGTTCCCGTTCCCGCGCCGACGCCCGGGTCAGCAGCAGCCCGGTCACGTTGGCGCAGGCGATCACCAGCACCAAGCCCATGGCCGCCAGCAAAAACCACAGTACCGGCCCCAGTTGTGGCTGCAGGCCATAATGAGCCTCGCCGATGGCGCTCACCCGCACTCCCACCCGGCGGTTGGTCGCCGGATATTTTTGTGCCAACTCCCGCCCCAACGCCGCCAACGCCGCATTGGCCGCCGCCACCGTCACCCCCGGCCGCAAGCGCCCGATTAAATGAAGAAATCCCGGCGCGCGATAATCCAGGCTCTCCAACGGCAGCAGCACCGGCTCCATCATCAGCGGGACGTAATAATCCGGCGCCATGCCCACCGTGGTACCGGCAAAGCCCTCCGGGGTCACGCCCAGCACGGTGAACGGCCGATGGTTCACCTCCACCACGCTCCCGATCACGTTGGCGGCTCCGCCGAAGCGCCGCTGCCAGTACGCGTGGCTCAGCACCAGGTAGGGGTCCGACTCCACCCCGCGCGCATCGCTGGCCTGTAGCAATCGTCCCGCCGCCGGTTCCACGCCCAGCACGCCAAAGTAGTTCTCGCTGACGATCAACCCCCAGGCCCGCTGTGGCTGCGGTTCCCGCGGGCGGGCGAGGTCGGCGGCCACCATGGCCGCTCCTGCCAGCCCGGCGAATACAGTGTTCTGATCCCGGTAATCGCGGTAGTCGAGGTAGGAGGTGGTATGAAAGCTGCCGTCCGGCATCACCGTCTCCACCGCCGTCAGCCGCCCGGCGTCGGGGATGCCCGCCAGCGGATGCAGCAGCAGAGTGTTCATCCACCCAAACACCGCCGTGCTGCCGCCGATCCCCAGCGCCAGCATCAGCACCACCAGAGCGGTGAACCGCGGCTGCCGGCGCGCCTGCCGCACCGCCTGGCGCAGATCCCCTCCCCAACCGCTTAGGTCCATGACTCTAACCTTGCAAGTCCCGGGCCATGCCCATCTATTGCAATAAAAGGAGTTCGCCTGCCCTCCCGCAATCGCAGTGTCCGCTTTCGAACAGGGCGCGTTCTATTTCAACAAATAGTGGTCGGTCTCAATGTTCATCGCCACCCCTGGCTGGAGCCGGCGCAAGTTGGTGTGCTCATGGGTAAACGGAATGACGGCCACCGCGATCCCGCCGCGCTCCATAGCCGCCACCGTCAGGCTGATTCCGTCCAGGGCCACCGAACCTTTCATTTTCAGCCGTCGGCGAAAGTCCGCCGGGACCGCCACCCGCATCCACCACCCTCCGGCGCCCCCCTCGGGCCGCATCTCGATCAGCTTCGCGGTGCCTTCCACATGCCCTTGTACGATGTGACCGCTGAGGGCGTCGCCCATGCGCAGCGGCGGCTCCAGGTTCAACCGCGTGCCCTTGCCGTACCCGCCCAGCGCCGTTCGGGCCAGAGTTTCGGCGGTGAGATCGGCAACAAACACTCCCCCGCGCTTCTGGACGATGGTCAGGCAACAGCCGTTCACCGCGATGCTATCGCCGCGCTTCAGCTTGGCCAGCAGCCGCGCCGCGCCGCCCACCGTTAGGCGCGCGCCCGCGCCCTGCCGCTGCAGCGACTCGACTCTGCCTACTGCCTGGACAATGCCGGTAAACATTACTGTGCCACTTCGCTCATCACGCACTCCATCATCACATCCGGCCCCACCGTCTCGCAGGTCAACGCTCCCACCGGCTGACGAGGCCATGCCGGCGTCCCCGCCACCAGCGGCAAAGCCTCCTCGCCCAGCAGCACCGGCGCCTGGAACAGCGTCAGGCGGTCCACCAGCCCCGCCGCCAGCATGGCGCCATTCAATCGCGCCCCGGCTTCGAGCAGCACCGAAATCACCTGCTCCTCGCCCAACCGCCGCAGTACCGTCGCCAGGTCCACCCGGCCATCCGGGCCGGCGGCCATCTCCACCCGCGCTCCCGCCTTTTCCAACGCTGCCTGCCGCTCCGCCGTGCCGTCCACGTGGAAAACCCACACGTCTTTCCGCCGCTTCGCCTGCTTCAATATCTGCGCCGTGACGGCCAGCCGCAGATGGCTGTCCACCACCACCCGCAGCAGCGGACGCCGCCGTTCGTACCCGGTCCGGTCGGTCAGCAAGGGATCGTCGCAGAGCACCGTCCCGATGCCGCTCAACACCGCATCACAGGCATGCCGCATCTCCTGCACACGGTCCCGTGACGGTTGCGAGCTGATCCACTTCCGCTCCACGCGGGCGTCAAGCGGGTCGGGTGGCGAAGCCGCGGCGATGCGGCCATCCAGGCTGACCGCCGCCTTGAGCGTCACCCACGGCCGTCCGCTGCGGATCCAGCAGGCAAAATCCTCGTTCAGCCGCTGCGCCTCCCGCCCCAGGCAATCGCTCTCGACCTTCACGCCCGCCGCCGCCAGTCGCCGCAACCCCTCCCCGCCGACGCGCGGGTTGGGGTCGCACATCCCCACCACCACCCGCTCGATCCCGGCGGCGATCACCGCCTCCACGCACGGCGGAGTGCGTCCGGTATGGCAGCACGGCTCGAGATTGACGTACAGCGCCGCCCCCCTTGCCCCCTCGCCGGCCTCCCGCAGCGCCACCACTTCGGCATGGTCCAGATCGGCATAGCGATGGCTGCCCCGGCCAATAATCTTCCCCTCGCGCACCACCACCGCCCCCACGCGCGGGTTCGGCGACGCCAGTCCCGTCCCCTCCGCCGCCAGCCGCAGCGCCGCCCGCATCAACTCCACATCCTCCAGCCGGTACATACTCTTGCGATTCTAGACGACTCCCTGTTCCCTGTTCCCTGTTCCCTGTTCCCTGTCCACTGTTCACCGTTCACCGCCCCCCCCGTCCCTGCTATCCTTCCCCCAATGCCCGAGATCGCACGCGCCGACTACGACAAACTGGTGGACGACATCGTGGCCGCCTTGGCTCCGGCCCCGCCCCCCTCCGGCCTGGCCGCGCATCTCGACGCCACCCTCCTCCGTCCCGACGCCACCGCTGCCGAGATCGAACGCCTCTGCGGCGATGCCGTCCAGTGGGGCGTGGCCGGAGTGTGTGTGAATCCCCAATGGATCGGCCTCGCCGCCGCCAGCCTGCGGGGAACGTCCGTGCTCGCCATCGCCGCGGTCGGTTTCCCGCTCGGCGCCGACGGGGCCGCGCTCAAACGGGTTGCCGCCGCCGAATGTCTCAAGCTCGGCGCCGACGAACTCGATGTGGTGATGAACCTGGGTGCCATTCGTGCCGGAGACGACGCCGTCGCCCAGGCCGAATTGGCCGCCATCGTCGCTCTCGCCCATCAGGCGGGCGCACGCGTGAAGGCGATCGTCGAATTGCCCTTGCTCGGCCCCGATCTTGGCCGCCGCGCGGCCGTTGCCGCCCTCGCCGCCGGCGCCGATTTCCTCAAGACCGCGACCGGATTTTCCTCCCCCCGTCCAGCGGCTCCAGAGGACGTCGCTCTTCTCCGCGCCCTCGCCGCCGGTCGCGCCCGCATCAAGGCATCGGGCGGGATTCGGACGGCGGCCCAGGCGCAGGCGCTACTGGCCGTCGGCGCCGATCGCATCGGCACCAGCTCCACCCCTGATTTGCTGGCGAAAATCTAGGCGGTGGCCCGGTCTTTGGCCCAAAAACCCAGCACCAGCAACCCGGCCGCCCATAGTGCCCATGTGGCCGGTTCCGGAACTGGCGACACCGAGAGATTAAGCTGCGCCACGTCGGCCCCCACCGTCCCGCTGAGGCCGGCAAAATTCAGCAGTGCCGAGTACTGGCCGTTCTGATTCAGCCCATAGGTGACATCGCTGGCGATGCTGAACCCGTCAGTGGTGCCGCTGGTGTTGGCGAAGGTGATCTGCAGCGGCGCGCTCAAGGGGCTGGTGGCGGTCAGGTAAAGGCCAATGAAGCCGCCCGGCGCAAAGTTCCCCTGCGCAAACGTGTTCGGGTCCAGCGGCGTCAACTCGATGATGATGTGGTCGGGAAAGTTCTCGAAATTGCCGCCCACCGACAGCACCGGGTCGTAAACCGAAAACCCGGCCTCCCCGAGCGGCACGACATACGGGGCGACCAGCGTGCTGGCGTACGGTCCCGACGAGCAGGCCGCGTTGCCGTTGCACGCGATGCTGATCGAAAACGTGTCCAAATACAGCGTGTCGGCGTGGGCCGAGGTGGTGATGGCCAACGCCACCGCAACCACCAGCAGCACCCAGGCAAATACCGAGACCATCGTTCCGTGTTCGCGCCAACTCGTCAAAATAGAGAACCCCCTACACTCACCTGCAAATCCACACCCAATCCACAGCCTCACAAAACAAACGCATTGGACCATCGTCCACCCACCTGAGTGGGAACTTCGCTTCCCGTACTGTGCACTCGCTTGCACTTCCAACTACACGCGTGGGCCGCGCCGTCCGAGTATGCTAACGTGAAGCTACCGCGGGAGTAGTTCAGCGGTAGAACGCCAGCTTCCCAAGCTGGATGTCGCGGGTTCGATCCCCGTCTCCCGCTCCATTCTTTTCAGGGCTGTCAGAAAAGCTCACCATATTCAGGGCCCTATCCGGTCGTCCAACCCCGTTTTTCCTAACAGCTAAGAGCTAAGAGCCGACAGCGCGCTATACTCAGGGGAAGGTCTGCCACTTTGGTTCTGCGATCGTGTACTGGTAGTAGATGGGAGGTCCCTTCTGAAAACCATACGCTGCTCTCTCGCCTTGGCGGCCGGTCTGCTTTTCGCCTGCTTACCCGCAGCCCGCGCCCAGGCAATTGATGTCTTCGCCGGCCTGAACACGCTTACGGCCAAGCAAGTCACCCAGATTCCCAAGCTCAGCGGCGGCGTTTTTCCCAGCGCCGGGGCCGAGCTATGGATAGGCGCCATCGGTATCGGCGCGGAAGCAGCCTTTCGGGCTACCACCACCAGCCAGAATTTGCGTCCCACCTACTACGACGTCAATCTGCTGCTCAGCCCCTTCCACATCACCCGTTCGGCTTGGCCCGAACTGATGGTTGGGGTCGGCTCGCAGGACGTCAAAGGCTTTGAGGGCCTGGGCAGCTGTGGCAGCCTCACCAACTGCACCCAATACGCAGGCAATCACCTCGCCGGTCACCTCGGCGTGGCGCTCAAGTTCTACGCCACCGAGCATTTCTTCATTCGCCCGGAGGCGCATTTTTACTTTGTCCACGGCAATCAAGCCTTCCCCAACGCGCAGCGCTTTGGCGTTTCGCTGGGGTACACCTTCGGCGGTTCGACGCCCTAACCGCCATCCCCGAATCTGTTGAACGGAGAACGCATGAAGCATTTTCGTTGGCTGATCCCCGCCCTCTGCCTGCTGTGCTCCACCTTCGCGGTCGCCCAGTCGGTGGATGCCTACCTCGGCGCGGGCACGCTCATCACCAAGTCCGGCCAGAACGGCATCCCCACCCTCGGCGGGGGCACCTACCTCAACGCCGGGGGCGATCTTATTTTCCTGCCTCACGGTCTGGGTTTTGGCGCTCAGGCCACCTGGCGCGCCAGCCAGACCAACTACTTCGGCGTCGGCGCGCGCCCGGTTTTCTACAGCTTTGACGGCATTTGGCAGCCGGTGCCGCCCGGCATCTGGATACGCCCCGACTTCAAGCTGGGCATTGGCGCGGAGAACCTGCGCTACTACCAGGGCGTGCTCAGTTGCGGCACCTTCACCGGTTGCACCAACCACTCCAGCTCCAATCACTTCGTCCTGCACGCCGGCATCGGGGTCAAGTTCTACTTCACCGATCACCTCTTCCTCCGCCCCGCGGTGGACTACTACAACATCCGCCACAACTTTGACTATGGTGTCCCCAGTGCCTGGCAGGCGGCCATCTCCCTCGGCTACACCTTGGGCCCCAGTTCCTAGACGGAGCCGGACAATCAACTGGCCGTCCTCCCGGACGGCCGGTTGACAGAGCACTGGTTTCCGTTCAGCATGATCCTTAAGGGGGTCCCATGGCGGTAACCAAGCAGTGTGCGGGCTGTGGTGAGTATTTTGCCGGCGATTTCGATGGCGACTACACCTGCCCCCGCTGCCGCGCCGCTGGCACCATGCGTCGCCGTCCGATGGTTCGCCTGGACGGGCAGGCGGTCGAAGCCACCCTCGAACCCCACACCAACGGCCAAGCCGCCTGACCCTTCCCCTTGCCGACTTTGATCTGCGATCTGCGGCCCCAAGCCGCCGAGCTGTTTCCCGAGTACCACGCCTTGCGTGAGGCCGGAGAGGCAGTGACCCTGTTTGCTCCCGTGCTCACATCCGAGGACGTTGCTCCCGTCGACGATGCGACCACCCTGCAAGCCACCCTCGACGACGAACAAATCGCGCTGTTAAATTCCGAAAGCTTGCCCGACTGGCTGCCCCTGGACGACTATCACCGCGTCCTGATGATCAGCGACGGTCCCACCCTCACCCCGAAGGAAAAGACCCTGGCCGACTCCCTCTTGGCCCGCGGCTGTGAAGCCATCGAGGTCCTTCGTCCCGCCGACGCCCTCGACCTGGCCCAAAGCTGGTTCTCCGGCCGCCGCACCGCCGCCCGCCTGCTGCGCTAACCCCTAACCCCTAACCCCTAAATCCTAAATCCTGCAGTTGTCTCTAGTTCCGACCTGGCCCCAAGCTGGCTCTCCGGCCGCCGCACCGCCGCCCGCCTGCTGCGCTAACCCCTGACCCCTAACCCCTAAATCCTAAATCCTGTTTTACCGGCGCCGGCGCCGGCAGCGGCGGCAACCCCATCAGCGTCCGGTATTCGGGCCGCAGCCGGAGTGGGGCGAACTCAGGGTCGGTCAAAGAGCCTTTAAGGCCCTTATAGTGCTGCTCATACGCCTTGCGGAACTGGTGTACGGCATCGTCCAGCATCCCCATGCTGCAGAACAACCGTGACAGGTCATAGTGAAACCGCGGCGTATCGGCGCCGGTGATGTCCTGCATGATGGCGCCCGAGCTGCTGTCGGGGAACAGGGCATTGGGATCGATGCGCAGCGCCGAACGATAGGCTACCAGCGCCGGCTGGAAGTCTTTCTGGTAGAACAGCGCTCCCCCCAGGTTCACAAAGTACGCCGCCTGAGTCGGGTCGATTTGAATGGCGCCGTCAAACTGCTTGATGGCGTCTTTCATCTTGTGGCGCATGTAGTACACCGTGCCCAGATTGTTGTGGTAGCGCGCGTTCTTGTTGTCGAGCTTGATCGCCTTCTTGTAGAATTTCTCCGACTGCCCCAGGTTGTTCAACTGTTGATAGGCGATGCCCATGCGGTTGTACAGGCTGGCGTCCTTCTTGTACTGCTTGAGGCCATCCTTGAGCAGATCAATGGCGGCCAGGTACTCGTGCCGCGCCATGAAGATATCGGCCCGCTCACCGATGGTGAGCGACACCGGCTTGGGCGCGTCCGTCGAAGAGTAGACCTGGGCGCTAGCCCAGCCCGAGAAGGTCAGCGTCAGGATGCTTGCCGCGGCGAGCGTGCGCAACGGGAGCCAGCGCATAAAGGCCTCCGAATCTTGCCCACAGTATCCACCTGCACTGGCCGATTTGCAAGCCCGCTAGCCGCCCCCGCCGCCCCCACCGCCTCCCAGAGCATGCAGGATGCGGCTGAAGAAGCCGCCTTTCTTCTGCTCTGGCGGTTTGACCTGCGGCTTGGCCGCCGGAGCCGCCTGGGCGGCCCGGGTCACCGGTGGGACGGTCGGCTTGGCCGCTATCGTCGCCGGCGGCGGTGGCGGCGTGGCGGGCACGATCAGGTGGTACAGGCTGGCCGCCCCGGCCGCCGCCGCCGCGGCGATGCCGCGCGGCATCAGGTTGCTGGGATGCAGGTGGCACATCACCTTGGGCTGAGTACCGTCCAGAAAGTAGTTCACCTGCGTCTGATCGGGCGGGCACAGCGGCGTCGCCACTTCGTGCGAAACCGTATCCATCTTCACCGCCACCACCCCCGGCGGCGGCGCAAAGGGCTGCGGGTTGGAGTAGGCGGGCAGTTTCACCGCCGCCTTCATGAAATCCACCCACACCGGCAGCGCCGCGTGGGCGCCCTCAATCTTGATGTCCTGATAGTTGTCCAGCCCCACCCACACCACGCACAGAAGGTTGTCGGTATACCCGGCAAACCAGGCGTCGCGCGAGGTCCCGGTCTTGCCCGCCGCCGGCGCCGTAAACCCGCGCGCCCGCACCTGCACCGCCGTGCCGGCGTCCAGCACGGACTCCATCAGGTTGGTGGTCAAAAACGCCACCCGGGGATCGAGCACCGATTGCCCCTGCGCCGTCTGCTGCAGCACCACGCTGCCGTCGGGCGTCTGCACCCCCTCAATGAATCGCGGTGTCTCCCGCACCCCGCCGTTGGCAAACACGGTGTAGGCGGAGGTCATCTGCAGCGGCGTCGCGGTGTAGGTGCCGATCGCCTCCGACGGCGTCGGCTGGGCATTGGTGATCCCCGCCGAGTGGGCCAGGTCGGTGACCGCCTGCAAGCCCACCTCCTCCGCCAGCGAAATGGTGGCGTTGTTTAGCGAGTGTTCCAGCGCCACTCGCAGCGTCACCGGCCCAAAGTACTTGTGCTCAAAGTTGGCCGGTGCGTAGCCGCCTTCGAAGGTGGTCGGCGCGTCGTTCAGAATGGAGGTTTGGGTGATCGCGGGCAGATTGCTCAGCAGCCCCGTCTCCAGCGCCGTGGCATAGACAAACGGCTTGAAGATGCTGCCCGTCGGCCGTTGCGCCAGCGCGTGGTTGAGCTGGCTGTAGGCGTAGTTGCGGCCGCCCACCAGCGCCAGCACCGCTCCGGTGTGCGGATCCATCGCCACCAGCGCCACCTGCGCCTTCTGTTCCTCCGGCTCCTTGGCGCCGCGCCGCTTCCGTCGGCCGGCGCGCAGCGCCTCCAGCTCTTTATCCACTTCCTTCATCCCCTCGCTCACCGCCTGCGCCGCCGCGGCCTGCAGGTCGGGATTGAGGGTGGTGTAGATGCGGTAGCTCTCCTTCGACAGATCGGTCTCCGGCAGCTTGTCGCTCAGCCGGTCGCGCACCATGTCGGTGAAGTAGGGCGCGTCGCTGGCTTCGTTGTTGGCCGAAGTCGTGACCACCGGTTCCTTGTCGGCCACCAAGCGCTGGGCGTTGCTGATCGCTCCGGCCCGCACCATGGCCTGCAACACCTCATCCCGCCGCCGCTTGGCCCGGTCCGGGTGCCGGTAGGGGGAATCCGAGTTGGGCGCGTGGATGATGCCCGCCAGCAGCGCGCACTGCGCCAGATCCAGGCCCTGCACCGGCTTGTCGAAATACGCGTCGGCCGCCTCGCCGAAGCCGTGAATGCTGTAGCTGCCCCGTTGCCCCATGTACAACTGGTTGGCGTACAGCTCGAAGATCTGCTCCTTGGTCAGCCGTTCCTCGAGCTCCATGGCCACCAGCGTCTCTTCCAGCTTGCGGCTGGGCGTCTTTTGGAAGCCGAGGTCGAAAATGTTGCGCGCCACCTGCATGGTGATGGTGCTGGCGCCCTGCTCCGCCCGTCCCGCCCGCAGGTCGCGGAACATGGCCGCCGGCACCCGCTTCCAGTTCACCGCCCCATGCTGAAAATACCCGCGGTCTTCGATATCCACCACCGCCTGGATCAGCGTCGGCGGCAGATCGCCGTACTTCACCAGCCGCCGTTTCTCCCGCTTGTCGTTGAACAGCGCCGTCAGTACCTCCGGCTCCAGCGAGGTGCTGCTCATCGCCTGCGGCGCCGCCGCGTCCTGCATGTTCTGGATGCCGTTCACCGTGCCGCCCTGAAACGACACCTCCACCGGTATCACGGCGCGATAGGCCTCCGGCCCCGGCGTGATGCGCACCACGTCGCCCGCCTGCACATAGCTGCCCACCGGCGATGCCTGCCCGGTGGCGTATCCCGCCGCCCGCAACCAGGCGATCAACTGCTCCGGCGTCAAACTCTCGCCCACCGACACCGCCTTGGGCGCGGCAAACACCAGCGAGGGCTGGTGAAAAATGGGAGCGCTCAGCCGCTCATCAATCACCGCCGCGTAGACGTTGTAGTAATGGATAAACGCCAGCCCGCCCGCGATGAACACCGCCAGCGCCGTCGCCAGCAGCACCCGTCCCCATGGCCGCGCCAGCCAGCGCGCCCAACCTCGGGCTGTGATCGTCACCCGCACCTTCCGCCTTCACCCCCCTGTTAATTTCAGGATACCTTACGCCCCCCGCGCGCATCTCAGCATTATGGTGCCCACGCGTTCGATCGTCCGCGCCTGGGGCGGCTTGCTCCGCGGCCGCAAACCCGCCCTCTCCATTGAGATCACCAAAGAGTGTCCCCTCCGCTGCCCCGGCTGCTACGCCTTCAGTGACGAGCATGTCGCCCAGGGGGTCAACCTGCGCGACCTCCACGACCTGCGCGGCGAAGCTTTAATCAACGGCGTGATCGGCCTGGTTCGCAAGCATCGCCCCCTCCACGTTTCCATCGTCGGCGGCGATCCCCTGGTCCGCTATCGGGAAATGGAAGTCATCGTCCCCCGCCTGTTGGCCATGGGGACATTCGTGCAGGTGGTCACCAGCGCCTTCCGCGTCCTCCCGGAGTCCTGGATCGGCCTGCCCAACTTTGAGCTGGTGGTTTCCATTGACGGCCTGCAGCCCGAACACGATGTGCGCCGCGCTCCCGCCACTTACGAGCGCATCCACAAGCACATCGCCGGCCACCAGATCGTCGTCCACTGCACCATCACCGCCCCCATGATCCGCCGCCCCGGCTACCTGGAGGAGTTCCTGCAGCTCTGGTCGGTCAACCCCAACGTCAAGAAGATCTGGATGAGCGTCTTCACTCCCCAGCGCGGCGACCAGTTGCCCGAGATACCCACCTCCGGGGAACGCGATCAGATCATCGCCGAGCTCTTCCGTCTGCGTGAGCTTTATCCCCGGCTCGACATGCCGCGCGGTCTGGTCCAGGCCCTGCAGTCGCCGCCCGAGTCTCCCGAACGCTGCGTCTTCGCCCGTTCGACCACCGTCTACTCCGCCGACTTGCGCTCCACCATTGCTCCCTGCCAGTTCGGTGGCGACCCCGACTGTTCCCGTTGCGGCTGCATCGCCTCCATGGGTCTCGAAGCCATCGCCAACTACCGCCTCCCCGGCGGCCTCAAGGCCGGCGCCATCTTCCACGCCTCCGCCTCCTTTGGCGATCAGCTCGTCCGCCTCCTGCCGAATCACTAACTGCTAGGCAAACGCTTCCTCCGCCTTCGCCTCGCGCTTCTCCCGCGTCGCCCGCTCCACCACTTCGACCACGCCCTCGCCCGCCTTCTTGCCCACCGTGATCCGCTTCGGGATGCCGATCAGGTCGGCATCCTTGAACTTCACCCCCGGCCGCTCGTCGCGGTCGTCGAGCAGTACATCCACGCCCTTCGCCTTCAGCCCGTCGTAAATCTTTTGGCTGACGTCCTTCACCGCCGCATCGCTCAGATTGGTCGGCGTGATCAAAACCTCAAACGGAGCGATATTGCGCGGCAGCCAGAAGCCGTCGCTGTCGTGGTTCTGTTCGATCGCCGCGGTCATAATGCGCTCGATACCGATCCCATACGATCCCATGATGGGCACAATCTCGGCCCCGTTCTCATCCAGAACCCGCACCCCCAACCCCTGGCTGTACTTGCGCCCCAGCTTGAAGATGTGTCCCACCTCGATCGCCCGCGAGACGGTCAGCGCCTGGCCGCACTTCGGGCAGGCATCGCCCGAGCGCACATCGCGCACATCCACCCACTCCGGCTGGAAATGCTCGCCCGGCGTGACGTGGCGGATATGAAAGCCATCCTGGTTCGCGCCCACAGTCAGGTTTTTTCGCCCCCGCAGCGCCAGGTCCGCCATAATCCGCACCGGCTTGGCGCAGTGCAGCGGCCCCACCGATCCCGGCGGCGTGCCCAAGAACTCGACGATCTCCTCCGGACGCGCCGGCCGGAACTCGGCCCCACCGAAGGCGGTACCCAGCTTGGCCTCGCTGGCCTCGTCATCGCCGCGCACCAGCACCAGCACGGGCTTCTCGGCCACCATGTACACCAGCGACTTGGCCAGCCTTCCCGGCGCTTCGCCGGTGAGCGCCGCCAGTTCGGCGATGGTGTGCGCCCGCGGGGTGGCGAACTTCTCCGGCGCGCCTGTGGCCTCCGGATCGCTCACCGCCGCCGGCGTCCCGGTGGCTTTCTCCAGGTTGGCGGCGTAGCCGCAACCGCCGCACTGGGCCACCATGTCTTCGCCCGCCTCGCCCATCACCATGAACTCCTGCGACTGGCTGCCGCCCATGGCGCCCGAATGGGCTTCCACCGCCACGTAGCGCAGCCCGCAGCGGTCGAAAATCCGCCGGTAGACCTGGTCGTGTTTGCGGTAGCTGACGTCCAACCCGGCCTCGTCGCGGTCGAAGCTATAGGCGTCCTTCATGATGAACTGCCGCACCCGCAGCAGCCCCGAGCGCGGCCGCGGCTCATCCCGGAACTTGCTCTGAATCTGATACCAGATCTGCGGCAACTGCTTATAGCTGCGCAGCTCACCCGCGGCGATCGTGGCCATGACCTCTTCTTCGGTCATGCCCAGGCACAGGTCGCGCTGGAAACGGTCCTTGAGGCGGAACATATTGCCGCCCATCAACTCCCACCGTCCGCTCGCCTGCCACACCTCGGCCGGATGCAGCGCCGGCAACTGGAACTCCTGCCCGATGGTGTCCATCTCGGCGCGCACAATCGCCTGAATCTTCAGCAGCGACCGCCACGCCAGCGGCAGATAGCTGTACAACCCCGCCCCCAGTTGCCGAATGTAGCCCGCCCGCAGCAGGTACACATGGCTGGCCACCTCGGCATCCGCCGGCGCTTCCCGCAAGGTCGGTATAAAAAGCTGACTCCATCGCATAGAAAACAAGGTTAGCAGGGAACTGGACGCGGGTGCCGCGCCGCTTTTCGTCGCCTCACGGCAGCTCGGAGGCGCCCTGAGCCGAGCGGGCGCCCGCTGCCGGGGAGCGGAGCCACGGCGCTGAGCGACCGTAGGGAGCGACCCAAGTCAGGTGTGGAGTATCCACCTTCATTCGTCCCTAAGCGCCGTCACCGGATCCACGCGCATGGCCCGCGCCGCCGGCGCCCAGCACGCCGCCAGCGCCACCACGATCAGCACCAGCGCCACCAGCGCCAGCGTGGCCGGATCGCTGGTCCCCACCCCATACACCAGTCCGCGCATGATGCCGCCCGCCGCCAGCGCCACTCCGATGCCCACCGCGGCGCCGATCACCGCCAGCACCAGCGCCTGGCGCATCACCATCCCCAACAAACTGGCCGGCTGGGCGCCGATCGCCGCCCGCAGTCCGAACTCCCGCCGCCGCCGCGCCACGGCGTAGCTCATGACACCGTAGATGCCCACTGCCGCCAGAGCCAGCGCCACTCCGGCAAAGGTCAGCAACAGCATCAGCAGCAGTTGCGGACGCGCCGTGTCGCGGCTGACGATATGGCTCAGGCTGTCCACATGCGCCAGCGGCAGCGCCGGGTCGGCGGCGTGTACCATCTCCCGCACCGCGTTCACCGCCCCCCCGTCCGGCGCCGTCCCGCGTGCCGAGCGGGTCAGGATGTATAGCTGTTGGCGGTACTGCGCCGGCGTCTGTCCGATGGCAAAGTACAGCTCCGTGCCCGCCGCCTCGCTCACACCTTTGTTCTTCACATCCGCCACTTCGCCCACCACGGTGAACCAGGGCATCGAACTGTCCGGCCTCACCCGGTGTCCCAGCGGACTCTGATTCGGCCAGAAGGTCTCGGCCATGCGCTGGTTCACCACCACCACCGGCGGCGAACTGGTGCCGTCGCGCTCGTCAAAAAGCCGCCCCGCCAGCAGCGGAATCTGCAGCGTCTTGAAGTAGCTGGGCGAAACGATCTGGTAGAACTCCACGTTCTCGATCGGACCGCCTGGCCGCTTCACAAACCCCTCGATGTCGGTGTCATTGTCGTTCGGCGGCCGGTTGGGCGGCAGCGCCAGCGCCAGCGCCGCCGCGTTCACCCCCGGCAGATGCTGCAAGCCCGCGCTCAGCCGGCTGGTCAACAAATCCACCTGGTTGTTGGGGGCGCTGGGCGGCAGCGCCACTTGCATGGTGGTCACCCCGTCCGGCTGGAAGCCCAAATCCACATGCTGTAGGTTCCAGAACCCGCGCACCATCAGTCCCGCGCCCGTCAACAGCACCAGCGCCAGCGCCATCTCCACCACCACCAGCGCCTGCCGGAAACGCTGCGCCGCCGGGCTGCCGCCGCTGCCCGTCCCCGCCGCCTTCAGCCGCCCAAACAGCTTCGCCCCGCTGACGTGCGCCAGCGGCGTCAGCCCGAACAAAATGCCGGTGCCCAGGGCCAACAACAGCGCAAAGCTCAGCACTCGCCCGTCCAGCCCGATCGCTCCAATGCGCGGAATGCCGCTCGCCTGTGCCGTCTTCAGCCATTGCAGCGCCCCTGCCGCCAGGCCCACCCCCGCCGCCGCTCCGGCGGTCGCCAGCACCAGGCCTTCGGTGATGAACTGGCGCAGCAGTCGGCTGCGCCGCGCCCCCAGCGCCCCGCGAATCGAGATCTCCCGCTGCCGCGCCTCGGCCCGCGCCAGCAGTACGCTGGCCACATTCACGCAGGCAATCAACAGCACAAATCCCACCGCCCACAGCAGCAGCTCCAGCGCTGGCCGCACCCCGCCCGTCACCTCGTCCTGCAGCAGGTAGCTCGATAGCGGATGATTATCGGTGGTGAAGTTGTGCTGGTGCGCCGAGTGTCCCATCGGCGTCCAGCCCGCCACCAGCCCGCGCATCTCGCCCTGCGCCTGGGCCAGGTTTACCCCTGGTCGCAGCCTTCCCAGCAGGTACAAATAGTGGCTGGCCCAGCCGCCCGGCTTGGCCGGATTCAACTGCAGCGGCGTCCACATCTCGACCGGCTCGGTCTCCCCCAGAGGGAAATTGAACCCCGCCGGCATCACCCCCACGATGGTGCATTGCCCGCCATTCAATTGCGTCGTCTGCCCCACCACGCCGCGGTTGCCGGCGAAAGCCTGTTGGAACAACGGCCACGAGATCACCGCCGTCCGCGCCGCCCCCGGCTGGTCGTCGCTGGCGGTCAGCGTCCGCCCCAGCGCCGGCTGCACGCCCAGCCCGGACAGCAGTCCGCCGGTGACCCGCGCCCCGTGCACGCGCAACGGCCGGGCGCTGCCGCTCAAATTAAAATCGTCGGTGGTCCAGGCGTCCAGCGACTGGAAGGCATGCGCATTCTGCCGCAGTTCGAGGTACTCCGGCCCCGAAATCCAGAACTTATGCAGCCCGCCGTGGGGAAAGGTCGGAAACTCCGAATACACACGCACCAGTTGCTGCGGGTGCGGGAAGGGAAGCGGCCGCAGCAGCACCCCGTTCACCAGGCTGAAGATGGCGGTATTGGCCCCGATTCCCAGCGCCAGCGTGATTACCACCACCGCCGTAAATCCCGGCGCCCGCGCCAGCCACCGCAGGCAGTACCGCAGGTCCTGTCCCAGATCGTGTCCCAGTTCCATAAAGCCTATATACGCCGCTTCCCGCCTCCGGTGTCCCTGAAACTTTTCAACACCCCCGGCTCGCCGGGCAGGCGCTGCTCAGTTTCTGCGTCAGACCTTGCCGCCCGCTCTCCGCATGCTCCCTCCCGCACCGCAGGGATATAGTAAACTCGTTCTTGCGCTCCCTCCGTTTCTGCGTGTCAGGCCGACGTAGCTCAGTTGGTAGAGCGGCTGATTCGTAATCAGCAGGTCTCCGGTTCAAGCCCGGACGTCGGCTCCATTTATTTGGATGCATTGCGGAGCTTCGTGCGGGTGCTTTCGCGCCAGTGCTATAGTTCGGGCATGAGACCCTCCCCACAGGCAGAGTGCGAGCGCTCCTGCGCCACCTGCGGGTTGCCGGCTTCGGCCTCGGCGCAGTACTGCTCCGACTGCGAATCGCGCCAGGCGGACTGCCCGCCGCTTACGCAGTTGGCCACCCCGGCGAGGCGCGTGAATCTGCTGGCTGTGACCGGCATTGGGCTGGGGATCGTCGTTATCCTCGTAATCCTGATTCGGCTGGCGCTAGCCTAGCCCCGGCCGGGGCCCCGCGCCCGTCAATGTGACTCCGATCACGGCAGACCGTTTCCGCGGTTCGCTATCCTGAACCTGTGAACCCCATTGCCACCGCAGACCTTCAGGACTTCAACGAAAAGCAGATCGGCCACCGTGTCCTCACCGAAGACCCGGTATCCCGCGTCCTGCTCGTCTCCCTGCGAGCCGGGCAGGAACTGAACGACAAAGTCGTCGAGGGCCTCATCACCCTTTTTGTGCTCTCCGGTCGCGTAAAGCTCGGTCCGGATGAACCCTTGTCTGCGGGGACGCTGCTCCGTCTCGCCCCCGGCGACGCCTACCATCTTCGCGCTCAGGAAGATGCCCGTCTGCTGGTAACTTTCATCCGTCCCGCCGGTGAAGCCCTATGGAGCGCGCTTAGCCCCCAGGGCCGCGACCTGGACCTGCGTCCCATTCCCCGCCCCCAGCGCCACAGCACCGTCTTCTACGCCTTCGACCGCCTGGCGCCGGGCGAGTCGTTCTTCATCGTCAACGACCACGACCCCCAGCCGCTGCGCTTCCAGATCGAGCAGGCCCGTCCCGGCCAACTCGAATGGACCTATGACCAGCGCGGCCCCGATCTCTTCCGCATCCGCCTGCAACGCTCCGCCGCCTGATTCGCCAGGCGGCAGGGCCCGAGTTGCCCCGGCAACCTGGGGCAAGATCGCAGGGCCAGGCGTGCGAAATTCGGAACGGCGCGCCCCTGCCGGGTAGCGACTCTGGGGAAGGGGCGAGAAGCAAGTGGCGCGAGGCCGCAGCCCGAGCCGACCGGGCTGGGGCTTGTCGGGTCCCCGGCCCGGTCGAGCGTCAAGCGGGTCGAGTGGCGAAGCCACTCGGGGTCCCGCGCCAATCAATAGACGGCGAGGGAGCGTACACAGACGTACGTGACCGAGCCGGATACGGCGAGCCAAGCAGAAATGCCGCGGCGCGCCTCCTATCGCCCCGCCCCAATCCATAGGCCGGTCCCAGCTCGCGCCGCCTATGCTATTCTTCCCGGCATGAGCGACGTCCCGCCGCCTCTGCCGCCGCCCCCCGCCGCCGACGAGCGCCCCAAGTTCTGCTTTCGCTGCGGTCAGGCGATGGAAGCTGCCGCCTTCAACTGCCCGCAGTGCGGCGCCAGCCAGCTTAACCCGGCCGTTTACAACGCTCCTCCCGTCGTCCAGCAGCCGCCCTCCACCTCCGAAACCAACGGCATGGCCATTGCCAGCCTCGTGCTTGGCATCCTGTGGCTCTACTGGATCGGTTCCATCCTGGCCGTCGTTTTCGGCCACATCGCTCTCGGCCAGATCGCGCGTTCCCAGGGCCGCTCCGCCGGCCGCGGCATGGCGCTCGCCGGCGTCATCCTCGGCTACATCGGCATCGCCGTGCTGGTGATCGTCATCCTGGTGGCCATCATCTTCCTGCCCCAAATCCAGCACTCGCGCGGCATTCCCGTCGGCATTCTCACCTAATGCGGGGGCCGCGCCGTTGACACTGCGGGCCAAGTCGGCGCGGACGGCCGCGAAATTCACGTAGTGGTCTTCCGTTGGCCAGGACAGGCCCGGGTGCGACGTCGCCGTGCACCTGCCGCATCGTCCGCGGCTTCAACTGGCCACTGTCCACTGGCAACTGGTAACTGCTTGCGGCGCCCGTCAAAGGCATCTCCATGCACCCGGCGGCATCCATAGCCAGACAGAGGATTCCCCCATGGCCATGGAAACCGGCGAGCGTTACACCTGCAGCAACCCCGATTGCGGCTGCGAAATCGAAGTCACCCGCGGCGCCTCCGCCACCGGTGGCGGCGACCAGAATCCCCGCTGTTGCTGCGGCCGCGAAATGCAGCCCTCCACCCGCGAGCGCGAACGCGTGGCCTGACGCGGGGGCCGCGCCGTTGACACCGTGGGCCAAGTCGGCGCGGAAGGCTGCGAAATTCACGTAGTGGCGGCCCGCCCCCGGCAACCCAGGGCGCCCCCGTCCGGAAGCGTCTTCCGTTGGCCAGGACAGGCTCGGGTTCGACGTCGCCGTGCATCGCCCGCATCGTCCGCGGCTTCAACTGGCAACTGTCCACTGGCAACTGGCAACTGCTTATGGCGAATCAAATGCCCGGCGTCACCGCTCTTTGTGCTGGCCCAATCCCGTCGCCACCACCACATCGGCGTTGTTCGAGCCGCGGCTGATGGCCAGCCGCCCGTCGTGCGCAAAGTCGTAGTGGTTGATGCTCAAATCCTCGAAGTGCGTCAGCGCGCGCGGCGGACCCCCGCCCAGCGGATACACCCACAGGTTGTCGGTGCTGCCCGCGCTGTGCACGTAGACGATGCCGTTGCCGTCGGGAGTCCACGCCCACGGCAGCCCCATCGTGGCCCGGTCGAACCCCTTCACCGGGGTGATCTGCGGCTGCTTCCCATCCACCCGGATGATCACCGCCTGGCCGCCTTGCTGGGCCGTGCGGCTGATCGCGAACACCCGCGTGCCGTCCGGTGAGGCCGGGTTGGTGCCGGCGTATATGAGTCCGTTCCAAACCTGCCGCGGTGGCGCGCCGCCGTCGAGCGGCGCCATCCAAAGTGTCTCGTCGCTGTTGGGCGGCGCCAGCAGGTACCCCACCTCCCGGCCCCCCAGTAGCAGGCTGGGATCGTAGGCCGAGGTGCTGGCCGGCAGGGTTACCACTTGCGTCAGCCCGGTCCCGTCGCCATGGATGCGCCAAATCCGTGACGCCAGCTCGCCGTCACCGAACACCAGTTGCCCGTCGGGCGCCGCCAGCAGCCCGTACGCCTCCAGCGGCAAGGCGCCCGAGGAGACAGGATGCGCCCGGCTCGCGTCGCTCTTCTCCGCCCAGATCTGCGGCTTGCCCCCGGGCAGGCGAATGTCAATCAACCCGCCCTTGCCGTCCCACACCACCCCCTGCACCCCCGCCAGATCGGTGCCCCCGCCCGGCAGTTGCACAAACGGCCCCGACGACGCCTTCTGCACCCAAATCGAAGACTGCGGCACCGCATGCACCAGCCCCAACTGTCCGGTCGTGGCCACGCTCGACGCCGTATAGCCTTGCAGGTCCTGCGTCAACTGCCGCATCTGCCCGCCGGGATAAGTGATCTCCCACACCTGCGGCGCCGCGGTTTGCGGCAGGGCGGCCGTGAGGATCAGCCCGCTCTCGTCCGGCAGCCAGTTCACATCGGCGGTCACCGCCAGCACCGCCGGCCCCAGCTGGCGCTGCTCGCCCGTCTGCGCGTTGACCAGCGTCACCCGCCCCGAGCCCGACGCCGGCACCCACGCCAGCGCGATCCAGTGCCCGTCCGGCGACCACGTCGGCGAATGCGATGGCGCTCCCACCGTGCTCGTCCAGCACTGCGACGCGTACCCGCCCGAGGCCGCCTGCTGCAGCCGGTGCGCTCCCGACCCGTCCGGCTTCGCCAGCATCAGCTCCCGCCCGCTGGGCCCCGCCAGGTAGGCGATCTGGCTCCCGTCCGGCGACATGCCCGCCCCGCTGCACACCCCGCTCGCGATCGGATGCACCGTGCCTCCCAGCACCGGCACGCTGTACATCTGCGTCTTCTTCAGGAAATAGATCGCGCCCCCGTCGGCGGAAAACGTCGGCGACTGGCAGCACCCGTCACTCGGCGGCACGATCTCCACGTCGCTGCCGCCCGCCACCGAAAACAGGTGCAGCGACGTGCCCCGCGGATCGAGATCAATGTGCACAAAAAACTTCCCGTCCGGCGAGATCACCGCGTCCACCACCTGCCCGCTGAAGGTCAACTGCCGGAACTGCAGGTGGGGCGCCGGCGCCGTCTGGTTCCGGCCGTAGCGCCACCACCCCAGCCCCGCCGCCGCCACCGCCGCCAGCGCCAGCCCTGGCACCGCCCACCTCCACCATCGCCACCGGTTGCCCACCATCACCGCGCTCGTCACCGCCGTCGCCGCGCCTGTCACTGCCGTCGCCGTCACCGCCGCCGTTACCGCCAGCGCCGTGTCCGTCACCGCTGCCGAAGACCGGGTGCTGGACGCCGCCCCCGCCTCCGCCGCCCCGGACGGGTTCCGGCTCCAGCGCCGCAGCTCGCTGCGCAGGTCGGCCGCCGACTGATAGCGCAGCTCACGGTCCTTTTCCAGGCAGCGCGCGGCGATTTCGTCCACCTTGGCGGGCAGCTCCGGCCGTACCTGCGCCGGCGGAATCGGCTGCTCGTGCAGCACCGCCGCCAGCGCTTCCGCGGCGCTGCGCGCCCCAAACGCCCTCCGCCCCGCCGCCATCTCGTAAAACACCGACCCGAAGCTGAAAATGTCGCTGCGCGCGTCCAGGTCTTCCCCCTTCGCCTGCTCCGGCGACATGTAGGGAATCGTGCCCATGATCACCCCCGGCGACGTCATGGTCAGATCATCCGGCCCGGTCTCGCCCTGCACCCGTGCCAGCCCGAAATCCAGCACCTTGACGTGCCCGCTCGGCAGCACAAAAATGTTGTCCGGCTTCAGATCGCGGTGCAGAATCCCATGACGGTGGGCGGCGTCCAGCGCGTCGGCGATCTGCGATCCCCATTCGAACAGTTGCCCCCCCGGCACCGCGCCCCGCGCCAGCCGCGCCCGCAGGCTCTCCCCCTCGAGCAGCTCCAGCACCAGATAGGGCCGTTCCCCCTCCTGGCCGATCTCATACAACGTGCAGATATGGGGATGGTTGAGCGAGGCGATCACCCGCGCCTCCCGCTGGAAACGCTCGCGCGCCTGCGCCCCCGCCGTCTCCGGCAGGAACTTCAGCGCCACGAAGCGGTGCAGCCGCTGATCACGGGCCTTAAACACCTCGCCCATGCCCCCGGCGCCCAACTTCTCCAGAAGTTCAAAGTGACCAACCACCTGCACTTGCCAAGTGTAATCGCACTACCCCGGCCGGGAGTAGTTGCCAGTTGCCGGTTGCCAGTTGCCAGAGCGGGCTCGTGCGTGGCGGCCTAGTGCCAGGGCGCCCTCGTCCAAAAGCGTCTTCCGTTGGCCAGGACAGGCTCGGGTGCGCCGTCGCCCTGCACCTGCCGCATCGTCCGCGGCTTCAACTGGCCACTGGCCACTGGCAACTGGCAACTGCTTAAGGACAGGTTCGGGTGCGACGTCGCCGTGCACCTGCCGCATCGTCCGCGGCTTCAACCGGCAACTGGCAACTGGCCACCGGCAACTGCTCTAATGCGCGCTTCGCTCCCTGCGCCAGGCCAGGCCCAGCAGCAGCAGCAGGCCGCCGCTCATCAGCCACAGGCTCGCCGGTTCCGGCGTCTCCGCCGGCGGCTGCAGATTGTAGCCGATGGCATCGAGCGCCGTCGTCTCCGTCGAGTCCCGGGTCATCGTCACCCCGGTACAAGCCGCCGCCGGTCCATAGGCGCACGGCGTCAGCCACGCGTCCTGCACCTGGTCGACGTTCGGCAGCGGCTGGCTCTGCCAGTCCCCGAAGTCGCCGCCGTCGTTCTGGTTGTCGAACTGCGCCAGATCCGTCGTCCCGTTCAGCGAAAAATAGGCGTTGCCGGTATTGCCGCTCCCCCCGTTGGCGTAATAGCTGAGCTGCCCTCCGGCGTTGTAGCGGAACATGTCCTCCGGCAGCGTCAGTCCGAATCCCGCCCCCGACCCCAGCCCCAGGACCTCGTTGATCTCGTGTTCCACCGCCGTCTCCAGGTTGTAGCAGTAGTACACGGTGGGATCGCAGCCCCCGGTCGGTGTCGCATCCATGTAGATGCGCACGATGTTGCCGGTCACCGTGCTTGGTCCCAGTCCCAGCGCCGCCGCATCCGCCGGCTTGACATAGACCGTCCCATCGCTGGTGGGCGTGGTCGCGGGCAGATTCGCCAGCGCCGTCGTATCGGTGGCATCCCCGCTCGAGGCCGCCGCCAGCGCCGCCTGAAACTGCGAGTATAGCGTCGGCGAGTAGCCCGGCCACTGACTCTGCCCGATCAGGTTGTTCGTCGGCTGAAATGCCGTGAACGTGATCCCCACCGAGATCGGATTGCTGAA
>DATBPS010000149.1:0-6927 GCA_036561225.1 Terriglobales bacterium
CGTCTTGAAGATGGCCGCTGCTGGTGCGACCTGCGGACCGTGCTGCCTGCGCAGCTTCCGGAGCTTAAAGCGGCCATCGCCAATGCCTTTGGTTGGCGCGGGACCCCGGTTTACGCCGCCTTGAGTTCGCCCACCAGCCGCCCCGCCGCCAGCACCGGCAAGCGCCGCACCCCGGCGGCGCGCAGCCGCTCGTAGGCGGCATCGAGATCCATCTCCGGGTTAAGCGTGGCCGGGGGCGCGCTCAGCACCTCGCGGCACATCACCTCCGATGGCCGCTTGTCAAAGGCGCCCAGGAACACCGCGGCGTCATGCGAGGTCACCCACCCCAGCCACTCCGGCTCTTCGTGCCGGGTGACGATCGCCACCCAGTTGGTGCCCTCCTCCCCCATGATCTCCAGCGCGTCCTGCAGCCGCTGATGTGGCACGCAGGAATGGAAACTTGTCTGCATGCGCTGAGAACATCTCATAATGTCAACATAACACTGAGGGAGGAATCTCAATGCCGCGCCGTACCAGGTTGCTGATTGTGCCGGGAATTGTGATGTCGCTGGCGGGAATGCTGGTTGCCCAGAATGCGCAGGTTGAGCGCACGCCGCGCACCCAGCCGCTGACGCAGGAGCATCCGCTCGCCCAGCCCACCACCAACAACACCGCGCTCACCGGCGCGGTGATGCAGAAGCTCATCACCGACCCGCTGCTCAAGAATTACGCCATCACCGTCAACCCCGACGATCACGGCGTGGTGGCGCTCAACGGCGTGGTACCGGTTCAGGATCTGGTGCAGCGCGCCGTGGCGGTGGCGCGCACCGCGCCCGGCGTCTCCGATGTGACCAGCAACCTGTTGGTGGTCACGGATCCCTTCCTCCCCACATCGCAGGCGCCCGCCGCCAACTCCGCGCCCATTGGGCAGCCACCGCCGTCCCTCCCCATCAGCCAGTCGCCGCAGTCGCGGATCGCTGACGCCTTCGCCAAACAGGCGGCCTTCAGTCGGGTCGGAGTCAGGGTGCGCGAGGATCAGATCCTGCTCTTCGGGACTGTCACCAGCAAGGCCGAGAAGGCGCGCGCCGAACAGACGGCACACGACCTGGCGCCGAAGATCCCTGTCAAGAGCATCATTTGGGTGGACCCGCATCCGCTTTCGCCGCCGCCGGTCGTTCCAGGAGCGTAGGATTTGCTTTTATTAGCTGCGCCGCGCGCCCCGCTTATGATCACGTTTTGCCTGTATACCTTTGGCCCGGCCGAGCGTCTCATAGGTAAGTAGCTGTACCGGAGGTCGGTATGAAGGCAAGCAAACTACTCGCAGCAGCATTAACTTTGGCACTCTGTGGTTGGGTCAGCGCCCAGTCGGCCAAACAGGACCATGACAACGGTCACGGCAAAGCTGAAAAGCACAGCGCGCGGCCGTTCATTCCCGCGCACGGCCCTGCCAAGGAGCCCCCGGGCCAGGCCAAACACGAGGAGATGGCGCGGGGCGAAGCGCCCCATGTGGACGCACGCACCAGTCGTTGGATCGGCCATGACGACGACCGCGATGCGGCCCGCTACCACCTCGACCGTCCCTGGGAGCATGGGCGATTCCGCGGCGGTTTCGGACGCAGCCACGTATGGGTACTGACCGGTGGCGGCCCGCAGCGCTTCTGGTTCAACCACTACTACTTCACGGTGGCGCCCGCCGATGTGGTCTACTGCAACGACTGGCGCTGGGACCGCGATCAGGTGGTGATCTACCAGGACCCCGATCTGGTCGGCTATTACCTGGCCTTCAACGTCCGCCTGGGCACCTACGTCCACGTCGTTTTTATGGGGTAGTGGCTGGGTCCTGAATGCTAACCGCTCATTCGTACCGCAGCGCCACCATGGGGTCTACCTGGGTGGCGCGGCGGGCCGGCAGTAGACAGGCGGCCAGCGCCACCACCACCAGCATCGCGCCGACCATCGCCAGCGTCACCGGATCGCCGGCCTGGACGCCGTAGAGCATGGTGCCGAGGTAGCGGGTTGCTCCCCAGGCACCGGCAAAGCCGAGCGCCAGGCCCAGCAGGGTGAGCAGCGACCCCTGACTAAAGATCAGCCGCAGCACCTGGCGCCGCTCGGCGCCGAGCGCCATGCGAATGCCGATCTCGCGCGTACGGCGCGTCACCTCCTGCGCCAGCAGGCCGTAGAGGCCCATGGCCGCCAGCAGCAGCGCCAAGCCGCCGAAGATGGCGGCAAGTTTAGCCACCATACTTTCGCGCGTCAGCATCTGGTCAATGGTCTCGGTCTGGCTGATGGGACGAACCAGCGGCAGGTTCTGCTCCACCCCGTGTACCGCATGGGTCACCGCCGGGAGCATGGCCATCGGGTCGGCGGCGGTGCGCACCTCGAAGGTGGCGTAGGCTTCGTTCAGCGGTACGTACATGGTGGGCATCATCTGGGCGCGCAGGCTTTCATAGCGGGCGTTGCTCACCACCCCGACAATGACGTATTGCGGATTGCCGCCGTCCTTGCGGTAGCCGAGGGCGCGACCCAGCACGCGGCCATCCGTGAGGAAGCGGCTGACGAACTCCTGGTTGACGATGACGTTCCGCGGCGGGCGGGCGTTGGCCTGCGCCTGGCTGGAGTTGCGCACCGCGGGCACGAAGTCGCGGGGATCGAAGTCGCGGCCGGTAAGCAGTTTCATGCCCATGGTGGAGAACCAGTGCAGGCCGATGGGCATCCAGTCGGCGTCCACCGAGCGGCCATTGGGGCCGGGGTCCAACTGAAATCCGGTATCGCTCAGGCTGCCGGAAATCATGGCCGATTCGGAGTAGCTGACCCGCCGCACTCCCGGCAGCGCGGCAATCTGCTGCTGGATGCGGTCGTAGAGGGTAAGCACGGGCGCGCCCTTATAGCCCAAGGAAGACGGATCGAGGCTGAACAGCAGCAGGTTCTGGGTGTCAAATCCCGGGTCCACATGGCGAAGATTTTGCAATGTGCGGACCAGCAAACCGGCGCCGGCGAGCACCACCAGGCAGACGGCGATCTGGGCGACGACCAGGCCATTGCCCAGGTGCAGGCCGCGCCAGCGGCTGCGCTGCGAGGCGGCGCCGGAGTTGCCGGTGGCGTCCTTGAGCGAACGGTTGAGGTCGCCGCGCACTCCGCGCAGCGCCGGCGCCAGGCCAAACAGCAATCCGGTCACGATCGTGGCCGCCAATGTGAACAGCAGGACGCGGCTATCGAGGCCGACAATCAGCGACTGCCAGTCGCGGCCGCCCAGCAGCATAACCCGCAGTTCCCGCGCTCCGGCCCAGCCCAGGCCCAACCCCAACAAGCCTCCCCCCAGCGCCAACACCAGACTTTCGGTCAGCAACTGGCGCAGGATGCGGCCGCTGCCCGCGCCCAGCGCACGGCGCAGTGCCAGTTCCTTGTGGCGGGCATGGGCGCGTCCGAGGAGCAGGCCGGCAATGTTGGTGCAGGCGATGAGCAGGATGGCGGCCACAATACCCATGAGAACCAGCAGCGGCGGCCGATAGTCGCCGCGATCGCCGTTGAGGGCGGCTTGCGCCGGGAGCATCTGCAACTGGGGTGCGTCGGCGGCAACGGCCAGCGGCGAAGCACCGTTGAACATGGCATCGTGAAACAGGCCGTTCAGCTCGCTCTGCGCCTGGGTAACGGAGACGCCGGGGCGCAGGCGCGCCAGCAGTACCATCCAGATGGAAGAAGCCTGCAGACGGTCGGGCGTCCAGTGGGGGTCGAGACGGGCGCGCAGGGACAGCGGCAACCACCCGTCATAGGTACTGCCGGGTGTCAGGCCGGTGAATTCGGCGCCCGCCACGCCGACTACCGCCACCGGCACTTGATTGAGCGTGATGACCTGGCCCACCACCCCGGGGGCGCCGCCGAACTGATGTTGCCAGTAGTCATAGCTGATTACCGCGGCGGGCGGGGCGCCGGCGGTGTCATCGCCGGGCTGTAGGAATCGGCCCAGGCGCGGCGTCAGGCCCAGGGTCTGAAAGTAATTGCCCGCCACCCATTGCGTATGGGCGATGGAGGCCGGCCCGCGTCCGGTGAGGTTGAGCGCGTCGCGGCCGGCGAAGGCAGTGACCTCCGCCAGGGTGCGGCTCTGCTGCTCCACGGTGCGGTAAAACGGCACCGAGAACGAGCAGCTCTCAGCGTGGGTGGGGGCGTAGCGGGTTTCGCAGTCGCCGTAGCTGGAGCTACCGTGGATGCCGGAGGGGCGGTGGTGGGCGGTCCAGTGCAGCAGCAGCAGACTTTGCGGATCGCGCACCGGTAGCGAACGCAGCAGCAGTCCGTCCAGCAGAGAAAAAATGGCGGTGTTGGCGCCGATGGCCAGCGCCAGAGTGAGCACAATCACCGTGCTCAGGCCGCCATGACGACGCATCGAGCGCAGGGCGTAGCGAGTGTCCTGAGCGAGGGCCTCGAGGATTGGGAGCATAAATGCCTATTCGTAGCGTAAGGCGACCATGGGGTCCACCTGGGTGGCGCGGCGGGCCGGCAGTAGACAAGCGGCCAGCGCCACCACCACCAGAATCGCGCCCACCATCCCCAGCGTCACCGGATCGCCTGCCTGGACGCCGTAGAGCATGGTGCCGAGGTAGCGGGTTGCGCCCCAGGCACCGGCAAAGCCGAGGACCAGGCCGAGCAGGGTGAGCAGCGACCCCAGACCGAAGATCAGCCGCAGCACCTGGCGCCGCTCGGCGCCGAGCGCCATGCGAATGCCGATCTCGCGCGTGCGGCGCGTCACCTCCTGCGCCAGCAAACCGTAGAGGCCGATGGAGGCCAGCAGCAGCGCCAAGCCGCCGAAGATGCCCGCCAGTTTGGCCACCATGCGCTCGCGCGCCAGCATGCGGTCAATGGTCTGCATCTGGCTGGTGGGGCGCATCAGCGGCAGGTTGACCTCGACGCTGTGCACCGCCTGCGCCACCGCCGGGAGCATGGCCATCGGGTCGCCCGCGGTGCGCACCTCGAAGCTGGTGAAAGGGCTGTTCAACGGGGCGTAGGTGGTGGGGTCCAGGGTGGCGCGCAGGCTCTCATATTTGGCGTTGCTCACCACCCCGACAATCACGTATTGCGGCCGGGTGCCGTTCTTGCCGTAGCCGAAAACCCGCCCCAGCACGCGGCCATCCTGGAGGTAGCGGGTGACAAACTCCTGGTTGACGATCACCGGCAGGGGCGGCAGGTCCGGGGGCGGCGCGTTACGGTCGCGGTTGCGGTCCTGCGGCCGGAAATCCCTGGCCTCGAAGTCGCGCCCCTCGAGCAGCTTCATCCCCATGGTGGAGAAGAAATGCAGACCGACCGGCATCCAGTCGGAATCCACTTCCGGGGCGGTGGCGCCGGAGACCAGCTTGAAGCCGGTTGTGCTCAGGCTGCCGGAGACCATCGCGGTGTTGGAGTAGCTCACCCCGCGCACGCCGGGGAGGGCGGCAATCTGCCGCTGAATGCGGTCGTTGAGGGTCAGCACGCGTTCGCCCTGGTAGCCGGCCGCCGCTGCGTCGAGGCGGAAGGTGAGCAGATTCCGCATATCGAAACCGGGATCCACATGGCGCAAATTTTGCAGCGAGCGGACCAGGAGTCCGGCGCCCGCCAGCACCACCAGGCAGACGGCGATCTGCGCCACCACCAGCCCGTTGCCCAGATGCAGCCCGCGCCAGCGGCGGCGCTGAGTGGCCGCGCTGGAGTTGCCGGTGGCGTCCTTGAGCGAGCGGGTTAAATCGCTGCGCGCCCCGCGCCAGGCCGGCGCCAGGCCGAAGAGCAGCCCGGTGACGATCGTCGCCGCCAGGGTGAACAACAGCACCCGCGCATCCAGGCCGACGATCAGTACTTCCTGGAAGTACCCGCCGCCCAGCAGCATGGCCTTCAGCGCCCGCGCGCTGGCCCACGCCAGCCCCAGCCCCACGACCCCGCCGGCCAGGGCCAGTAACAGGCTCTCGGTCAGCAACTGCCGCGCGATGCGGCCCCCGCGCGCCCCCAGCGCCCGCCGCAGCGCCAGCTCCTTGTTGCGGGCATGGGCGCGGCCGATGAGCAATCCGGCGATGTTGGTGCAGGCGATCACCAGGATGGCGGCTACAATCCACATCAGGATCATCAGCGGTTGGCGGTACTCTCTGCGGTCGCCGTTGAGCGCCGTCTGCGCCGGCAGCAGCGCCAGTTGAGGATTTTCCGCCGGCTTCGCCACCGCCTCGGGGCCATGCAGCAGGGCATTGCGGAACAAGCCGTTCATCTCCGACTGCGCCGCCGCCAGGCTGACGCCGGGGCGCGGACGGCCGACCAGGACCAGCCAAATGGAGGACGCGGCATCATCGTCGGGTGACCAGAAGGAGTCGAGTTGGGTGCGGCTGGAGAGCGGCAGCCAACCATCGAAGTCGCTGCCCGGGGTGAGGCCGGTAAAGTCCGGCCGCGCCACTCCGACCACCGTCACGGAATGGTTGTTGAGGGTGACGGTCTGACCAACGATGCCCGGCTCGCCGCCAAACTCGTGGCGCCAGTAGCTGTCGCTGAGTACCGCCGCCAAGGGTGCGCCGGCCACATCGTCGGCGGGCTGTAGCAGGCGGCCCAGTTGCGGCGTCAGTCCCAGCGTCGAAAAGTAGTTGCCCGCCACCACTTCCAGCCGGGTGACTGAGGCCGGGCCATGTCCGGTGAGGTTATAGGCATCGCTGCCGCCGTAGGCGGTGAGCGCGGCCAGAGTATGGGTCTGCTTTTGCAGATCGCGGAAAACCGGCAACGAGAAGGAGCAGCTTTCGGCGTGGGTGGGTGAAGAATGCATCTGGCAGTCGCCGTAGCTGGAGCTGCTGTGGATGCCTGAGAGCCGCTGATTGGCCGTCCAATGCAGCAGCAGCAGCGTCTGTGGATCGCGGACCGGCAGCGAGCGCAGCAGCAGGCCGTCCAACAGTGTGAAGATGGCGGTGTTGGCGCCGATGGCCAGCGCCAGCGTCAGCACGATGACCGCGCTCA
>DATBPS010000150.1:0-10230 GCA_036561225.1 Terriglobales bacterium
CGCCTGGTTTGCGCGAGGGGGTAGAGAGCTTGGGTTGGGGACGCGAGGCCATAATGTATACGCGGTACGACGCCTACGAAGGTATCGGTGGATACCTCCTATTGTCGCGGCTCCCGACCGTGCGGTCAAGTTCTCAGTGGCCTAAGGCGGGGGACATTTGCATCATGGCCTGCCGGTACGTACTGCAAGCCATGTTCCTGCCGCGGCAGCGGTGAGCGATGCTCCCGGCGCAAGTTCGCCCAAGTGTCCTCGCGGGATGGGGCCTTCACCCGCCAGGTTCACGATCCAGCGCTGTTCCCGGTCCGGTTCCAACGTCCATTCAGGTCGGGTCTGATACCGCGCCATCTGAAAGTAGGGCGTCGCCAGCAGCACGCCGCTCTCCTCGAGCTTCAGTCCGTGTGCCACCCGGCCCCCACTCGTGGGCCGTGCGACCGCCATGCCCTGCTCCAGGTGCAGCGGACGCCCACGCCCGTAGTCATCGAGACGAAAGGTATTGTCGGAAGGCTGCTGCACCTCGCACAGCACCACGCCAGGGCCAATGGCGTGAACGGTCCCGGCGGGTACATTGATCACATCACCCGCCCGTACCGGGAACCAGTCGAGCATCCCGGCGCCGCGACCGGCCCGGCAGGCGGCCTCCAGTTGGCTCCATTCCGCCCCCGGCCGCAGGCCCACGCCCAGGGTCGCGCCCGATTCCGCCGCCACCACGTACCACGCCTCGCTCTTCCCCCGCCCCAGGCCGTGCTCGGCGGCGTAGGCGTCATCGGGATGAACTTGCACCGACAGCCGCTCGGCGGGAAACAGCATCTTGATCAGCACCGGACCATCGGGAGGTGAAATCCACGCCTCGCCGACCGGCTCCGGCTCCCGCTCTCGCTCCGGATACCAGGCGCGCAGATCGCGGCTCCCCCACACCCGCGCCTGGAACCGGGGTGGGATGACCCGCAGCCCCCTCACGCCGCCGCCTCCAGCGCCTTCCGATAACAGGCCACCGTCTGGCTCGCAGCTGCCGACCATGTCAACGCGGCGGCGGTTTGGTAGCCGGCTTCAGCCATGGCTCGGCGCATCCCGGCATTTTCCCACAGCTCACGGATGGCCGCCGCCAGTGCGGCCCCATCGCGCGCCGGAACCAGGCGGACATCGCGTCCGTCACGCAGCCAATGGGCCACCCCCGCCACCGACGTACACACCACCGGCAGCCGTTGGCTGAGCGCCTCCAGCACCACCAGCCCGAAGCCTTCTGAAGTGGAGGGGCACACCAGCAGATCGTGGCGGCGATACGCCTCGGTTACCGCCGCTTCATCCTCGGTGCGCGGTACCAGCCGCAAATTCGCCTGCGCCTCGGGCGGAAAGCAGGCACGAATGCGGGCCTCCTCTGAGGCCCACTCCTTCCCCGCCCGCGCCACCCCCAGCAACGTCAGCGGCGGGGCCGCTCCCGCAGCCAGCAATTGCCGGTAGGCGGCCGCCAGATACGCCACCCCCTTGCTGGTGGTCCACCAGCCGCAGAACAGCAACCCTTGACCGCGGGGCGCATCGAAGGCGGGCGCGGCGCGCCATCGCGCCACGTCCATGCCGTGGGGAATCACGTCAATGCGCGCCGCCGGCGCCCAACCGCGGCCCACGATGAAGTCGCGATCGCCGCCGTTGGGTACGATCACCCGCCGCGCCCGCCGCAGCGCCCGTTCCACCTGCCACAAACAGGCGGGCGGATACCATAGCCGATGGGTCCAGGGCTTGTGCAGCAATCCGGCGCGCGCGTCCTCGAGCAGTTCGCGGTAATAGCGATGCTCCAGGCCATGCGACCGCGCCACCATCGCCGTGCCCCGCGGCAGCCGGCACCCCTGGGCGCTGGAGGCGTCAATGACGTCGTAGCCGGCCGCGGAGCGCCCCACGGCACGCCGCGTCAGCCATGGGCTCACCGGCCAGCGCAGTCTTTGCGAGCGCGGGCGGGATCCAATCTGCACCCGAAACCACAGGTCGCAATCATGCCCCAGTTCCTGGATACCGCTCTGCAGCTTGGCCAGCGCCCGCGGCCCGCCCATGCTGGGGTCGTCGGGCTCGTCGCTGACCAGCAGTATCCGCATACGCCAGCCTAACAGGCGTTGCGCAGGCTAATACATCCGCCGGCCGACTTCCTGCAGCAGCCTGACCGAGGGGATGGGCTTGGCCAGGTAGCCGTCAAACCCGTCCGCCAGCGCCGCGTCGCGGCCATCGGGATGAAGAAAGGCAGTGATCGCCAGCACCGGCACCGCCCGCAACTCCGGGTCGGCGCGCATGGCGCGCAGCGTGTCCGCCCCGCTCATCTCCGGCATCTGCAGGTCCATGAGCACCACCCCGGGGGCGCTCTCGCGCATGCGCGCCAGCGCCTCGAGCCCGCTGCCGGCGGCGGCCACCTCGTAACCGCCCGCCCTCAGCGTCGCGGTCAGCAAGGTGCGCATCAGCGCATTGTCGTCCACCACGAAGACGCACTTGGTCATCAGCCCGCCCGCTCTACCCGGCCACCGCAATGCCTCGATTCTTGGATGATACATCCTCGCCCACCGGCAGAGTGAAGTGAAAGGCCGACCCCGCCCCCAACCGGCTCTCCACCCAGATGCGCCCCCCCTGGCGCAGCACCAGGTGGCGGGTGATGGCCAACCCCAGTCCGGTTCCCTCACCCGCCTGCCGCGTCGTGTTCTCCACCTGGCGAAAGCGGTCGAAGATGGTCTCCTGGTGCTCGGGAGCGATGCCCGTGCCGGTGTCCCGCACCGTCACCCGCACCGCCTCGCCTTCAACCGCGGCCGACACCTCAATCGCTCCGCCCGCCGCGGTGAACTTGACCGCATTACCCAGCAGGTTGCAGAGAATTTGGCGCAGACGCAGCGGATCGGCCCACACCGCCACTCCGCCCGGACAGGCAGAACGCAGCGCCACCCCCTTGTCCTGCGCCTGGGCGGCGAAGATCTCCACCGCTTCGTTCACACTCTCTTCCAGCTCTACCCGCCCTGCGCGCAGTCGAAGCTGGCCGGCTTCGATACGGCTCAGGTCGAGAATGTCGTTGATCAGCGCCAGCAGATGCTCGCCGCTGGCGTGAATGTGGCGGGCGAAATCCCGCTGGTCCTGGCTCAACGGCCCGGCCGCGCCCTGCGACAGCAGATCGGAGAACCCCAGAATGGCGCTGAGGGGGGTACGCAGTTCATGGCTGACGCTGGCCAGCACGTCGTTCTTGAAGCGGAATCCCCGCTCCTGCAGATCCAGTTCGGCGCGGCGCTTCGCCGCGGTGATGTCGTACAGCACCCCGTCAGCCACCGCCCCCGGACCGGCTCCGCCCGCCACCCGGCCCTGCGCCTGCAGCCATATCCACTGCCCGTCGCGGTGGCGCATGCGAAATTCCAGCGCCGTCGCGCCGCGCCCGGCAAACAAGTCCCGCCACGATGCTTCCGCCCCGGCGCGGTCGTCGGCGTGCAGATTCTTCCGCCAGAATTCCGCCCCGGCGCTGACGATCTCCAGCGGCGTGTAGCCGGTCAGCGTCTCCATGTAGGGCGACAGGAACTCAATGCGGCCATCGGCCCGCGCCGACCAGACGGCGGCCGGCACATGGGCGATCAGATTGTCGTGGTGTTGCCAACTCGCCTGCAGTTGCAGGTGGCTCTGGTTCAACTCCTCCTGCGCCCGTCGCCGCCGCCGCACCTCACGCGCCAGCAGCACGAAGATGAACAGCAGCAACACCACGCTGGCGATCACCCCGCCCCAGAACAAGCGGCTCCAACGCCGCAGAAAACTCACCCCGATGGCGCGCCGCTCGGCCAGCAGCCGCCGCTCCTCCGCCATCGAGGCCTCCGCCCCCTGCCGCACCGCCTGCGCCGACTGCAACGCCGCCAGCGAAGTCTGCGCGCTCGCCGGAGATGACAGGTCACGTGCCAGATTCTCGATCTGGCTCTCGGTGGCCAGCTGTAGATGGTCCAGCGCCGGTTTCTCTTTGGAGTTGTCGCTGGTCAATCGGCGCAGGCGGGCCAATTCGCCGCGCGTCGCGGCCACCGCCTGCTCATAGGCCTGCCGCTGAGCGGGATCATGGGACAACTGGTACTGCCGCTCGGCATTCATCGCCCCCACCATCTGCAGCTGCACTTGGTCCAGGCCGAGCATCACCTCCTGGCTGTGGTTGGCTCCGCCCACCGAGGCGCTCAACTGCCGCGCCGCGCGGTAGGCCGCCTGATAGATGCCCACCGGCAGCACGAGCGCCAGCAGCAGCAGCAGCCCGCTCCAGGTCTCGGTGCGCCAGCCCAGCTTCATGCCCCCACCGCCTTCGGCTCGTCCAGCGCCCATTGCCGCACCCGCGGCCACATCTCCGGATCCCACCACCCCCGCGCCGACTCCTCGTCCAGTCGTGCCAGCGCCTGGGGCAGAGAAGCCGCCCCGTGGCGTGGCCGTGCCATCAACAGCGTGTCCAGGGCATCCACCATCCCCAGCAGCCGCGCCCCGCGCGGTATGGCTTCGCCCCGCAGCCCGTCGGGATACCCGGAGCCGTCCCAGCGCTCATGATGGTGGCGAATCAACAGCGACGCGCCTCGCAGCCAACCCAGGGCGGCACACATCTCCTCACCCCGTGGCGCGTGCTGCTCGACCAGCGTGCGTTCGGCGGCCGACAGCCGCCCCTTGCGCAAGAGCAGCGCTTCGGGCGTGCCCAGATGACCGACATCATGGGCCAGTGCCGCCCAGGGCAGCGCCACCAGTTCCTCCTCCGCCCACTCCAGCCACGGCGCCAGACTGGCCAACCCCGCCGCCACCCGCTCCCCGTGCCCCGCCTTGTACGGCGCCCGCGCCTCAATCCGCCGCACCCACTCGCGCAGCACCCCATCCGCCGCTTCCCGGTCCCGCCGCGCCCGCCGCAGCGTCAGCAACGTGCGCACCCGCGCCACCAGATCGCGGGCGTTGATCGGCTTGGCGATCACCGCGTCGGCCCCCGCCTCGAGCGCCCGGTCATGGTCCTCGGCGGCGGCATAGCCGGTCACCAGCAGCACCGGTATGCCCCGCGTCTCCGCCTGCTGACGCAGTTGGCGCAGCAGCTCGAAACCGTCCATGTCGGGCATCTTCACATCCAGCAGGATGATCGCCGGCGTTCGCCGTGCCACCGATGCCAGCGCCGCCACGCCGCTGTGCACGCCCTCCACCTGGAAATCGAATTGCCGCAGGATGCGCTCCAGCAGCGCCACGTTCACCGGGTTATCGTCTACAACCAGAATGTGCTCAGGCATGCAATGCCGGGGGAGCGGCGACGACGCCCCCATTGTACGGTCAAGTCGGGGGAAATTTAGTTCAGTTTACGAGGCGTATCCGGCATGACCAGCGCCTCATTCATGGCCCCGCTGCGGAAACCCTGCAAGTCCAACGTTACGTAGCGAAAGCCCAACTGCTTGAAGGTCGCCGTCAGCCGATCGGCCATCTCCAGGGAGAGCGCCCGCGGCAGTTCCTCGCGCGCAATTTCCAGCCGCACGATGTCGGCGTGATAACGCACCCGCACTTGGCGGAAACCCAGCGCGTACAACGCTTCCTCGCCCTGCTCGATTCTGGCCAGCACCTCCGGCGTGACCTCGATGCCATAGGCCACGCGTGAGGCCAGGCAAGCAGCGGCCGGACGATCCCAAACCTCCAGCCCGGCGGCGCGGGCACGCTCGCGGATGGCGATTTTTCCCAGGCCCGCCTCCAGCAACGGGGCGCGCACCCCGTGGTTCGTGGCGGCGCGGTGACCGGGGCGAAAGTCAAGCTTGTCGTCAGCGTTCACCCCGTAAGCCAGGGTGCGGAACCCCGGGCGCCGGGCCAACTCCTCGTCCATGCGGGTGAATAGGTCGTCCTTACAGAAGAAGCAGCGATCGGAAGCGTTTTTGCGATAGTCGGGGTTGGCCATCTCCGTGGTGGAGATCACCTGGCACTCGATGCCATGGCGCGCGGCGAAGTCCAGAGCCGCCTGCTTCGCCGACCGGGGCAGGCTGGGTGAATCGGCCAACAGCGCAAGTGCCTGACCAGGAATGGTTTGCTGGGCGGCGTAAGCAAGATAGGCCGAATCCACCCCGCCCGAATAGGCGATCAGCACCGGCGCGCATTCCTTGAGTACCGCCTCCAGTTCTTTCGCCATGCCCTCAGCCTAACATCCATTCCCTACGGACCATGCTTGTACACTTAGTCTGTGCGCGGATTGATCATCATTCACACTGGCCCCGGTAAGGGCAAGACCACCGCCGCCATGGGAACCGGGCTGCGGGCCGTGGGCGCCGGTCTCCGGGTGCTGATGCTGCAGTTCATCAAAGGCTCCTGGCATTACGGCGAGCTGGATGCGGTCAAAGCCTTCGGCGACAAGTACGTCATCCGCCAGATGGGTCGGGGCTTTGTCAAGGTGGGCGCGGAAAAGCCCGATCCCGAGGACGTCCGCCTGGTGCAGGAGGCGTGGGAAGAAGCCAAACGGGAGATCTCCAGCGGCGACTGGGACCTGGTCATCCTGGACGAGATCAACTACGCCATCGGCTACCACATGCTCGACCCCGAACCGGTGGCCGAGTTCCTCGCCACCAAGCCCGAAAGCGTGCACGTCATCCTCACCGGCCGCAACGCCCATCCCAAACTGGTGGAGATAGCGGATACTGTCACCGAGATGCGCGAGGTCAAGCACGCCTACCAAAAAGGCATCGAAGCCCAGCGAGGCATCGAGTACTAGCCATGAGCTGGTTTCGGCGCGAAGACAAGCCCCTGACCGCGGTTCACGAGAAGCACGTCAAGACCGAGGGTTTGTGGCTGAAGTGCGAGGGCTGCCGCAACATCATCTGGAAGAAGGACCTGGCCGAGAACCTCAACGTCTGTCCCCGCTGCCAGCGCCACTTCCGCATAGACTCGCGCACCCGGCTGAAGCTCCTGCTCGACGGTGAAACCTGGGAAGAACTTGACGCCCAGTTGGTCTCTACCGACCCGTTGCAGTTCGTGGACCTCAAGCCCTACCGCGAGCGGCTGCAGAAGGCACGGGCGGCCACCGGCATGCAAGATGCGTTGCTTTCGGTCCATGGGCGCCTCGAAGGCCAACCGGTGTACATGTGCGCCATGGAGTACGGCTTCATCGGCGGCAGCATGGGCGCGGTGGTCGGAGAGAAGATCACCCGCGCCGCCGAAGCCGCGCTGAAGGCCCGGGAACCGCTGATCGTCATCTCCGCCTCCGGCGGGGCGCGCATGATGGAAGGCGCGGTGAGCCTGATGCAGATGGGCAAAATCTCCGCCGCGCTCGGCGAGCTCGACGCCGCCGGGGTGCCCTTCATCTCGCTGCTCACCGATCCCACCACGGGCGGGGTGACCGCCAGCTTCGCCATGCTCGGCGACCTCAACATCGCCGAACCGGGAGCCTTGATCGGCTTTGCCGGTCCGCGCGTAATCGAGAGCACCATCCGCCAGAAGCTGCCGCCCGATTTCCAGCGCAGCGAGTTTCTGCTCGAGCACGGCATGCTCGACGCCATCGTCCACCGCAAGGACCTGAAGGCCTACCTGGCCCGAGCGTTGGCCTTCATGCAGGCCACCCCGGCTGCGGCCGCCGCCGGACAGCGCGCCGCCGCCCTCCCCGCACGTCTGTGAACCTCCCGGAAACCCTGGTCTGGCTCCGCGAGCTGGGCGCCGAGCTGCGGCCCGGCCGCAAGTTTGAACTGGCGACCATCGCCTTGTTGCTGGCCGAACTGGGGGAACCGCAACGGAAGTTTGCCAGTGTCCACATTGCCGGCACCAACGGCAAAGGCAGCACCGCCGCGCTGATCGAGGCGGCCGCGCGCGCCGCCGGTTGGCGCACCGGCCTCTATACTTCACCCCATCTGCAACGTTTCGCCGAACGCATCCGCATCGGCGCCGACGAGATCAGCGACCGCGCACTGGCAGCCGCCGCGACCCATGTCCGCGGCGCTATTGAGCGCCTGTTGGCCGAAGGACGGCTACCCCAGCCGCCCGCCTTCTTTGAGGTAGCGACAGCCATCGGCTTCGTTGCCTTTGCCGATGCCGAAATCGAGTTGGCGGTGGTGGAGGTGGGCATGGGCGGAAGGCTCGACGCCACCAACGTCCTGCAGCCCTTGGTGGCCGTTATCACCCCCATCGGCATGGACCACGAGGCCTTCCTGGGACCGAATGTAGTGACCATCGCCGGCGAAAAGGCCGGCATCATCAAAGCCGGAGTGAAGGCCGTGGTGGTGTCCCCGCAAGTGCAGGAAGTAATGCCGGTGTTCCAGCACCGCGCCGCCGAAATGGGCGTGCCGTTCGCTGCGGTATCGTCCGCCGAAGCGGCGACTGCGCCGGCGACCCCGCTTCGCGGCCGTCATCAGCGCCAGAACGCCGCCGTGGCGGCACGGGTCTGTGAACTCTTGGGTGGGTACGGTTTCCCCATCCCACCGGAAGCAATCGAGACTGGCTTCGCCGCCGTGCGCTGGCCGGGACGCCTGGAGCGCATCTGCCAGGACCCTGACATTTTTCTGGACGGTGCTCACAACCCCATGGCCGCTCGCGCCCTGGCCGAGTTCCTCGACGACCATTGCCAGTCGCACCCGCCGCCGATTCTCGTCTACGGCAGCATGCGCGACAAGGCCGTGGAAGAGATCTGCGAGCTGTTGTTCCCGCGCGCCGCCGCGATCGTCTGCACCGCGCCGCGCCACCCTCGCGCCCTGGCGCCCGCCGCCCTGGCCGCCGCCTGCGGCCCGCTGGCGGCCCGCTGCGAAACCGCCCCCGACTACCCCGCCGCTCTCGCCGCCGCCCGCCGCCTCGCCGCCCTATCCACCCCCGCTGCCTCCATCTTCATCACTGGCTCCTTGTACCTGGTGGGCGAGGCACGCGATTATGGATGCGGCCCGTAATGCCCGGCTTTCGCCATAACTGCTCCCGCCTCCGCTCCTGGCTGCTCTTCGCCCCGCTCTACGGCGTGGCGACGGTCGGCTATGGCCTGGTCTCGATGGCCTGGTCCCGCTTCGACCCCCACGGCGTCCGCCAGCACCGCACCGCCCGCGCCTGGGCCCGCATGTTGCTGCGTATCGCCCGCGTCAAAGTCACCGTCGAAGGCGCCGGGAACCTGCCTGCCCCAACCCAGCCGATGGTCTTGGTCTGCAACCATCTCAGCTATATGGACGTGCCGGTGCTGTTCGCCAGCCTGCCCCTGCAGTTTCGCATTCTGGCCAAGGCGGGCCTGTTCCGCATCCCCTTCCTCGGCGGCCATCTGACCCGCGCCCAGCACCTCCCTGTGGATCAATCCAACGTCCGCGCCTCGATGCGCAGCCTGCAGCAAGCCGCCGCCGCGGTGCGCGAAGGCCTGCCGCTGTTCATCTTCCCCGAAGCCGGCCGCAGCTTCAGCGGCGAAATGCAGGAGTTCGTCCCCGGAGCCTTCTACATCGCCATCCAGGCCCAGGTCCCCATCGTCCCCATGGTGCTGATCGGCACCTATGAACTCCTGCCCCCAACCACCGCCCACCTCCGCCCCGGCCACGTCACCCTGGCCATCGCCCCGCCCATCCCCACCACCACTCTCACCCGCCACGACGCCCCCACACTCGCTGCCCAAATCCGCGACCAAATGCTCGCCACCTACCGCGAGTTGCATTCAGAAGCTGCGGCCCTCAGTTCCCGTTAAGGTGCTGCTGCGCTTCGGCGGCTGCCTTTTCGGCAGCTTCGCGGTACTTGGCCGGGGCTTGCGGAGCGCTGGCGGCGTTTTGGAAGTCGGTGAGGGCTTCAGGCCAGGCGGAGTAGAGAGCGGCGATCTGGCCGAGGTCGTACCAGACCTGGGCGCGGGGTGCGTGGGCGTAGCCGGGGGCGTTCTGGTCGGCACGGGCCAGGATGTCGTGGAAGGCTGAACGCGCGGCTTCGTGGTCGCCGGCCGCTTCCCAGGCTTCGCCGGTCTCGACCGCGAATAGAAAATTGCGCGGGTACCGCTGCCCCAGGCCGGCGAACAGCCTCGCGGCCGCAATGTTGTTGCCGTCCCGGCGGTCCACCACGGCCAATAGCACCTTGGCGTCCGTGCGCGCGTGCTCGCCGTGCTCGGCCACCTGGGCGATCTGCGCCAGGCCTTTGTCCTTGTCGCCGCTGTAGCCGACCAGCTTGGAGAGGAGCTTCACGCTCCACGGCAGGCTGCCGGAAACATAGTTCTGCACCCCCAGGATGAGCAGCGGGTCCACCCACCCCGGCCGCAGCTTGTGCGCGGCTTCGGCCTCGCGGCGTGCAGACTTGGCATCGCCCAGCGCGCTCCAGTACGAC
>DATBPS010000151.1:0-1950 GCA_036561225.1 Terriglobales bacterium
CGGCTGGAGTTTCGTCACCAGAAGGGGCGCAACCGCGACGGTCTGGTCTTCCTCACCGCCGTCTTCGACCTCCAGGGCCGCTTTGTGATCGGCCAGGTGGGGAGCGCGGTGTTGGCGCTGAAGGAATCCTCGCTGGAGCAGATGGCGGTCAAGGGGATCCATTCCACCTTGAAGGCCGCCCTTGCGCCCGGCACCTATCGCGTGCGCGAGGTGGTGCGCGAGGCGAACCAGGGCCTGCTGACGGAGATGAACCGCTCCGTGGTGGTGCCGCAGTGAAGAGGGTGCTCTTACTGGCAGTGGCTGCCTTCGCCGTGGCCGCCGCCGCGCAGAACGCCGAGCCGGAGTTGGCCGTTACCAGCCTCCCCTACCAGCCGCACACGGTGACGCTGCGTGCGCGGAGCAACGAGGTGCAGGTGGCGGTGATGGTGCGCAACCGCGGCGGAGAAGCGATCACCGGCCTGACCCAGGGAGACTTTCACCTCAGCAGTGAGGGCGCGGAGCAGACCATCCGGTCGTTTCGGGTGGTTTCGGCGGCCGAGGCCGCGACGCCCGCCACCGGGGTGGCGGCCGCGCCCGCCCCGTCTCCGGCGGCCGGCGCCGCGCAGCCGCAGTCGGTGGTGCTGTTCTTCGACGATGACTCCATGGAGCCGGGCGACGTCCTGGAGATCCGGAATGCCTCCCACAGACTCCTGGAGTCCGGCTTGCCGCCCGGCGAAGAAGTAGCCGTCGCCACCGCCTCCGACAACCTGGCCACCGCCTTCACCCGCGACCGCGCTGTGCTGGAAGGCGCGGTGGACAAGCTCCTGGCGCGCCCGCGCATGACCCGCAAGGGGGTCACACCGTTTATTACCCTCACCCCCTACATGGCCTCTATGGTGAAGCAGATCCCCACCTTCACCTCGCCCTACCTCCAGGATGTGATCCAACGCCTTCTCGCCGCCCAAATGTGTCTTCACAAGGAGGAGGGCCAGGACTGCCACGTGATGACGCTGGCTCTCTCCGACGAGACCGTGGAGCAGACGCGCGAGGCCTCAAGCGACACGCTGGATGCTCTGATGCGGGCCATCCGCCTGCTGGGCGGCCGGCCGGGCGCGCGCACCCTGTTGCTCGCTTCTTCCGGGTTCCTCACCGGCGACGTGCAAGCCCGGCAGGATCAGGTCGCCGACGCGGCGCTGCGCGCCAACGTGGTGATCAACTCGATCGAAGCGCAGATGCTCACCGCCGAACTGCCCGACCCCAGGGACGTAAACCTCGGCACCGACCTCGACGCGCAGGCGATGCTGGACGCCCCGCTCTCGGCTCTCGCCCTCGCCACCGGCGGCAGCTTCGTCAACAACACCAACGATCTGCTGGGCGGACTGCGCCGCCTCACCGGCGGCGAGGCGCATTACATCCTGACCTTCTCCCCCGCGGCGATGCCCAACGACGGCAAATACCACAAGCTGCGGGTCACGGTGGCGGGCCGCGGCGACTCGGTCACCGCGCGTCCCGGCTACTACGACCCTCCCCCCGAGCCGGCCATGCTCGCCGACCTTCCGCCCGGGAAACTGGACAGCCTGGTGCTGTCTTCCACCGATGCCATGGCCATCCCCGTCGCGGTGGACGCCCACTGGACCGAGCGCGAAGGTGTGCCCACGCTGGTCGCCCTGACCTTCCAGTTGGACCCCGGCCAGTTGCAGTTCCGCAAAAGCCACGGCCGCAGCCGCGAAGGCCTGATCGTGGCCACCGCCTTCTTCGACCCGAACGGCAAGTTCATCATCGGCCAGCAGGGCACCGCGGTCCTGGCCCTTACCGACGGCACCCTGGCCAAGACGCGCGCCACCGGTATTCACACCACCCTCAAGGTGGTGCTGCCGAAGGGAACCTACCGCATGCGCGAGGTGGTGATAGAGATGAACCGCGGCCTGGTCACCCAACTCACCCGCCAGCTTGTCATGCCGTAAAATCCGG
>DATBPS010000152.1:0-2175 GCA_036561225.1 Terriglobales bacterium
GCCAGCCCAGGCGGCGCGAACAGCAATACGCCCGCCGCCGCCGCACCGGCACCCTCGCTGTTTGACGCCCTGAAGCAGCAGTTGGGGCTGGAGTTGGACGAGGGCAAGGGCCCGGTGCAACTGCTCGTGGTGGACAAGGCCAGCAAGATGCCCATCGGCAACTGAAGATGAGCTGGCTGCTGGCAGTTTGGTTGGCGGCGGCGAGCTTGGCGCCGCTGCACGGCGTGGTGCGCGGCGGCGGGGTGCCGGTGCCGGGGGCTATGGTCACCGCCAGCCAGAACCAGACCACGGTGCACACCGTCACCGCCGTCGACGGCAGCTACCAATTTGCCGATCTCGCCTCCGGAACCTGGACGGTGCGGGTGAGCATGACCGGCTTCGAGACGGCCACGCAGGCGGTGACGGTGGGCGCCGCGACACCCGCGCTGGATTTCACCCTGCGGCTGGCGCCCTACACCGGCCCGCCTGCCGGGACAGCCGCGCCGAACCAGCCGCAACAAGCCGCCGCCCCGGCGGCCCCGCCCGGCGCGCCGCAAGCGGTGATCGTCAACGGTAGCGAAACCAACGCGGCGGCCTCGCCCTATGCCCAGCCTGAGGCCTTCGGCAACTACCGGCCACCCCTAGGTTCGCTCTTCAACGGCGGCTTCGGGCTCTCGTTCGACACCTCTGCACTGGACGCGCGCAGCTTCTCCTTCACCGGCCAAAACACGCCCAAGCCGGCCGCCAACAACCTCACTCTGTTCGCCCAGTTCGGCGGACCGCTCCTCATCCCCCACCTCACCAACGCCAACAATGCGCCGGAGTTCTTCCTCGGCTACCAGCGCCAGACCACGCGCACCGCGGTCACCACGGCGGCGCTGGTGCCCACGCTGGACGAGCGCGGCGGCGACCTATCGGCCCTGCCCGGCGCCATCGTGGATCCCACCACCGGGCAGGCCTTCAGCGGCAACCAGATCCCTTCCGGCCGGATCAGCGCCCAGGCGCAGGCGCTGCTGGCGCTCTATCCCGAGCCCAACTTCAGCGGCACCGGCGGCTACAACTACCAGGCAGCGCTGGTCGGCAACCATCATCAGGATGAGTTGCAGACGCGGCTGGACAAGTTCTTCAGCACCGCCAACCAGCTTTCCGGGACGTTCACACTCCGTTCGATCCGCACCGACGCCGGCAACCTCTTCGGCTTCGACGACCGCACGCGCAGCCTGGGGATCAATGGCGAGGTGCAGTGGCGGCACGCCTTCACGCCCATGCTGCGAACCACCTTCGCCCTGCGCTACAACCGCCTGGCGAACCGGACCGATCCCTTCTTCGCCGGAGTGCGCAATGTTTCGGGCGACGCCGGCATCGTCGGCAACGACACCTCGCCCGAGGCCTGGGGGCCGCCGGCACTGAACTTCAGCGGCGGCTGGGCGGGGTTGAGCGACGGCCTGCCGCTGCGCAACCGCGACCAGACGGTCACCTTGGCCGCCGACGCCACCTGGAACCACGGTGACCACTCGCTGAGCTGGGGCGCAGACCTGCGGCGCATGCAGTTCAACTACCGCCAACAGGCCAACCCGCGCGGCAGCTTCACCTTCAACGGCGCCGCCAGCGGCAACGACTTCGCGGATTTTCTCCTCGGCATTCCCGACGCCGCCACACTGGGCTTCGGCAATGCCGACAAGTACCTGCGGCAAACCGGAGCCGACGCCTACCTGACCGACGACTGGCGGTTCCGCGAGAGCCTGTCGCTCAGCCTGGGCGCGCGCTGGGAGTACCAGGCGCCGATTACCGAACGCTACGACCGGCTGGCCAATGTGGCCCTGGCGCCGAACTTCAGCAGCGCCGCGACCGTCACTGGCGCAGCCGCCGCTCTCGCCGCCGACCACAGCGGCTTTGAGCCGCGGCTGGGCCTGGCCTGGCGCCCCATGGCGGCATCCTCGCTGCTCATCCGCGCCGGTTACGGCATCTACTACGACACCAGCGTCTACTCCAGCCTCGCCCTGCGGATGGCGCAGCAGGCGCCCTTCGCGACGTCACTGAGCGTATCGGGCACGCCCGCCACGCCCCTCAGCCTGGCCACCGCCTTCCTGTCGCCTCCCGGACCGACGCCCGACACTTTCGCCGTGGATCCCCGCTTCCGCATCGGCTACGCCCAGACCTGGACGCTTTCGGCGCAGCACGACCTGAACGACGGTC
>DATBPS010000153.1:0-9794 GCA_036561225.1 Terriglobales bacterium
ATCGTTGTGCTGCCCCACCGCCTTCGAGCGGGCGCGGGCCAGATCAATGTCCACCATCGCCACCTCCTCGCGGTCGCCGGAGAGGCGGACCAGCAACTCGCCCGTCGGGCTGACCACCTGGCTGGAGCCGATGAAGGCATGGCGCACATGGCCGTTCTCCTCCACTCCCACCCGGTCACAGGTGGCGGAGAAAACGCGGTTCTCCAGCGAGCGCGTAATCATCGCCTGCGGGCAGTGCGGCAGCACCAGGTTGGCGGGCTGTAGCAGCAACTCGGCGCCGCGCAGTGCGAGAGAGCGCGCCAGCTCGGGAAAATACCAGTCGAAGCAGATCATCAATCCGACTTTGCCCCAGGGCAACTCGACCACCGGCGCCGCCGCCTCGCCCGGGCTGAAGAACAGCTTCTCGCGCCCGAACAAATGCAGCTTGCGATAGGTGGTGATCAATCCCTCGGGCCCCACCAGATTGGCGGAGTTGTAGAACTTGCTCCCCTCCCTCTCGGGGAACCCGTAAACCACGTAAGCGTTGTGCCGGCGGGCAAAGCCGGCCAGAGCGTCGAGCGCGGGGCCACCGTCGGCGGCCTCGGCGCAGGAAGCCACCTCATCCTGATGGGCAAAGGTGTAGCCGCTGGTGAACAACTCCGGCAGCAGGTACAGATCCGCCGGCTTCTGGCCCGCGCCCGGCTCCATCCACCGCAGCGCGGCCGCAAGATTGGCGCTCCGGTCCAGCAGCCGCGGCGCCAGCTGGATGACCGCCAGTTTCATGGCCTCAGCGCCCGCCAGCGGCGGCGGTGGGGGCAGCCTTGGCCGCCAGCAGCGACAAGCCCTTCTGCAGTTGCAGGTCGGGCTGCGGCCCCGTGACGCCCTCGGGCGGCACGTCCAGATCGGGCAGCGCCCCGGCGTAGCGCACCTGCGCCACATCGGGCGTCAGGCCGTCCTCGATGAGCTTGCCCTTGGGGCTGTAGTAGCGCGCCACGGTCAGCCACAGCGCCGAACCATCGCCCACCGGAATCAGCTTCTGCACCGCGCCCTCGCCGAAGCTGTGGTCGCCCACCAGTTGCGCGCGGCCGTTCTGCTGCAGGGCGGCGGCAGCCACCTCCGCCGGTCCGTAGGTGCCGAAGTTGATCAGCACCTCGAGCGGCACCGTGGGCGCGATCGCCACGCCAGGGGCGGCGCTGGTCAGCGCCTTGGGGTACTCCTGCCCTTGGAGATAGGTGATGGTGCCCTGCGCCAGAAACAGGTTGGCAACCTTTTCCGCTTCGGCGTAGGTGCCCGCGCCGCAGTCGCGCAGATCGAGCAGCACGCCGTGCGCGCCCTGGCCTTGCAGCTTCTTCACCGCCGCCGCGATCTGGTCGGCGCGCCCGGGGTTCAGGTCCGGCACCGTGATCACCCCCACCCCGTTCTGCAGCGCGCTGCCCAGCGCGGCCGGATGCTGCGCCGCGAAGGCAACCACCACCCGCTCGGGATCGGTGTGGTGCAGGTGCACCACGCTCAGGGTCACAGACTGTCCGGCAGGTCCGTGCAGACGGCGGCGGATCTCTTCGAGCGACATATCGCGCGTGCCCTGGTTATCAATCGCTTCGATGAAGTCCCCGGCCACCAGGCCCGCGGCGGCGGCGTTGCCGCCCGGCTCGGCCGTCACCACGTCGGCATAGCCGACGCGCTTGGAAACCACCGCCTCGACACCCGCCGTGGGAGGGTTCTTCTGCGCCGCCAGAAACGCCTGATACTCGGTCGCGTCCAGATAGCTGGAATCGGCGTCCAGCGAGTCCACCAGCCCGTGCAGAGCCCCGTCGGAGACCTTGGCGAGGTTGGGGGTGGAAACGTACTCGTCGTTGATGTGCTGATAGACCTCCACCATGATGCCCAACTGTTTGAGCGGACCGGCGGCATCATCCTGCCGATTGGCGTGGCGTACCGCGCCCGCCAACAACGTGGCGGCCACGAGCAGGGAAACAACAAGCACCGAAAGGCTGGCTTTGCGCGACATGAGAAGGTAATCCGAAGTCGGCCGAATTGTCCTCAGTATACCAGTGCCGAACCCATGGCGGCCGCCACCCATCGCCCCACTCCACCCCACGGGGCTGTTAGCTATTGGCTCTTAGCTGTTAGGAAAAGCCCGCCCACCTCAGGACCCTGTCCGGTCGTCCAACCCGGTTTTTCCTAACAGCCAACAGCTACCAGCCAAGAGCCAACAGCTAAGAGCCCCACTCCACTCCGTCCACAGGTCCCTCTCCGGCCACCCAACCCCGCTTTTCCTAACAGCCAACAGCTAAGAGCCAACAGCTACCGCGCGCCCTTCAGACCTCCACCACACGGAAGGCCCGCGGCGGCTGCTGGGCCAACAGCAACGGTTGAGCGACGTTATACACAGGAATGCCGCCGCGGGTGCGGCCTTCCGGCGCACCGTGGTGGGCATGGCCGTGAAAAATCACGCTCGCCCCGAAGCGGTCGCAGACGTCTGCCAGCCGCGAACTGCCCAGGAAGGGAAACAACTCCCGCGCCTCGCCCGCCGCCGTCTCCGGAATCGGCGCGTAGTGCAGCACCACCACCCGCTTCTCCTCCCGCAACTGCGACAGGGCACGCTCCAGATGCAGGCTCTCCTCCATCGCCGCGTGCACGAAGCGCTTGATCTCCGGCTCGCCGAACGCGGTCAGTTCTCCCCGTCCGAAGCCGCCGCAAAACCCCTTCACCCCGGCAAACCCCACGCCGTCGCGCGAGTAGGGCTCGCCGTCCAGTGTCTTGATCCCCACCTCGCGCAGACGCCGCAGCAGCTCGGGCGCGGCGTCGGATTCAAAATCATGGTTGCCCAGCACGGTGATGATCGGCAACCGCAGGCGCAGCAGCTGGCTGATCAGCACCTCCAGCTCCTCCGGCTTGCCGTAATTCGTCAGGTCGCCGCCGATGACCAGCGCGTCGGCGTCTTCCGGCAGGTCATTGAGGCGGGTGCGGATGCGCTCCCGGTCGCCCACCCCGCAATGCAGGTCGGCGACGGCGGCGATCTTCATGCCCGCAGCCTCCGCCGCCGCAACTCATTCTCCCGGTTCTCCAGCCCCCATTCCTGGACATCGGCGGCGAACTGCAACGGATCCACCAGACTGCCGCGAAATCCCGCGGCGGGCGGATGCTCCAGCCCCGCCTGCTGCTCGCGCCGCAGTTGCCGCCACACCGCTCGCGGCACCCGATCCACCGCCGCCGGATACACATACTGAAACAGCAGCAAATGCCAGAACAGCATCGGCGTCTGCTCGCCCACCTCGCGCAACAGCCGCGGCCAATCGAGCTCCCGGCCGCAGCAATAAACCAGATGGCAGATATCGGCGCCGTCGAAGCGTTCCCGGCGGGTGACGAAAATCTTGCTCAGGATCATCTCCTCCGGCGCCAGCAACGGGTAACTGCCCTCCAGCACCGGCCCCCGCCGCGCCCGCTCCACCCACTCCGGTGTAACCCAGTAGACGCCGTTGGACATCCCCGTGATCAGGTCCACGTAGTACTCCCCGGCGTGGACCTTGGCCAGCCACACCGGATCGGTGATCTCCGTTTCCAGGCCGGCGGCGCGACAGCGCTCCAGCGCCGCCCCGATCTCCACCGCCGGCAGAAACAGATCCAGATCCTTGGTGCCGCGCGCAATGCCGGTGTAGTGTTGAAAGGCGAAGGCGCCCGCCACGGCAAACGGTATATGGCCGCGGCCGAGGGCGTCGAGGACACGCTGAAACAACCGCCGCTGTTCGGCCACCCACACCACGGCCTCGCGGGCGGGCGGCCGCCGCGGCGGATCGGCGGCCTCGCGCGGCGAGGACATATGGCTTGGCAGATGTTGACCATGGGCGCCGGTGTTGCCCCTTTGTCGCCCGCGGAGCTGGATCGGGCGCGTCAGTATCTCTACGGCGGCCTGGCCTGGGGTACAGCTTCCAACCTATGGATGCTGGCCTGCCTCGCCGCCGCCTACTTCTCCGGATTGACGACTTCATTTCAGGGTTGGCTGGACCGCCGCCTTTCTGCCCCCTGGGGGCGTACCGCGGCGGCCACGGCGGCGCTCTTCGCCGCCGTTCTCGTCGCTCTGCTTCCCTTCAGCTTCTATCTCGGCTTCGTGCGCGAGCGTGCCTACGGGTTCCAGCACCTGGGCGTGGGCGCATGGTTCGCCCAGTGGGCCGTGTCGGTGGCCCTGGACATCGGCGCCGGGCTGGTGGTCACCGCCATCGCCTATGGTTGGCTGCGGCGACGGCGCGGCCCGCGCTGGTGGATCAAAATCTGGATCGTTTTGGCGGTGGCCGTGGTGGTGTCAGTGGCGCTCGATCCGGTGCTGATCGAGCCGCTGTTCAACCGCTTCACGCCCGTCTCCAACCCCGACGTTCGCGCCCGCCTGGAGCAACTGGCCCAGCGCGCCGGCATCCCCCATGCCCGCATCCTGGAGATGGACGCCAGCCGCCAGTCGGCCCACACCAACGCCTATGTGGTCGGCATTCTCGGCACCCAGCGCATCGTCGTCTACGACACCCTGCTGCGGACCCAGACGCCGGCGGAAATCGAATTTGTCGTCGGTCATGAGATCGGCCACTACGTGCTCCATCATCTTTGGAAAGGCGTCGCCTTCACCCTGGCGCTGCTCTTCGGCCTGCTGGCGTTGACCGGCTGGCTCTATCCCCGCTGGAGCCGCGGCCCCAGCCGGCCGGGGCTCTCGGGGGTCCCCGGCCGGCTGAGCGTAAGCGGGTCGCTCGGCGTTGCCGAGCGGGGCCCCGCGCCCATCGATGCTCCGGCCGATCCCGCCGGTCTGGCCCTGCTGCTGCTGATTCTGCTGGGCGCGCTTTTTCTCGCCGCCCCGCTCACCAACGGCTTTTCCCGCTGGGAAGAACACCAGGCCGATGCCTACGGCTTGCGCCTCAGCGGACAGGCCGCCGCCGCCGTCGCCGGGTTCCAACGCGAGGAGCATACCGACCTCATCGATCCCGATCCCCCGGGATGGATTGTGTGGTGGTTTTTCAATCACCCCAGTCAACAAGAGCGCATAGAGTTTGCGCGAACTTTCATGTCGCGGTAATGCCTTGGTCAGGCGTACCATGAATGGGACTTTCTCCCGGAGGCTGATTGGTGCGCACCGCTCTTCTGGCCCTATCCCGCAACCCTGGCATGCGCCATTTCACCGAGAGCAGCGCTCTCGGCAAGCGCATCTCGCGCCGGTTTGTGGCCGGTCTGCATCTCGACGATGCCATCCATGCGGTGGCGGCGGTCAACCAATTGGGCATGTCCGCCACCCTCGACCCGTTGGGCGAGAATGTGGACTCCGCCGCGGCCGCCGAACAGGCCGCCGCCACCGCCTGCGCCATCCTGGAAGAAATTCAGCGCAGCCGCGTGGACTCAAACCTCTCCATCAAGCTCACCCAGTTGGGTCTGGACCTGGGCCTGGACCTGGCCCGCGCCCAGACCCGGCGCATCCTGGATTGCGCCAAAAAATGGAATACCTTCATCCGCGTGGACATGGAGGGCTCGCCCTACACCGAGACCACCATTGCTCTGGTGGAGCAGTTGCACGGCGAGGGATACAACGTGGGCACGGTGCTGCAGGCCTACCTCCACCGCACCGCCAGTGATGTCGAGCGGTTGACCGCCAAGGGCATCCGCATACGCCTGGTGAAGGGCGCTTACCGCGAGCCGGCCGAAGTGGCGATTCAGGAAAAGGCCGACGTGGACGCCAACTACATCAAGTTACTGGATCCGCTGCTGGCCAGCTCCGGCTACCACGCCATCGCCACCCACGATGAGCGCATGATCAACGCCGCCATCGCCACCGCGCAGCGGCTGAAGCGCGCGCCCGACAGCTTCGAGTTTCAGATGCTCTACGGCATCCGCCGCGACCTGCAGGAAAAACTCCGGCGCGACGGCTGGGGGGTGCGCGTCTATATTCCCTTTGGCCCGGAGTGGTACCCCTATTTCATGCGCCGGCTGGCGGAAAGGCCCGCCAACTTGTTGTTCCTGCTGAAAAATCTGGTGAAATAAGGGCGGGAGAAGTATGCAGATCCTGTCGGCGGCGCAGATGCGCGAGGTGGACCGCCTCACCATCGCCCAACATGGCGTGGATGGCGGCACCCTCATGGCCGCCGCCGCGGCGGCGGTGGAAGCCCGGCTGGAAAGGGACTTCCCCCGCGCCCTGTCCGGGCGCATCGCCATCCTCTGCGGCGGCGGCAACAACGGTGGAGACGGCCTGGTACTCGCCCGTCTGCTGCGCCAGCGGCGCGTGCGCGTGCACTGCCTGCTCTTCGCCCCCGTCGCTCGCCTGCGCGGCGATGCCGCGGCGGCCCTCCCGGGCGTGCAGCCGCCCCCGGTGGAGGTCATCACCGAAGACGCATGGCGCGCCCAGCGCGCCGCCGTGCTGGCCTCCGACCTGCTCGTCGACGCGCTCTTCGGCACCGGTCTGGTGCGCCCTCTCTCCGGCTGGCTGCGGCAGGTGGTCGAGGACGTGAATCAGAACTTCCGCGGCCCGGTGGTGGCGGTGGACATCCCCAGCGGCATGGGCGCCGATGGCGAAGGCCCTGCCGAAGCCGCCGACGCGGCCGTGCTGCGCGCCGCCGCCACGGTCACCTTCACCGCGCCCAAGCGCGGTCATTATTTGTCCCGCCACGCCGCCTCGGTGGGCACCCTGACCTGTGCCGCCATCGGCACGCCGGAGTCGGTGCTGGGCGAAATCGAGCCCGCGTCTTGCCGCCTGCGCCTCACCGGCACGGCTGAGTGTCGCCCCTTTCTCGCCCCCCGCCCGCGCGACGCCCACAAGGGCCTGTTTGGCCATGTGCTGTTCGTCGGCGGTTCGCTCGGCAAATCCGGGGCCGCCGTACTCGCCTCCACCGCCGCCTTGCGCGCCGGCGCCGGCCTGGTCACCGCCGCCGTCCCCGCCGCGGTGCAGCTTACCGTCGCCGCCGCGCTCCCCGAGTTGATGACCGAGGCCTTACCCGAGACCCCCGAAGACCCCCGCCTGACAACCCTCCTGCATATGGCAACCGTGCTCGCCGTGGGGCCGGGCCTGACCCAGGCGCCGGACGCCGCGGCCCTGGCACGCCATATCGTGGACGCCACGCCGCTCCCCTGCGTCCTCGACGCCGATGGCCTCAACGCCTTCCACCAGCGCCGCGCCGAGTTGCGGCCCCGCCAGGGCGTATTGACGCCCCATCCGGGCGAGATGGCGCGGCTCTTCGACGTTCCGACATCTGAAGTCCAGCAACGACGGCTCTACTACGCCCAGCGCCTGGCGGCAGAAACCGGCGCCATCGTGGTGCTCAAAGGCCGCTTCAGTCTCATCGCCTCACCCGACGGCCCGGTCTATGTGAACCCCACCGGCAACCCCGGCATGGCCACCGCCGGCGCCGGCGACGTGCTCACCGGCATCATCGCCGGCCTGCTGGCCCAATTCCCCGCTCCCCAGCAGCGCCTCGAATGTGTGGCCGCGGCCGTCTACCTCCACGGACGCGCCGGCGACGCCGCCGCCGCCCGCCACGGTGAGATGAGCCTGCTCGCCGGCGACATCACCCGCCAGCTCCCCGGCGTCTGCGCCGAGGCACGGTCCCGATAATGGCTCTCCCCTCGCTGCCCGCCTCCACCCGCTGCGCCACCGCCGCCGACACCCGCGCCTTCGGCCGCCGCTTGGCCGTCCAACTTCCCGACTTCACCATCCTGGTGCTGAGCGGCGACCTGGGCGCAGGCAAAACCACTCTCATGCAGGGATTGGCGGAGGGCTGGGAGGTGGCCAGGGAAGAGGAAGTCGCCAGCCCCTCCTACACCCTCATCCACGAATACCACCGCCCCGGCCGCGCCCTGTTGCACCTTGATCTCTACCGGGTCGAGACCGGCCCGCAGATCGCCACCCTCGGCCTCGAAGACATTCTGCAACCCCCGCCGTCGGGGGAACGCAAACTGGTCGCCATCGAATGGGGCGAACGCCTGGCGGAGTTCCTCCCTCGTCCCTGGCTGCACCTGCGCATCTCCGCCCCCGCCGGCGACGACGAAACCCGCACCGTCCAACTCGACTGGCAGCTCTAGCTGGCCATCCAGCGAAACGCCTTTCCCGCTCGTTTGGCGCCATAGCCGGTCCGCCGCCCCATCTTCGCCACTCCCTTCCCGGCATCCTTCAGGCTGCGCGGCACCGCCCGCAGCGCCCGCCGCGTCGCCCGTGGATGCCGCCACGCCACGGTAATGGGCGATACCGCCCCCACCACCAGCCCTATCCGTTTGTGATCGCTCAACATCAGCGCCACCGCGGCCCCCAGCGGCGCCCAGGTCAGCAAATTCTCGGTTGTCCGCGTCATAGACCCGTTTAGAACTCCCCCACCCCTCCCGTGTTGCCCCCCGTTCCCCATTCCCTCTCCCCTGTCCCCTGTCCCCTGTCCCCTGTCCCCTCTTCCCTCTCCCCTGCTACCCTGACCCTCATGGCTTCCGCATCCATCTGGGCGCTGCTGCTGGGCGTCGTCGCCGCCCTCGCCAACGTGTTTGGCGGCCTGGTGCTCACCGGCCACCAATGGGAGCGGCGCTATCTGCGCTACTTCGTCGCCCTCGGCGCCGGCTTCATGCTGGCCACGGCTCTGCTCGAAATGCTGCCCGCCAGCTCGCAAATGGCGCCCCGCTCGGCGCCCTTCCTGCTGCTCGGCGGCTATCTGCTGGTGCACCTGGTTGAGCACTCCTTCGTCTCTCACTTCCACTTCGGCGAAGAGACCCACACCCATGCTTTCATCAAAGGCCATCTTCCCGTCTCCGTGATGGCTGGGCTTGGCATCCACACGTTCTTCGACGGCGTCGCCATCGGCAGCGGCTTTCTGGTCTCCAGTTGGCTGGGATGGATGATCTTCCTCGCCGTCTTCATGCACAAGATCCCCGAAGGCTTCACCATGGCTTCAGTGATGCTAGCCGCCGGACGCGGCAACCGCGCCGCCGTGCTGGCCGCAGCCGGCATCGGAGCCGCCTCGGTGGCCGGAGTGGCCGTAATGCTAATCTTCCCTATGGGCCTTTCGCAGGCGCTGCCTTTGGCCGCCGGGGTGACGCTCTACGTCGCCACTACGGATCTAATTCCGGAAGTCAACCGCGAAACCGGCATCCACATGGCCCTGTGGGTCTTCCTGGGCGTGGCCATCCAGGCAATTTTGCGCACCTTCGTTCAAGGCTTATGAGACGCATTCTCTCGTTCCTGTGGCGGCAGAGCCCGAGTTGCCCCGGCAACATGGGGCAAGATCGCAGGGCCAGGCGTGCGAAATTCGGAACGGCGCGCCCCTCGGCGCGGGCACCGCGCCGGTCAATGCCGTAGCGACTTCTGGGAAGGGGCGAGAAGCAAGCGGCGCGAGGCCGCAGCCGGAAACGGCGAGGGAGCCTACACGGACGTACGTGACCGAGCCGGAGACGGCGAGAACGAGGTGCCGCGCCGCTTATCGCCCCGCCCCGCTCCATACCTGGATGCGAATCGGTCGTACTTCACCGCCGACCGCAGCGCCGGGACGTAAAACTTCCCCACCAGGTCGCCGTCGTCCGGCGTGTACCTCAACTGCCACTCCCTGGCAAACAGCAGCGGTCCCGACAGCGGCGCTTCGGCGGCGGTGGTCATGCGCTCAAGCCCAGTCGCGACAGTCGAATCTCGGCTGTCTTGGCGCTCACCCCAAAGGCCTTGCTCAGCGGCTGCGCGGCGTAGGCGCCAAAGCTTGCCGAGCCGGTGCCAGTTACGCCACGTGCCCTGGCCAACGCCACCGCCCGGGCGAACTCGGCTTCCACCGCCTCCCGCGGCATCAACAGGCACCCGGCGAAATTGTGCGCGTCGGCCTCCCAGCCGG